>DAONGE010000004.1:0-90536 GCA_035403965.1 Candidatus Omnitrophota bacterium | reverse complement strand
TGGATCAGGTCACGGCGCTCATGCGTCAGGCTCGGGTGGAGGCACGGATATTCGGAACGACCACGGAAGAAGCGTTTCAGAACATATCAAGCGCAGTCACCGGCGGTCTGGTCACGACTTTACGCAGGTCATATGGCTTGCAGTTATCGCTTAAAGACGCTGTGGAGTCTTACGCTCGTGCAACGGGAAAGACAACCGAGCAAGTTGAGAAGTACCACATGGCGCAGGCGATCGCCAATCACATTTTAGAAAGAAGTAAATCGCATCTTGCGGCGGTCAATCTTGAGATGATGACCAGCTACGAAAAAGTGCAGATGCTTAAATCTAAATGGAATGATTTCATGGAATCAGCCGGGCAGATGTTATGGCAGGTGCTCGGGTTTCTGCAGGGGTTCGCCAATCATTTGGTCGCCGGTATTTTTACGATTCTTGAATACGGCGCTGGTGCGGTGAAGGCGTTCATTCAAGGGATTATCAACGCTCTTAACGGGCTTTTAAAGTTCGGGACAGACTTTTTTCAATCACTCATGGTGCCGCTTGTTAAATTTTATGAGCTTTTAGGAAAACTTCCCGGCACGGTCGGCGAGACATACCGTGAGGCGGCGGCGGAAGTTGAGCGGTTTTCGCAGTCATTAGATACAAAAACAATTCAGTTTAATGTCGATGGCCTTACGCAGGGGCTTGAGGAAGCACGGCAGGCGTTTAACTTGGCGGCTGAGGAAAGCGCACGAGAAGCCATGACGCAGTACGACCTTGTGTTTGCCAAGGTTAAAGACACGGGTGATAAGACGGCGGAGATATTGAAGAACGTGGCGAAAGAGGTGGGAAAAAGCGCAGAGGAAGCGGGCAGGCAGTTTAACGTGATGGAGGAGTTCGCAAAACAATCAGCGCATAACATGCAGAACGCTTTTTCGCAGTTTTTCTTCAAGGCGTTTACTGGAGAGCTTCGCAGTGTCAAAGAAGTGTTCGCCGATTTTGGCAGGGCGGTCTTGCAGATGATCTCAAATATATTGGCGAAGATTTTACTCATGAAGTTGTTTACGGCGATGGCCGGTGCTGGCGGCACGTTATTCGGTGTGCCTGTGGCGAGTTTGTTTCATCAAGGCGGATCGGTTGAAAGACGCAACCGGGCGTTTATACGTGCGCATTCAGGGCTTGCGCCTGATGAGGTGCCGATTATCGCTCAGACCGGAGAAGGTGTTCTTTCCCGCAGGGGTATGCAGGCGGTGGGCGGATCGGATAATCTTCGGGCGCTTAATAATGGCGAGTCTATTCAGGGCGGGGGCGTAACGATTAACGTCAATCAGGTCATTCAAGCGTGGGACGCTCAGGACGTGTGGCGTAACCGCAAGATGTTATCCAACGCCATCGCCGATGACATTTATAACAACGGCAAAATTCGGTCGATTATCAGGAGTTACGCATGAGCGATTTTATCTTTTTGCCTGATTTTGTGTTTGAGGAAACGCTGGAATATAAAACGCTTATTACCGAGTTTGATAACGGTGCGGAACAGCGCAGGCGTAAATGGGCGGCACCGCTTCGCAAATGGCGGTTGAGATTCAACAACAAGGTGAAAGCCGATATGCAGGCGGTTCGTGATTTCTTCAAAAGCAAGTACGGGGCGTTTATGGCGTTTACATGGACGAATCCGAATGACTCGGTTGAGTATTCAGTGCGTTTTGTTGAGGACAGTTTTAAGTTCACCATGAAAGCGCACGAGGTATATGACTTTGAGTTTGATGTGATCGAGGTGAAGTAATGCCCAGAAACGTGGATTTAACATTTAAGCAGGAAAAAGCCAAGCAGGAGAACGCTCCGTTATTTCTTTACACGCTTGAGGCGTATGACGGAGTCAATGACCTGCATCTGGCCGGATTCGATCAGGATGTCACTTATGACGGTGTGCTGTATTCAAAGTTTCCGATAACGCATGAGTTTATCTCTGAGAACAATCAGGGGCAGATTGATCAGGTTAAGGTGAGGCTGGGTAACGTGTCGAGGCTTATCGAGCTTTACCTTGAGCAGTATGACTTTCGTGGCAAGCGGGTGGTTATCCGCATGGTTTGGGCGGATCAGCTGGCGGACCCGGACGCCCACATGGACGACGTGTTTTATATCGATAATTACTCAGCTGATCAGAAGAACGTGGAGTTTACTTTAACCGGCAAGTTTGACGTGCTGGGCGTGGATTTACCCGCACGCAGGTACGCACGTAACTATTGCTCATGGAAGTTTAAATCAGTGGAGTGTGGGTATGTGGGAGGAGAGACCGCATGCAACAAAACGAAACAGCGGTGCAAACAATTGGAGAATTACCTGCGGTACGGGGCGTTTCCGTCAGTGCCGTCAAGGCGGATTTACGTGATGTAGAGAAGCGCATGATCGAGAAGTATCTTGGCATTCCGTACCGGCACAGGGGCAGGTCAATGGACGGCCTTGATTGCTGGGGGTTATTGAAGCTGGCGTATGCGGATGTCGGTGTTCGTCTTTTTGATATCGAGGAGTTGGAATACAGCAAGGTATGGGGTTTAAAGGGCAAGGATTATTTCAAGGATAATTACGCCCACGATTGGGTTAAGGTCGCCGATCCGCAAACGATGGACGGCATCTTGTTTCTTAATTCACGAGGTGTGGCGAATCATGCGGGTATTGTATTGAGTAACAGGCGGTTTATTCATTGTTGCCGTCAGGGTGTCGTGGTGTCTCGGCTCGCCGATGTTTCATGGATTAAAAAGGTAGAAGGATTTTACAGGTTAAGAGCATGGTCATAATTCGTAATATAGCCAATCCGTTTAAGACCGAGGAAGCCCAAGTCCGCAAGGTCAAGTATTCTCGGAGCAAGTGCGTGCGGGATTATCTTGATTTGGCGGGCTTTGATTATCACGACAAGCGGGTGATTGTCACTGGCAAACGCATTGATGATTTATCCGTGCGGATTGATAACGGTGATGAGATTACCGTTATTCCGGAAGTAAAGGCTCCAGTCATCGCAGTCGTGTCGTGGATTATTTCCGCTGTCTGGGCGGCGGCTGTGGCGCATCCGTTCTTGTTCGCTTTCTTTGTGCTGTCGATGGGGTATTCCATTTATCAGTACATGAACCAACCGAGGATGCCGGATTTCAATTTGGGTTCGTCGAACGGCTTGGATGAGGGATCGCCGACATACGGCTGGGACGGCATTCAGACTATTCAGGAGGTTGGGGTTCCGGTCGCTGTGGTTTACGGCAGGCACAGGGTTGGCGGTAATATCATCAATCAGTTTTTGTGGGAGGACGGGGATAAGCATTATCTCAACGTCTTGCTCGCTCTTTGTGAGGGGGAGATTGAGTCAGCGGAGGATATCGAGTTAAACGATAATCCGATAGCGAACTTTGACAGCGTTTCAGTAATCAAGCGGTTCGGCACGAATTATCAGAGCATGATCGAAAACTTTGAGGATCTGCACAATATTTATTCCATCAGCGCAAACCTCACGCAAAACAATTCATACATTTACACGATGGTTGATTCCGATGTGGAGGCGTTTGAGGTTCATCTACGGCTTAACAACGGATTGTATCAGCAGAGTTCAAGTTCAGGGGATATTCAGAGCTGGAGCGTGACGTATCGGGTTGAGTATAAACTCCATTCCGATAGCGTCTATATCGATTTAGGTGAGACGACAATTTCAGGGCAGTCACGCACGAGCGTGCGCAGGGTGTTCAGAAAGACCGGGCTTACACCCGGGCAGTATGACATTCGTGTCACCCGAACCAGTGAGGACAGTTCGCTTCAACCTATGAAGCAGGGTGATCTCACGCTGTTTCAGATTGACGAAATTAAAACAGACGATCTGTGCTATCCCAACACCGCTTTGCTGGGCTTAAAACTTTTAGCGACAGATCAGTTGAGCGGATCCATGCCGAATATAACGACTATTGTGGAAGGCAAAAAGGTTTCTATTCCGGATGTGCGTAACGCAGGCACGCCGGTTGATTGGGATGATTATTACTGGGACGGAGTTAATTACCGGTTGTTTTCCGATGACACAATTCTTTCGTGGGATGGCTCAACTTATGTTTTGAAGTATTCAGCGAATCCGGTTTGGTGCTTGCGTGATTTGGTCACGAATAAAAGATACGGATTGGGCGAGTTTATCGTAACCGATAATTTAGACAACGCTTCATTACTTGAGATGTCGCAGTATTGCGAGGAGCGGGTTCCCGATGGGCAGGGCGGGTATGAGAAGCGATTCCGGATGGATGTGGTGATCGACAGTAACAATAAAGCCCTCGATGTTTTAATTCAACTATGCGCCACGTTCAACGCTATGCCGGTGTATAGCGCCGGAGGGTTGACGTTCAAGATTGATAAGCCGACCACGCCCACGCAGTTATTCGGTATGGGCAATATCGTCAAAGACTCATTCGCCCAGAGCTGGAAAACAATGAAAGAAGTGCCGAACGTGATTGAAGTTCAGTTTACCGATAAAGAGAAAAATTACCGGCAGGAGACGATCGCTTATATCGATGAGGAATCGCTGGCTTCAGGTGAGCCGATGCGCAAGAGCCAGCTTCGACTATTTACCACTGGGGCGAGTTACGCCATACGTGCGGCACGCTACGCCTTGAAAGTCGCACGCTACATCAATCGTTCGATTGTGTTCAGGGCGGGGATTGACGCTGTGGCGTGTCAGGCGGGAGATATTATTTCAATATCACACGACGTTCCTCAATGGGGTTTTTCAGGCAGGGTTCAGTCGGGGAGTTCAGCCACGCTTATTAAATTAGACCGTTCGATGGTCATTGAGGACGGCAAGTCTTATAAGATTCAGGTTCGGTTTGCTGAGGACACGATTGAGGAGCGTCTTATCACTTCGCCCACAGGAACGCATGCCGAGATTGCGTGTGAGGCGTTTTCCGATGATCCGCAAGCGTTTGATGTTTACGCTATCGGCGAAACGAACAAGGTAAAGAAAGATTTCCGGGTGGTATCGGTTCAGCGGGAAGGTAAGCATGAGGTTCAGATATCGGCTCTTGAGTATAACGAGGCGGTATATGACGATTCGGATATCATCCTGCCGCAGAATAATTATTCCTCGTTATCAAGTCAGATCCCTGCGGTCAATAACTTGAGTTTGACGGAGTCGCTGGTTAAGAAAACAGACGGCACGATCGAGAACGCAATTGATGTTTGGTTTGACCGCCCGGCGTATGTGGATCATTACGTTAAGTCTTACGCTAAGGCGAAGATTTACATTAGCGATGATAACGGACAGAGTTGGCGGGCAAGAGGCGAGACCACCGGCACGCAGTTTCGCATCATCGGCGACATCGTTGATGGGCATACCTACAAGGTCAAGGTCACATCGGTTGATTCCATGAATGAGGAAAGTTCACTGGCTATGGCCCCGGAAAGCGAAATCACGGTTGTGGGTAAGTCAGCGCCGCCTTCTGATGTTTCTTCATTCTTAGCTAACCGCAACAGGGATTTGCTTTACTTTGGCTGGACACCGATTTCTGACGTAGATGCGTGGGGTTATGAGATCAGGCGTGGGCTTAACTGGGACAGCGGCGAGTTTATCACGCTTCAGCAGGGTTCGCATTATTTGACCAAGGAAGTAAAGCAGGGAGTTGGGCAGAGTTATTGGATCAAGGCGATAGATACCTCCGGCAATTATTCCATGAACGCAAAAGAGTCGGTGGTGACTATTACAGAGATTCCGTTCAGGAATATGGTCGCCGAATATCAGGAACAGCCGTTGTGGGAAGGTAACAAGGTTAATGTCGAGAAAAATGATGAGTCGATTGTGATCACGGACGGTGTCATGTCAGGGACATATACAACGCCGGTCAGGGATTTCGGATACGTGGCGAGTGTTTATATCGGCATAGACGTTGTTGTCGCCACCTCATTGGGGCGTAGATTCAATAGCGACGGTGTTATGAAATTTAACGACAGCCTTACGTACCGCTTTACCGGGCAGGAAACTTTGCGGGCTACGAGTTTCCGTATTCGGACATCGGAGGACAACATCACATGGGGGGATTGGGAAACGTATCAGCCCGGGGATTATTACTGCCGGTACTTTCAGATCGAGTTGACGCTGTATCGGGAGAACTTGGGTGATGAGATCACCTGTTCAACGTTTGAGTATTTCGGCGATTTGCCGGACGTTGACGACAGCGGTAATGATACGGTTGTTTCAGCGGCTGACGGCAAGGAAGTGTTTTTCATCAAAACGTATCATGAGGAGCCGAGTGTTCACATAGAGATAAGAAGCGGCAACGGGATTTACTCAAAGTTCGTGGATAAAAGCACGACAGGTTTCAAAGTTAAATTATACGACGCACAAGGCGTGGCGCAGGCAGGTATGTTTGATTGGCACAGCCACGGGATTTAGGAGGAGATCAAATGGCGAAGAAGTTGATTCCATGCAAAGTAGTTCTTGAGTTTGATAACGGCGATTTCTTAAACGGAGTCATTTTATATAAGGTTAATGACAGCGGCGTGATCAGCCGGGTCAAAAGTATCGGTATTAAAGATGCGGATTTTAATAAACAAACACTGAATGGTGTGTTGAAGAAATTCATAAAACACGCCAGTCAAGCAGAAGGAGCACAAGATGAATAAATTGATCTGTTGTAAATGCAAGAAGGAGATTCCTGATGATATGGCGTATGTGTCGGTCAGGGGAGATATTATCCTGCGCATGCCGAAAAGAAAGCCCATTGTTTTTACCTGTTCCGAGCAAGCGTTGAATTACGCACAACAGATGGCTGTTCATGATGTCTGTTGGGTTCAGATGTTGCGGGAGCAGGGGGTTGAGCTTTACGATCTCAATGAGGTCGCTGAGTCGTATCAAAAGAAGGAGGTGGGCGATGGCTTGGGACAAGACTAAACCAGAAAACGACATGCTGTTGATCAATTTCCCGCCAGCCTGCCGGGCTAACTGGGAGGCGTTGGAGCTTTTAACGGATCCATTGTTGCAGATAACTAATGACAAGGTCGCCTCAGGTGCGGGGATTGAGGATACGAAACTTGCGCAGATCATCTCGCTCAATAAGGTGCATGGTTCGGCGATTACGGGTTTGGCGAGCGTTCCTTCAGCGGCGGGAGTTTTACCGACAGAAAATTCGCCTAATAAATTGAAGGCGGATGTGAGCGACACCACACCGGAGTATTTGGATGGCTTGATTGATACAGCGGTATTTCAGGTTTCAGCGAGCGATCAGTTACAGATAAAAGACGGCGGAGTGTCAACAGTGAAACTTGAGAACGGTGCGGCAACGCCCGGGAACAATAAGTATTACGGAACGAACGCATCAGGCACAAAAGGATTTTTTGATAAGACGGCGGTTTACGCCTCGTAGGGAGAAGCATGGCTCATTTAATGCCACCAAAACAATGTTCATCGAATATGCCAGCGTGGACGGATCCGGCGCTTTCGGATTTATCAACGAAAGTCCGCAAGGTTCATATTGACGAGTTGCGGTCATTTCTTAACGCAGAGTTTGTGCGTAGGGGATTTTCTCAATCGTCTTATACGGACCCGACTATCACGGCGTTGGTTACTGAAATCCGAAAGGTTCACGTGGATGAGTTAAGGACAGAACTTGCGGCGTGCAAGTCCGGCAGGGGAACGTCTGGGTATTGCCCGCAGGATAGTTCCGGTTGTATGGATTTCACGGATCCCACGATTACGGCTCTTTCAACGGAGGTCAGGGGCATTCACTTTCGGCAGATGATGCAAAAGGTGCAAGCATTAATGATGGGGTGCATTTGTGAAACCGAGCAGTGTCAGTATTGCGCAGATTGCGGATATCACTATACGTCATGCTCATATGCTGGCGTGGCTTGCGATGACCATAAATATTCTGAGTGTCAGTATTCAATAAATCATTATTGGAATTGCGCCAGTATAAATTTACCGTCTAGCGCAGAGCACCCCTACAAGTCAGCGAACCCGCCGGTTGCTTGGGATGGATATGTGCCGTGGGATTGGTGCGTGTATACGCCGCCGGGCTCAAATTGGGGATCGTGCGAGTACGCTGGCGGGCATAATCATTCGGCTTGGAATTGTAAATGTAACCCTTATTCGTGGTGATAACTATGCTTGAAGATCAAGAAAAAGCGGACAATGCTTCATTCAAGGCGGCTCTTTTGGAAAACGAGAACGCAGTGGATGAGCTTATTCATTTCAGTAAAAACAATCTTGATGATTTAACCGTGCAGTGTTTTACGCATAAGAGATTTATGAGTGTTCAGGCTTTCGTTGATGTCTTGCGTCAGGTTTATCAGGATCTTGGCGTTGAGGGAGAGAATGGCAATATCTCAAACTTCGTTTTATTTGTTGCCGGGAAGCATAGGGATAACCTTTACGCCTCACACGTGGGCGATATTACCGATCAACACCGGCAGGTATTTTCGGAAAGACTCGGGATGGATATTGTTGAGATCGAGGCGGGTCTTAGCAAATTGATTTGGAGGATCGATGGCGGTATTTGAACTTAAGAACAGCAAGGCGGCCGGTGACCTGCCGTTACAGTGCAGGGATGTTATCAAGCGGTATAAAGACGAGGGGATGTTTGATATCGACTCGATAACGGACGGCAAGCAGGAATACACCACAGTGTATTTTCTCATGACGCAGGATTGCAATCTGCGATGCGCCTATTGTTATCAGCCTAAAGAGTTCAGACAGAAGGATACCGGTATTACGCAGGATGTTATCGATTCAACGATGGACTGGGTTTCCCGGACGTTCAATGAACGCAGGATTAAGTTCAGCATCTTTGGCGGTGAACCGTTTTTGAATTTCCCGATGGTTCGATATCTTTGTGATACCTATTGCATGTATCGTTACGTTGTCACCACGAACGGTCTTGTGCTTTTGGAGAATGAGGATGTCAGGGAATGGGTATTGCGGCACAAATATCATTTAAATTTGAGCGTCAGCGTGTCGGCGTTACGCAGTGTTTTGGGTGATGGTTATTTGGATAAAGCCAAGGCGGTGCTCGATTTGGTTAAAGCCAACGGCGGGGATGTGCATTACGTGGTTGATGACCCGGAGCGTCCGGGGATTTATGAGGAGATTATTCGGTTGTATGAATACGGTGTGCCGATCGTGAGGGTATCATCTGCCCGGCATTGGGATATGGTTAGGAATAAGAACGAGCAGTTCAAGGATTTATTCAAACGCATTGCGGATTACGTTTATTTTAGCGACCAGCCGAAGTTTGGCAGGAGTCAGTGGGATATAGCATTGAAGAATAACATTTACCGCAAGATGAAGGGAATGCCGCTTAAGGACGTGCCGCCGACTTTTTGCGGGTGCGGATATTTATATCTTGCGGTGAACAATAAAGGCGAGATTTATCCTTGCGATTTCTTCGCTAATTATCCGGAGTTTAAGATTGGCGATGTGCGGAACGGGTTTAACGACACAGCGTTCTTTTTCAAGAAGATGGGCGATTGGATTGATGAGCTGTATGAGCATTGCCGGGATTGCGAGGTTTGTTTTGACGGCGATATCAGGTGTTGTCCAAGGGCGATGTGTTTGGCGGAGAATTACACCGTCACCGGCAATCCGTTAAAGCCAGCGCCGAATCATTGCTGGGCGAATCGGATTGAGACTGCGACGTATGAGTATATCGTAAAGAAAGCGATCGAGACTGGAGTCGATACGCTTTATTACAAGGGGCGGGCATGAGGATTCCGATTTACAAGTCAGTGTATCTGTATTTGACGCACGCCTGCAACGCCAATTGCTCGTTTTGCTACCGCAGGGGATTGTTTGAGCGCAACAAGATATCAACGCTCGGGCCTGTGAAGATGTCCAAGCAGATAGCGGATGACATATTAGATTTTTGTTTCTCAAAGCTCAAGCTCGCACCTAAGTTCACTATTTATTTTTGGGGTGGTGAGCCAACGGTTAATTTCGAGGTTATCCAGCATGTGATGGAGAAGTATCCGCAGATGCTCTTTCATATGAACACAAACGGAGCGTTGGTCGATGAGCGCATGTATAAGTTTTTCTCAAAGCATCGCAATATTGGGATCACGTGGTCGTTTGGGAACTGTTATGAAAAATACGGCGGGCCTCAAGGGAAGGCGCAGGCTGAGTCGTGGATGCTGAATCTGGTCAGGGAGAATCCGAATCACAACGTTAATTTCATGGTTGTGGAGTATGAGAAGCTGAAAGAGGATTTTGATTTTATCGCAGAGAACATCACCCGCAATATCACGATTGACCTCGCCACAAGGCACGATCACAGCCGTGAAGATTTGGAGAGGTTCGCTGATCAGTATTTCGAGTTGCTCATTGAGCA
Source organism: Candidatus Omnitrophota bacterium (assembly GCA_035403965.1). GTDB lineage: Bacteria > Omnitrophota > Gorgyraeia > Tantalellales > Tantalellaceae > DAONGE01. The sequence goes on along the minus strand of DAONGE010000004.1, from coordinate 80,223 downwards.
TGAGCGGGACGCTGAGATGTTTCAAACATTAAACCCGGCGCTTCATAGCAACGCTTATGTGCGGGAGTTCGGGTTAAAGGCGCAGGTGCGGGAATTTCATTTTTGCAGGACAGGGCTTGAGCGGCTTTTTATTGATACCGAGGGTGGCATCTGGCAGTGCGACAACATGTATATCTGCAGGCATAACAAACTTGGGTCAGTGTATGAGGGAATTGATTACTCAAAACTTGATTACGTTTGGGAGATAGACGCTAATCGGGAGCAGTTTCTCGGCAGGTTCTGTGAGGATTGCGAGTTGTATAAACGGTGTCCTCGCAATAAATGTTTGGGGCTTAATCTTGAGCATATGGGCGACATGTTTAATCCGGAGCCGGGTTATTGCGCTATGAACAAGGTTTTGGCGAAGGTTATTGATAAATATATTCAGTTGGAAAAAGAAAAGAAGGAGGCGGTTAATGTCTAACGAGGAAGTGGTCGGCGGTAAGACCAAAGACGAAATCAAAAGTATTGATTTGTTCGTTACCGAGCAGTGCAATATGCATTGTGATTATTGTTTTCATCCAAAGACTGAGGCGGTGCTTTCGGTCGAACATGGAAAAAAGATTCTCGCTCGAATGAAGGAGTTAAGCCCGCAGGGGTTGCAGATTACGTTCTTTGGTGGTGAGCCGTTACTTTATCCGCAGACGGTGATTGAGCTTGCTCAATACGCACGGGAACTGTGGCCGCCGGATAAAGAGGGTCGGCATACATCCACATTCTCGATTTCTACCAACGGTATGTTTTTCGATGAGGGCGTGTTCAAGAAATTCGCCGAGCTGGGGATGGCGGTTCAGGTCAGCTGTGACGGCGATGAGATCACGCATACCGAATACCGGCATGGCGACTATAAGAGGATCATTGAGAACATAAAAAGTATTTTGGCGATTAAGCCGGATATGAGCGTGCGTATGACGTTCACGCCCAAGACAGTCGGGCGGCTGGCGATCAACGTTCAGTATTTGCATGAGCTTGGGATTACGAAGATTATGCATCACGCCGTAATGGAGCAAGATTGGACAGAGGAAGCGGTCGAGCAGTACCGGTATCAGCTGGCGCAGATTTATCATTACCGCCGGTATTGCAAACGTCAGGGGTTGCCGCTTGAGATAGCGTTTATCGATAAGCCACTCAGGATCGTTAATGATGAGACGCCACCAGAGAAGGAATACTGTCAGGCTGGCAAGACGTATATTGCGATATTGGATAACGGTGACGTTTATCCTTGTCATCGTGCGGCCAGCGCACGGATATTCAAGCTCGGGAATATCTTTCACGAGCGACCATTTATCCGGGGCATCTTTTTGAATATCGACAAGGAATACACCGGCTGTTGGAAGAACTGCCCGCACGCCCGCACATGTCACAGTTGCGTGATCACGCACTACAAGGTCAATCAGGAACTCACGGTGCCGATCACGAAATATTGCCGGATATGTGCTGTTGAGAGCGAGCAGGCGTTGGGCTTTTTGCCGGTTGAGCTGGCTGACAGGCGTGAGCGCATGCTCTATAAGGTCGGAAAGGTATTGGTTGATGTCGCCAAGCAGAACGAGGAGATATTGGAAGCGTTAAAAGGGAAAGGCGATCATGCAGAGCGGTAACTGGACTAAATTCATCACGCCGGTTCTGGTGACAATTACGATATTCATGCTCGGGGTTATTATTGCGCAGGTCAACCGTATTGATGAGAAGCTGTTTCATCATCTGGCGAATGACGAGATTCACATGCCAAGAAGCCTTTATGTGTCGAAAGCGGAGTTTGATATTCAGAGCCGGTTTATCGAGAAAGAAAATGACCGGATTATTAAGGCGATAGACGAACTCAGGAGCGATCTTAAAGCGGGAAGAAAGTGAGGTGTATATGGCTGATGGTGAGAAGTTTAGTTTATTGAAGTTTTTGGGAAGTTTCACTCAGGTATTACCGTGGGTGAAAACATTACGTTATGCGGCTGGCATAGCGTTGCTTGGTTTTGTCGGGCTCACGATTTATCGTGCGTTCTTTATGCCGACGCAAACCACAAAGCAGGAAACGCATATCATCGCTCAGTCCGGCGCTCAGGTGACGGTGGATCAGAAAAAGCAGGAGAAGCCCGGCATTGAGGTCAGTCCTTTTGTGGAAGGCTATGGATTCGCCGAATCAGATAATCGCAAGGGCGTGGGTGGTAAGGCTGGCGTGCGGGTGGAATTTTAGAAGAAACGCCTTGCCAACTATTAAAACGTATGGCCCTATACCCCTCGAAAGGAGGGGATTTTTATGGTTCGTGAAAACATGACGGCGAAAAAGAGCCGGTATATCAGCGTCCATAATTCTGGCGATGAGACGTATGTCGAGAATATCCCGGTGTCCGGGCGGATGCGGGATCATCTTCCGGCCGCTAAGTTACGCTTACGGGAAATCCAGCGAGTTATGCCGCTGGGCAAATGGTCGATCACGATCGAACAGCAGTGGAAGGAAGGCGGTGTCACACACTTTCAAATGCTTGATGTCGTAACCGGTAAATTACAAGAGTCGGTGCTGTAAATTAAAGGAGGATATCGCAATGGCTAAAAAAGCTAAAAAGCAAAAGGTCGCAGAAAATAAAAAGGTTTCAGCTGAAAGTTTAGCATCTCCAAAAGAAGGGATTGTTATGCATGTCGGGGCTTCTCGTAACGAGCTTATGATGACGGCTAAGGAACGAGGGGTTAAAAACTTTCGGGTTCTAAATAAGCAGGAGTTGAGTGAAGTGTTAAAGAATATCGGCGATCAAAAAGCTGTTGATACGATTGTGGCCGGAGCTGTCGCCAGATGGAAGGCTGGCTGGGGCAAGAGAAAGGTAAGCCATGAAAGTTAAGGCGGAACTTGATTTAAAGGTTGAGATGGGCGGCGTGTCGCATGATGGCACCGGCTGTCAGGGGTATTTGCCGGAAGGTACACGTTATGAGGATATCGTCCGGGTGTTCGGCCAGCCGCAGTTCGGTAATTCACCAGATGGCAAGATCAAGGCAGAGTGGGTTGGTAGGATCAATGGGCTGGTGTTCACGATTTATGACTACAAGTCACGGATTGAGCCGGAGCGAAATACCGATTGGCATGTCGGAGGGAAGATGAAGTTTGTTGCTGATATTTTAAATCTTTATTTTTGTGCGATGATTTCTGAGGTAAAAAAACTTATGTGATTAGCTAAATAGTCTTGAAAAAAAATGAGGAAGCGGTAAAATACTAATTAAACCATTGCAGGAATACATAGCGAAAAGGCATAGCAATTATGAATACGTATCCCGAAATTGTTATATCAACGGATCCTATATCTCTGGATTATCAAAAAGAACTGCTTAGAGATTCTAAATTGGAAGATTATAGCAGTATAACGGATGTCTGGGATATACCCCATTCTTCGATTAAATTAGCCTATCTCACTCATTCCATATTTAGGTTTTTCGGAAAATTCCCTCCACCCGTAGCTAGGGGCTTAATTTCAAGATATACAAAGATAGGTGATATGGTTTTTGACCCTATGTGTGGTAGTGGAACCACAGCTCTTGAGTGTTTATTGATGGATCGTAAGGTGGTATGTTCAGATGTAAGCGTTTTGAGCGAGTTGTTGGTTAATGTCAAATGTCAATACGTGAAAGGAAGTCGACTTAAGCAAACATTAAGTAATTTAAATGAGAAATACAAAAAATTGTCATCTAAAAACTATGATCTGAAAATTCCGTTTGATGAGTCCAGAATAGAGCATTGGTATTTGCCTCAAACATTTAAGAATTTACAACGTATTAAGAGCTTAATTAATGATATTGATGACGAAATTACTAGACGAGTATTTGATTGTATTTTTATTTCAATTATAAGAAAAGTATCAAAGGCAACGTCTTTGCAAGGTCGTTTATTTCTGGATGTTAAGTCTGCCCAATCCGAACCCATTATAGAATTTAACAAAAGTGCCGAAAAAATCATAAAGGCAGTTTCTGCTCTCCCGGAAAATTTTGCTTCGCCTCGATTTATAAGAGAGGATGTGCGTCATGTGAATTTCAAGGAAATTAATCCAAAACTTATAATATGCCATCCGCCGTATTTTAATGTGTATAAATTTAGTACGATATTTTCGCTAGAGTTGCCTTGGCTTGGCATTTCGAATAAGGAATTATCAAAAAACGAAGTTAGGGAGTTCTTCAAGATCGGGAAAGAAGAGAATGTTCATAAATATGTTGATGATATGGCGGATAGCATTAGAGCGCTTTCCTCTCAAATTAATAAGAAAACTTATTTTTCTTTGATGATCGGGGATACTCGATTAAGGGGGAAACACATTCCAACCACTCGTTTATTGTTGGATTGTTTACGGGATATAGATCTTGAATTGATTAATATTGCGATCAGAAGACCTAAATTTACCGAAGCTTCTTGGGTTGCCAGTCAACGAAGAGAGGGTGATAAGGTCGGGATTGTTCTTTCTGATTTTATACTTACATTTGAGAAGAAAAAATGAAAGTTTACGTTGCCAAAACGCATCCTTCTGAATATTTAATCCACAAATACTGGGCTAGAAAACCCCATAATGTTGTGGCGTCATTTATAAAAAAATATGCGTTGGAAAACGCTTATGTATTAGATCCATTCTGCGGAAGCTGTGTTACTAATATCGAATCAGCAAAACTAGGTATTAATAGTATCGGAATTGATATCAACCCAATTTCTGGTTTAATCGGAAATGTTTCAACAACAAAAGTAATAATGAGCAAAATAATTGATGAGCATGAGAACCTCAAGAATTTATTTAAGGAGTATGCTCAGCCATATGAAACTGAACACGGGATGGTAAAGTATTGCGTCCATGAGGTGTGTCTTAAATGTCAAAAATGCGAAAATGTTTATTCGATTAAGGGAGTTAAAAAGAAAGGGAAAAAATATATTTGTCCGCAGTGTTCAACCGCAAACAATGCAAATTTAGGCACCATAAGTGGATCTGACGTAATCAAGGTTCTGTTAACATCAAAGCTCGATATCAACAATAAAAAGAATATTGAGCAACAGACGGTTCAGGCTAACAAAAAAGACGAGATCGGGCAAATCTACGATGTGAGGTTTATAGTAAACAAAAGGATATTAAGTTATCAAGATACGACGTTGCGTAAATTTTATACACCTAGGGCATACACTGTTTTGTCGAAGATGGCAAATAAAATCCATGCTATTAAAGACGAAACTATAAGAAATATTTTTTTGCTTAATCTTACTGCTACAGCAACACAATGTAGCCGTCTTATTGCCTATCGTAATGATTTAACTACGGGAGGACCTGCGTGGTCTGTTCCCGGCTTTTGGATTCCCGCTATTCATTTAGAAACTAATCCTTTCGTTGCGTTTGAAAGTCGCTTCAAAAAAACAATGGATGCATTGGCTCGAATAAATGTGTTGCTCAAGGAAGGGACTAAAACATATATATATTCCGATGGGATAGATGCTGTTGGAGAGAGGATATCTGAGAAGAAAATAGGATATATTTTCGCTGACCCACCTTATGGAGACAGTGTTCCTTACCTTGAATTTTCAGCTATCTGGAACGCTTGGTTAAAAAAAGAACCAAATTATAAAAAAGAAATAGTAGTTTCAGATAGTAAAACTCGGAATAAATCGTGGGATATTTATAAAAACGAATTGGTCGATGGTATAAAAAAAGCCGTTAATAGTCTCTGTTTTAATGGATGTGTAACTTTTACATTTAACCACTTAGTTATTGATGCGTGGCATTCGTTGCTTTTAGCCTCGGAACAGGCCTCACTAAATTTTGAAGATATATGTCTGACATTACCTGCGGTTATCCCTGCAAAGGCACGATTTTCACCCCAAGGGAGTTATCTAGGAGATTTTTATGTAACGTTTAAGAAGGTTAGTGAATGCCAGCGCAATAAGTTGTCCCAAAAAGAATTTAATGATTTATTGAAAGAAATGTTCGGAAATATGGCGGGCGCAAGGGAAGGCGTTATTTATAAGCCGCATGCAATCAGAGTGATTGTGGGCGTCGTTCTTAAAAAACAACTATCTTGCGATCATTTGTATTATGCCGAAGAGTTTCTGAAAGAGAATTTTAATGAATTAAAAGAGGCACGATTATTGTATCTTCCCACTTACGAAAAGACGACGCCGGTTCAAAATGACATTGAGGCTATAGTTAAGGATCGCTTGCAAAAGGGATCCTGTGATGGGTGGGAAATAGTAAAGAACGTTTTAGATAATTATGATTTTAGTCGTGCTCCGGAAATTGTAGAAATTCTTGATGTGTTAAAAAATGTTGCAGAGAAAAAAGGGAAACTTTATCAATTAAGAGCGGATAATCAACTGAGCCTTTTTAGCATTAATTCCTGAAAGGAAGAGATGATGTGATCGCTCTTGTCTGTGTTTGGAGCAAAAAACAATGAACCACCGCAAGCGAGGGAGTTGTCAGGAAGTTTGTAGATCAGAATGCAGACAAGAGGGTTGACGCTTTTTGTTTCTTTGTAATAAGATTCCGCAAAAATATCCGCCGATTTTTTGTCCGATGAATACCACAAAAAACCATCGATAAAACAAAGCTTATTTCGTAAGTAATTAGTCAGGTTTGTGCAGGACTGAAATCGTTTAACCTCTTTTTTAAAAACCTTAAAAGATTTATTTATTTGATCCATCGAAGATATTTTGCTGAACTCATCCTTAGCCTCAACTATTAAACAAACCGATTTACTATTATTTAGAAGAATTAGATCGGGACGTTGTTCTTCTCTTTCGTATCGACCAATTTTTATAGAGCTATCCGGCGTCTCATAAGTAATTGTTTTCCATGGACCCGCTGTTGGATTTGTAAAACAAATATTCCACTCCGGAGCGCTTCGTTTTACGTGGACTTCAAATGTGAAGCGCACGATTTCTTCGGATATTGAATATATTATTTGATTATTACGCATAGAGCTTGCCTTTCTCCATCATTGAAATAACATACCCGTTATTACAAATTATTAAATCTGCTAATAATAGATAAATCGATAGCCCTTTATTTTGGACTAAAGTATTGGAGTTATCATAAAAACACCCCGCCGAAACATAGGGTAGATAAATAATTGAAGATCGGTATCTTCTGTAAGAACATGTAAAGCAAAAAAGATTTGAGAATGTTGCGAATTGGCCAGTAAAGGGATCTCCGAAGATACGGTTTGGTTTCAACGAATTCGAAATGTATAAGAACACCGGTAGGTTTTTATGGTTGTTGAGTAGGTCGCTTGGCTTAAAGTTTCTTTTTGGAAAGGCATCGTGGAATGCCGTGTCGATATGTAAAATATTATCAAGGAAGTAAGTAATATTTTTTGACGTTGTAATATGGTAATTTCCATTTTCAGTTTTCAAGAATGACTTAACAGGACTTAAATAATCAATATTTATTTTTTTAGATTGCTTGGCTTGTGATAAAAGCCACTCATCAATACTTTCTTTGCTTTGTGGTTTGCTTCCAACTCCTTGAGAGATAACGTACCCGTTATTGTTTTCTATAGCGGTATCAATTCCGGAAAGGAAAGAGTCTTTGTTTATATAGCCGAGCAGGGGGGATAATCCATCAATATCTTTTTTACAAGGCCAATTTAAGAAAGTGTCTAGATTTAAATTTTCAGAATTGCTTTTATCTAAGATCTTCTGGGCTAACGCATGGACGAATTCATGATTTTTTAATTGTTCCACGCTTGGTAAGTAATGAATTATATTTGCGTATTGATCAACAATAAAAGTACACATTCGACCTATTTGGTCACTAAGAACTTTTTTGAGGCGTTCCTTTTCATTCTCGCTTAGAAGGTTAAGGTGCTTTTTTATTTGCAAGTATGAATATTCAAATAATGATTTAAGGCCAGTGCCTTTGTGATAATCCTCGGGATTATCGGAATCCGAATACATAAATGAAACGGACGGCACTCCAAATTGAATGGATAGCTTGAGAGCCAACAAAGTTGGCCAAATACTGGTTCTTCTATTTTGTCCATCAGTATGGATGCCATATTCAGGGAGTAGGTAGGAAAAAGGAGTTTTGAGATAGGCGCTTCCAAAAATCCTCTCACATCTTTGTAGGGCCTGATTTCCAGTAGGGACGGCCGCTGTTTCTTCGATTGCCAAAATAACTGTATCTGAATCCCGATCGTAAATAATGATATCGGGTTTACCATAGTCCAATAATTTTTCAATTTTGGCTGGTAAGTTTTCCCATGATTTATAGCTACCAAAGACTGTAAAGTTCACATTAACAGAGTCAGCTATCTGTAAGGTGTGGCTAGGGATAAAGCCATAAATATAGTCAATCTTCTGGCTTTTACAGAATGGGGCAATGTTGGCAACAAACCATTCCCCTTCATGAAAGCTATCTGCCCATATTTCCATTGTTTTCATGCAAGCACCTCAAAAAATACTAGTCAAACGGTAATTTGTTTATTATAATACTAATATCCTTAATTGTCCATTTGCTTATATTTATGAATTGACAAAACAGCTACTATTATGTAAAATTATAGTGTCCCGAGTTAGAAGGAATAAATCCCGGACGTTAAAAAAGCAAAACCTTCGTCTAGTGCTATTATTGTCACTTGGCGGAGGTTTTTTTATTTACTGGCAAACGCAGGAGGTGCGGTATGGGTAAGAATCAGCATGTGGTAAAGACGGATGCTGGCTGGGGTGTTCGTGGTGAAGGTAATTCAAAGCTAACATCGGAGCATCGCACAAAGAACGCCGCTGAGAATGCCGGAAGGCAGATTGCGAAACATCAGCAGTCTGAGCTCGTGATCCATGGGCGTGATGGCAAGATTCAGGATAAGGATAGCTTTGGCAAGGATCCGTGTCCGCCCAAAGATAGAAAACATTAATTTATAACGCTCAGTGGGAGGTGGCAATATGGTCGGAAGAATGGAACGTGTTCCATTGCGTGATGTCTGGAAAAAAGAAGCGAAAGATTTTACCTGTTGGTTATTTGAAAACTTGGAAGTTCTCGGCGAAGAGCTTGATCTTAAGTTAACCGCTGACGAAAAAGAGAAGAGTGTTGGTTCGTTTTCAGCGGACATAATTGCCGAAGATAGTTCTGGGCAAAAAGTATTGATCGAGAACCAACTCGAAAAAACAGACCATGGACATCTTGGCCAGATTCTGACCTATATTTCAAATCTTGATGCAAAAACTGCTATTTGGGTTTCAAGTAATCCTCGAGCTGAACACATGCGAGCCATCGAGTGGCTTAATGAAACCGGGAGCGGCGTGAAGTTTTATCTTGTGCAGGTCGAGGCATACAAGATTGGTAACTCAGAGCCAGCGGCAAAGTTTACCATAGTGACGGGCCCTAGCGAAAAGACAAAAATTGTTGGGGATGAAAAGAAAGAAATTGCTGAACGTGATAGTCAGCGTTATGAGTTTTGGAAGTCATTGCTTGAGAAGAGCAAGAAGAAAACAAATCTGCACTCTAGCATATCACCCGGAATTGCGAACTGGATTGGAACCAGTTCAGGCGTTAGGGGATTGGGGTTAAATTACGCAGTTACTGATAAATACGGGCAAGCAGAGTTGTATATCGATCGAGGCAAGGAGTCTGACGAAGAGAACAAGCGCATTTTTGATGAACTTGTTTCTCATCGTGCAGAGATTGATAAAGAGTTTGGTGAAAAACTTAACTGGGACAGACTGGAGGATCGAAGAGCTTGCAGGATCAGCAAGCGATTTGATTATGCCGGACTCAATAACCCAGATAAATGGGGTAGATTGCAGGACGATATGATTGATGCAATGATTAAGCTCGACAATGCCCTGAAGAAGCACATTAAGGCATTAAAAATATGAGGCGTTAGATGGCAAAGCATAGGTCGTTTAAACTAGAAAAATTTGTCACGGGAGTTAATAACGACCTACTCAAGGCGTATTTTAGTAAGCGCAATGTTCCGGTTCCCGATGGTTTTGTTTTTGACCGGAATAATATCCACGATTTTTTGGACGGCATCACCGATGATGGGAAACGATCCTATGTTGAGGAGGAGTTGCAGTGCATTAACGATATCGCTGATCGGGCAAGAGGATATCTTGAACAGGCGAAACGTCAATATAGCATAACCACTCAAGATGATGAGCCGTCGGAAACAACCGCCATGCGGGTTTTTCTGCATAGCGAGGAAGCATTCTCACTCGCCTTCGACTTCTACCTATATGTTGTCTATTCCGAAAAATTAAGCCACCACAAATTCGATCATAACAACTGTAACTTCGCCGAGGATCGTGTCGCTCAGTTAAAGACGGCCATCGAGCAACATTTTAAGGATACCGGCAAGAGCGAGAACTGCGCTATCCGATACAGGACGCACGATGGCAAGCACGTCATTTTAATCGCCCACGGCGACTATATGAAAACGCACTTGATCTTTAATGATGGGAAAGTCGATATCCAATCTTATCGTCCGGCCAGAGAGGATATGCTTGTTTTTGACACGAGGAATTGCGTGCTAAGTGTTAATGCTGGCGGCTGGAGCGAGGCGGACAAAAAGAAGTATATTGAGATATTCGGAAGCGCAATCCTTGGCATGGATCAGGTGCCGGAGGCGACTTTCAATAACACCTTGGTTGTTCTCGATCCCATTAAGAACGGCACTTTCAGCTATACCGGGAATAATGATGTCGAGTCAGTGGATTTAACCGAGGTGAAGGTAAAGTGCAGAGGCACAAAGATCATTAAGGTGACGATTAACTGCGGCGATGTGCGGCAGGCGTTCTCGGACTTGAACATATCCATGCAGGACGCTGAATATGTTTCAGCGAAATTAAGGTTTTACATTAAGCGTGGCGGTAAGAAGCCCAAGTCAATAACTGTTGAGATCAAGCCGCCGGAGAACACGAAATTACCCGAAAAAGCGGAGAAGGGGATCATTGAGACGTATCTGCGGGACAATGGGGTGCTTTTAACGTGATAAACTTCATATTAAAAAATCTTGAGGCTTTTCCCACAGCGTCGTTTGCCGAGAGCGAGCTGGTGCGTATTTCAAAGACCGATTTCAATTTTTTGACCAAGCAAAAATGTTTAGACCGAATGAAGTATGACTATATGAAAGAGCCGTATTATTCGTTGGCGTTGGGGGATAATGGTAACGAGCGAAGGATCAAGAAGGTTGGAAGTCGATTTTACGCATACTCGGTGGAGTCAGCGGATAGTGCGCCTATTGAGGTAACAGAAGCGGATCTGCGGCGTTATCAGCTTTCAATACCGGTCTTGTTTGAGAAAATTCGGACGGTTAATAAGATCGAGGGAAAGTTTCAAGAAATCCCCGAAGGGTATTTTTATGTAGGGTATAAGCTCTACGATAGTTTTCGGGTTGGGTTTGTTTTTGTGCCGAAGATTGGGGGCGGCAAGCTGGTCAAATTCGTCGGGTTAAAGGACATTTGCAAAGATGACAAGGTTCTCGTTGTTTTTACTCCTTTCACGAAGATAGAGGATATTTTATTAAACTGGGGTTTGAGCAAATGCCAGATAGTCACGGTTCCCATTGCTACGGCGCTCGATTTAAAAACATTTAAATTGTCGATTGAGGATCTCATTAAGGAATTTATGCCTGAGGGTGGGGCTACGGCTCTGACTAAAAAACAGGCGAAGGATTATAAGGATTTCGACTACAAATGTTACGATAAAATCCATATCCCGGGAACCGCTCCAATGAAGCGGAGTAATGACCTTGAGGTAAACGGGCATAAAATTAAAATGCCGGATAAGCCATTTACTCTATTTATCGAATTGCTGGTTGAGCTTAAGAAAGGAAAAGGTGGTTGGCTTACCAAGAAGGTTGATGCGGGTAAATATCAAATATTTGATCACGTTAGGAAACCGCTTGAGGGGAGTTTGCTGGGTAAGGATGCCAAGAAGTTTGTAGAGAATAACGCATCGAAGCAGTATCGACTCTCAACTCACCCGGACTTTATTACATTTAACAGAAAAAACCTGTTGAGGCACGCTAGCGCATCAGTTCAAGCTCTGGCAAAGGGGCTTCCTAAGGGGGGACGATGAGCAAGCCCGTAATCAGTCGATATTTATCAGACGTAACATACGATGCTGTCAGGGATGATTTCGTTTTCCTAATTGATAAAATTAAGGAGTCCGGTTTTGAATATGGGCTACAGATTCGAGATGACTACTTAAATCTATATTATAAAGGCAATAGTATAGGGAAAATATCTTATAGGGCTGGCCAAAAAGTCTATGAGATAAAAATACACCGCAAATTTGTGGATGATTCAATTATTAATCGTTTTTCGCCAGCGATTGTTAAGGATTACGCTGTTTTTATTTTACCTAGTAAGAAGTTGCATCCGCTTTTTAGCTCAAGGAATTTGGCGTCCATGGGGCAGAAGGTCAAGGCTGTTCAGTTTCAAGAAGAGATTGTTTTTGAGCAAATGCTTTTGACGGATAACGTAGGCCGGGAAGATTTAATAGTTATCGACAGACAGGTTGTTGATCGTGATCACGATACCAAAATGGACTTGCTGGGACTCAAGCAGGCAGAGCCGGGGAAATACCAATTTTGCGTCATAGAGGTGAAGCTTGGCAATAATCCGGAATTACGAGAGGACGTTTTTCAACAGCTCAAAGGGTACGTTGAGCGTATCACAAGAAATTTTCCCCAATATAAAAAGAGTTACGAATTGAATTTCATTCAGAAGCAGGGACTGGGACTCATGCCGAGTGGATTGAAAATCGAAATCGTGGAAGGGGTGCTCGGGATAGTTGTGGTTGGTGGATATTCCGGTCTTGCGGAGAAAAGCATAGCCGAGCTTAAGGCGAAGCATCCTGATATTAAGGTTTTACACATAAAGAATGAAATCAGGTTTAATAATTTAATATGAAGCTAATTATCCATAGAGGCACAGCCGAAATTGGCGGGACCTGCGTAGAGGTATTCACGGAGAAAAACCGGATCGTGATCGATTTCGGACTGCCGCTTGTTAACGCCCAAAAAGAATCGTTTGATTCAAGGGCTTTGATTGGTAAATCTCCGGAAGAATTGAGGAGATTAAAAATTCTTCCCAGCGTGAGCGGCCTCTATAAAGATGAGGAGAGGTCGGTTGACGCCATCCTCATATCGCATTCTCACATGGATCACTATGGATTGCTTCGGTATGTGCATCCCGGCATACCTATATATATGAGCGAGGGGGCAAAGACGTTGATTGAGGTGTCGGATATATTTACCCCGCACAAAATCGGCAAAATAAATACCAGAATTATAGACAAGCGCAAGAAGCTGGTCATTGGTGATTTTGAAATCACGCCTTATCTGGTAGATCACTCCGCTTTTGACGCTCTCGCTTTCATGATTAAAGCTGATGGGAAGAAAGTTTTTTATTCGGGAGATTTTAGGGGGCATGGAAGAAAAAGCGAGCTTTATAGGCGCATGGTGTCTAAGCCGCCGAAAGGTATTGATTGTTTGCTATTGGAAGGTTCGATGATTGGTAGAGGAGAACAATTATTCAAAGATGAGCAGGCGGTGCAAGCTTGCATGGAAAAAGTTTTAAAGACGACCCCTAATATAAAGTTTTTATTTGCATCATCTCAGAATATTGACCGAATCGTTTCAGCGTATAAGGCTTGTCTTAAAACAAATCATGTATTCGTGATTGATATTTATACAGCGTATATTCTTGATTGTTTGAGGAAAGTATCAAAACATATCCCTCAATTCAACTGGCGAAATATCAGAGTTAAATTTTTGAAGAGCCACGCCGATTCTTTGGCTCAGAATGCCTCGGTAAAACTTCTCTATGCTTACAACACTCGGAAGATTGAGATTGATGAGATTAATGCGATCAAGGATAAGGTCTTGATGCTTGCACGGGATAATTCTATTTTCCCCATACTCGTGAAGAATATCAAGGGTATAGAGAGAGCAAAGATTATTTATTCAATGTGGGAAGGATATTTGACTGATAAATTTAAGGATTTTATCGCTCAAAAAGGATTGGATATTGAAACTGTTCATACAAGCGGTCATGCCACAATACAGGATTTAAAGGTTTTTGCCGGAGCGTTAAACCCGGGCAAGTTGATTCCGATTCACACTTTTGAGTCTGGGCAATACCCGAGATTGTTTAAGAACGTGCAAATATTGCAGGATCGGGAAGAGTTCGATGTTTAAGGGTAGGGTGGGGAAGGTTGTGGGATTTGTCATTTTAGGGGGTCAAAACGGCCATTTTACTGGATTTTTGCCGGTGTTGTGATAAAATGCCCTTATTGTACGGCAGGGTAGTGTCGAGTGGATCCCCTAAAGATATCAGCGCTCCCATACTACGTTTACGGTAGAGTTTTATAAGTAGGCTTATTTCAAGGGTTTGTAGGGTTCGCCTACCGTCCACGACTACCCGCCAGTTTTGAAGTGAACCCTTCCATCGAGAGTTATGTTCGATTTCGGCTTGCGCAGAAGGGGATTCGAACTAAAAAGGTCAAATAGAATGAAAACAGTTACAAAAGCAAAGATCTTAAATTGGTTTGGCTTATTTAACATTACAAGAGACATGATCTATGGCCGGGATAAGAACAATCCAAAGATAACAAAGTTTTATAGATCTTTTTTGTCTAAGGAGGAACCGCTATGTTTTGATGTTGGCGCGAATATCGGGAGGGTAACAGATATTTTATTGTGTCTTGGGGCGAGAGTCATTGCTGTAGAGCCGAATCCGGAGTGCGTTCGGTATTTGCGAAAAAAATATCGGTTTAACCGCAAAGTTGACATTATTCCGCAGGCATTAGATACAAGTGTTGGCAAGAAGAAGCTTTATATGTGCGAAGTTAATTCGCTGTCAACCGTAGCGCCAGATTGGATCAAGGCATGCAAGGAAAGTAAGAGGTATTCTGAATTTGATTGGAACAGAGAAGTGGAAGTTGAAGTAACGACATTGGATAATCTGATTAAAAAATATGGTCTGCCAGATTATGTAAAGATTGATGTTGAAGGGAATGAACATAATGTTTTAAAAGGTCTCAATCAAAAAGTTCACATGGTTTCATTAGAACTGTGTCCTGAAACGGTGAGTTCGACTCAGAATTATTTAAAACATTTGAATGATCTGGGAAATAATAATTTTAATTTTTCATCCGGCGAAACGGCGGAGAAGTTCGATCTGCCGGAATGGATTTCAGCCATAGAGGTATCGACTTTACTGAAGAACAATCCCCGGTATGGTTATTTATGGTCTCGGTCGGTTCCTTGATGAGTTTTTTGGTTTTTGAGTATGGGTTCGCCCAAGGATATCCGCCAACCCATGTTTCATGCGCGGGAGTTTTTAAAAATACACCCACATTAATTGTGGCCACAAACCGTGCTTGGAGGAACAATGACAAATAATACGGATCAACGGGAGTGTTGCGCGGAATTTGAACCCGCTCTTTGGGACGAGGAATGTCCGCTTCTCAGGGGCTTTTGTGACTAAAGTTTTTGACGGGCCATATAACGACGTGCCGAAGTATATGAAAGAAATGGACGAGTGTCTTACCCGGACCGGGAAAAAAGCAAAAAAATATTATTTCCATATACATTTCTAAAATCTCCTCCTAATTTATACCTGCGGCGAGTCAGGTTTCGAGCCAAGCTACCGAAGGTCTCGGCCTATCCTGTGATTTCCGCCGGTAGTGCTAAAAGGTTCGCGAAGGATATAAAAAAATATTTCCCGCCAACGGGGATTATGGTAGTTTATACACGATGCTTTCACTGTATTATCCCGGAAGGAGAAGGTCAAACGGATGAAGAAAGTTGTCATAATCGGCGCGTCATCGGGTATTGGCAAGGAATTGTCCAAAATATTCATTCAGAATAATTACGTTGTCGGTGTCACGGCCAGGCGGACGGAATTGTTATCGGAAATGACTAAAAATTCTACCGGGAAAATGTTTGTTAAACACATGGATGTGGCCAAACCCGACGAGGCGATCCGCGCTTTTGAAGGATTGATCAGGGAAATGGGCGGGATGGACGTGTGCGTAATAAGCGCCGGGGTGGGGTTTATCAATCCGGAGCTCGCGTGGGAAAAAGAAAAAGAAACGATCGATGTCAATGTCTCCGGTTTTACGGCTATCGCGGATCACGCGGCCAAGTATTTTCTGGCACAGAGAAGCGGACACCTTGTCGGCATATCGTCGCTGGCCGCCATCAGGGGAGATTTCACGGCGCCGGCGTATTCGGCGTCTAAAGCGTTCGTCTCGAATTATTTGGAAGGCTTGAGAATAAAGATGATAAAAATGAAAATGCCGATAACCGTTACGGATATCCGGCCCGGATTCGTGGACACAAAAATGGCGCAAGGGGAAGGGCTCTTCTGGGTGGCGCCTGTAGATAAAGCCGCGAAGCAGATCTATAGTGCGATAGAACGAAAGAAGAGCAAAGTCTATATTACACGGCGCTGGCGGTTTATAGCGTGGATCTTAAAAATTATGCCGGAAACAAGATTGGCGAAACTATAGGAGAACAAGATGAAACAATGGTATGAAGAGCTATTCGAAAATTACGGGAAAAAATATGATAACGAAAGTTACGTGCACGGAACTACGGGGGAATGCGATTTTCTTGAAAAAGAAATAGGGAACGATAAGTCTTTGAAAATTTTGGATATCGGCTGTGGGACAGGACGGCATTCGATCGAACTGACAAGAAGAGGATATAGAGTGACCGGTGTTGATCTGTCCGAGTCACAGCTTAAGAGGGCAAAGGAAAAAGCGAAAGAACTTGATCTGAACATTTGTTTTCAGGAACAAGACGCCAGAAACCTTCCTTTTGAAGGCGAGTTCGACCTGGCGATAATGCTCTGTGAGGGCGGGTTTTCTTTGATGGAAACGGACGAGATGAATTTTGAGATCTTAAAGAACGCGACAAAGGCGTTAAAAGATAAGGGCAAGTTTATATTCACGACGTTGAACGGATTATTTCCGCTTTTTCATTCTGTTAAAGAATTTTATGAGTCATCGGCTAAGGAAGGCAATTCGGAGTGCAAAGATTGCTCTTTCGATCTGATGACGTTCCGGGACCACAACACCGTCGTATTCGAGGACGATGCGGGAATTAAAAAGGCATTAACCTGTAACGAACGCTACTATGTGCCAAGCGAGATCACATGGCTTTTAAAGACGCTGGGGTATAAAAAGATTGATATTTTCGGCGCGAAGCTCGGGGCGTATTCCAGAAACGACAAATTAACCACGGAAGATTTCGAAATGCTGGTTATTGCCTCAAAATAACGGAAAACAAACCAGCAAAGCGCTAAAAAAGCGTCAAATTTGCATTGTACGACTATGTGTTGTATAGTGATAAAAAGGAGATCAGAAAATGAATATTAGAAAATTTACGATAGTATCTATGGCTATTCTTTTCTTTTGTGTGGGTGCCGGCAGAGTAACTGCTGAGGATGGAACAGTTCTATCAAAGGATGGGGTAAAGATCGCTTATTCGGTTTACGGCGAAGGAGAACCCGCCTTGGTTTTTATACACGGATGGGGCGGGGACCGGTCAGTTTGGAAATATCAGGTGCCGTATTTCGACAAAAAATATAAAGTTATCACGATAGATCTTGGAGGATTCGGACTTTCCGGAAAAGAAAGAGCGTTGTATTCGATGAAAGCATTCGGCGAAGATGTCGCCGCCGTTGTGAACAAAGTTAATCCTTCAAAGGTTATTTTGTTTGGACATTCGATGTCAGGGGTGATTATATTCGAGGCGGCCGCACGTATGCCGGACAAAGTTATAGCAGTAGTGGGGATCGATACGATACATGATTTTGAGTGGCGCGGGACTCCGGACGATATCGAAAAACGAATAAAACCTTTTCAGGAAAATTTTCAAAAAACAGCGGATTCTTTTATAAGAGGAATGTTTGTTAAAGGAACGGATCCGAAACTTATCGATGAGATAGCGGGAAAAATATCGTCAACCGATCCCAAAGTCGGGATAAGCTCGATGGAAGAGCTGATGAAAACGTCGTATGTTGATCTTCCCCGGACCGAAGCGCAGGTTTGGGCGCTTGATTCAGATTTTTGGCCGGTCAATATGGAACACAATCGTAAATATGTTCCGGGTTTTGAACTGCGTATCATGCCGGGCCTGGGACATTTTATAATGCTTGAAGCGCCGGATGCTTTCAATGAACAGTTAGACAAGATGATCGGCGAGATCATAAAAAGGAATAAGAAATAATTATGAAGATCGGAGAATATCTTATACAGCAGATTTACGCTACCGGGACCCGCCATGTGTTCGGTATACAGGGTGACTATGTCCTGAATTTTTACGCGCAGTTATGCAAAAGCCCGCTGAAGGTGATCAATACCTGCGACGAGCAGGGAGCCGGGTTCGCGGCCGACGCGTACGCCAGAGTGACCGGGTTCGGGGTTGCTTGCGTTACGTACGGAGTTGGGGGCCTAAAGCTCGCCAATAGCACGGCTCAGGCGTTTGCGGAATTATCGCCGGTGCTTATCATCAGCGGCGCGCCGGGTATGTGCGAACGCAAACACGACCCGCTTCTCCACCACAAGATAAAATCTTTCGAGACGCAGGTAAATGTTTTTCGCGAAATGACCTGCGCCCAGGCCGTGCTCGGCGATCCTAAGAACGCGGCGGATGAGATAAACAGGGTCATCGGCGCCATCAAAGAAACAAAGAGGCCGGGATATATTGAGATCCCGCGCGATATGGTAGACGTTGATATCGACTTGCCGAAAACTGTTCTTAAAGAAAAGGACGAAATAGATAACATTACGCTGGAAGAAGCTCTGGGCGAAGTTATCGGGATGATAAAGCGTTCTAAAAACCCGATAGTGATGATCGGCGTTGAAGTCCACAGATACGGATTACAGACGATGGCGCTCGATTTTATAGAAAGAACCGGCCTGCCGTTCGTGACGGGTATTTTAGGTAAATCGGCGATGTCGGAAAATCATCCGCAATTCATCGGTGTTTATGTCGGCGGGATGAGCCCCGATGATGTGAGGGACGCAGTCGAAAAAGCCGACTGCCTGATCGCGATAGGGCCGTATCTGACGGATCTCGCCACCGGGATATTCACGCATCATATAGATCCGGGCTGCGGCGTTGTGATGATGCCGGATAAGATCATTGTTAAACATCATTCATACGAAGCGATAGGAATGAAAAGCCTGCTTGAAGCGCTTATCAAAGCCATGCCGGAGAAAAAAATAAAAGGACAGCCTAAAAAACACGAACTTATCCCGTTCATTCCGAAAAAGGGAGAAAAAATAACTGTAAAAAGATTGTTTGAATGTATAAACACTATTTTGGACGACAATACTACCGTAATTGCCGAGCCGGGGGACGCGCTTTTTGGGGCTTTAGATATCCGCGTGCACGGGATGGCAGAATTTCTTTCGCCCGCGTATTACGCGTCGCTCGGGTTTTCTATACCCGCGGCGATAGGCGTTCAATTGGCTTCGCCCGATCGCAGGCCGCTTGTGCTGATAGGTGACGGGTCTTTCCAGATGACGGGGACAGAACTTTCGGTCTGCGTAAGATACGGGCTGAGCCCGATAGTTGTGGTGATGAATAACGGCGGATATGGGACGTTCCGTTCCATGATAGACGGGGAATTCAACGACATCCAGTCGTGGAATTATGCGGATATGATCCGTCTCATCGGCGGAGGAAAAGGATATGTGGTGTTCAGGGAAGACGAATTGGTGGAAGCTTTGGAGCATGGCAAGAATAACTATAATTCGCCCACGGTCATAGACGTTCGGCTCGAGAAATACGATACTTCCGATAGATTAAAAAAACTGGCCGAGACATTAAAACAAAAAGTAAAACAATGAATGTTCTTAAATTTTTTCGGGCTCTTTTAGATCGAAAGGGGCCGAAAGGCGCCGAAGCGGCGCGCATAAAATATATTAACGCATCCATACGTGACGCGGAAGAAATATTGTCACTTCAAAAAGAAGCATATCAAAGCGAAGCGGCATTATATGGGAATGATAAGATAGCTCCTCTTACTCAGACCATAGAAGACCTGAAAGAACAATTCAAGACAAGGACGATCCTAAAAGCTGTTCTTAAAAACAAAATAGTGGGAACGGTTCGCGCATATCAGGATGGCGGAACGTGTTATATCGAACGATTAGCCGTGCTGTCCGAAGCGAGGAATCAAGGGATAGGGACGGCTTTGTTACGTAAGATCGAGGATATGTTCGCGGCTGAGCGGTATGAGCTTTTTACCGGAGCCAAAAGCCTGAAGAATATAGCGTTGTATCAAAAACAGGGATACAGGATATTTAAAAAAGAGCAAAAGGGATGTGGCGGCATAGAGATCGTGTATTTGGAAAAAACAAAGTAGATCTCGGCAGCCTGACAAAAAAATTGGAATGGAAGAAAAATGAACAAACGAGATTTTGATAAAGAAGCCGCTGTCTGGGATACCCCGCCGAGGGTTGGGATCTCGCGGGATATCGCGCAGGCCGTTATTAGCCGCGTACCGTTGACAAAGGAGATGTCGGTCCTGGATTTCGGATGCGGCACGGGGTTGGTCGCGATCGCGATAAAAGACAAAGTGAAAAAGATAACGGGAGTAGACACTTCGGAAGGGATGATATCGGTTTTTCTCGGTAAGATAGAAGCGCAAAGAATGGGGAACGTGGAAGCGAAGAGTATAAAAGAGCTGACGGAGATTTATTCTAAAGACGAAAAATATGATCTTATATTCACAAGCCTGACCTTGCACCATGTGGAGGATATCGGAAAATGTCTTGCCGGTTTTTTTGATATGATAAAGCCGGGCGGATACGTAGCTATTGCGGATCTGGACGAGGAAGGTGGGAGGTTTCACGAGAACAACGACGGTGTCTTTCATTTTGGTTTTAATAGAGACGAAATTAAAAAAAGATTATCCGGGATAGGTTTTAAGGATGTTCGGGCAGGCACGGCCGCTGAGATCATAAAACCGGATCGTGATAAAGTCCAAAGCGCGTTCAAAGTGTTTATTATAACCGGGAAAAAATGAGAAGACTGAAAGAACGCAAGGATCGGAATGAGAGAAACTGAGATCAAAGATATTTGCCTGCAAGCGGGAGCGGACCTTGTTGGTATAGCATCCGCAGAGAAGTTTGGTAGCGCGCCTAAAGGGTTTCATCCTAAAGATGTGATGCCGACGTGCAGATCGGTGATAGTTCTGGGGTGTGAATTCCCGAAAACGGCGTTGGATAAGGCCCCCGCGGAATACACGAAAATAAGGAACGAAACGATCAATAAAGTCGCTAAGGTGCTGGAAAAAGTCGCCGCGAAAATTAAAGAGGCGGGGTCTGATGTTTACCCGGTGGGCGAAGGGACGAAAATAGGAGAGAACGGCAGATATCACGGGACGATCTCTTTTAAACACGCGGCGGAACTCGCCGGAATTGGGAAAATCGGAAGGAACACCCTGCTTGTCAATAAGACATACGGGAACATGATATGGTTCGGCGCGGTATTAACCGCACTTGTTCTCGAATCGGACGCTCCCGCGGAATACGCTCCGTGCAACACGTCATGCGGGTTGTGTGTTGAGAATTGTCCGGCACGGGCGTTAGGCGACGAGATGATGGATCAAAAAGCGTGTTTGGGATACGCGTTCAAAAAAATAAACGGAGCGCCTGAAATACAATGCTGGCGATGCAGAGAGGTGTGTCCGCATCATTTAGGAACGAAGGAAAATCAAACGGTGGGAGAGAGGAAATGAATAAAAATATCAACAAAGCGCTTTTAATAATCGACGCGCAAAATATATATTTTTCCGGAAAAATGAAGGTTACCTATCCGAAGGACAGTCTGGATAACATTTTAATCGTGATGGACGAAGCGAAGAAGATCGGCCTGCCGATCGTGATAATTCAGCACTCGTCATCCACTATGGCGGGATTTAAAAAAGGAAGCCATGAATGGGATCTGCATCCGGAAGTCGCGAAAAGGGGAAGTGATGTTGTGTTTGAGAAAACCTTACCCGGCAGTTTTACCGGGACCAGATTGGAATTATGGCTTAAGACAAATGAAATTAAAACCATCGTGATCGCGGGATACATGACACAGATGTGTTGCGACACAACGGCGAGGCAGGCCGTGCATCTAGGTTTCAATGTAGAATTCCTTTCCGACGCGACAGGAACGCTGGATGTGTCGAATAACGCAGGAGCGGTCACGGCTGAAGAATTACACAAGGCCATTCTTGTTACGCAGGCGATGCGTTTCAGTAAAGTAATGACCACAAAAGAATGGATATCCGAACAATGAAAAAAATCCTTACAACGCTCAGAGAACGGTTCAAAGAGAACGCCGATCAAAAAACAAAAGAAGGCGGGAAAAGATTTTTTAAAGAAGAGATAAAGCTTTATGGGGTAAAAACGGATCTGGTTCGAAAGATCGGCCGAGAATGTTTAAAGCTGATAGAAGGGAAAAACAAAAAAGAAATATTTGAAATATGCGAAGAATTATGGAAGTCCGGATATATGGAAGAATCTTTTGTGGCGTGCGACTGGGCATACCGTCTTCGTAAAGAATTTACACCGGAAGATTTTGAAGTCTTTAAAAAATGGGTCCATAAATACGTGTCGAACTGGGCCGCGTGCGATACGTTATGTAATCACACGGTTGGAACTTTTATAGAAATGTACCCGGAGTATATAAATGAATTGAAAAAATGGGCGGTGTCGGACAACCGGTGGGTAAAACGCGCCGCGGCTGTTACGCTGATCATTCCTGCAAGACGGGGGAAATTTCTTAAAGACATTTTTTGTATTGCGGACATTATATTGAAAGATGAGGACGATCTGGTACAAAAAGGATACGGGTGGATGCTGAAGGCCGCGAGCGAGGCTCACCAAAAAGAAGTATTTAATTATGTGATGAAAAACAAAGAGCGCATGCCGCGCACGGCGCTGAGATACGCGATAGAAAAAATGCCGGCTGAGCTAAAAAAGAAAGCGATGGAAAAATGAGTAACTACCCCAAGCAACGTATGGACGAGATAAGGGAACATTTTGAAAAAGAAGCGAGGGAATTTGACAGGAACTTTTTTAAAGTGGCGCCTTATTACAAAGAAGCGATAGGGGCTTTGATATCCGCGCTTTCTTTTAAAGAGACCGAAAAGATCAAAGTCGTGGATCTGGGGTGCGGAACAGGGAACATTACAAAGGCTTTATTGGATAAATATCCGAAAGCGTCGGTCGTATGCGTGGATCTGGCGGAGGGAATGATAAAAATGGCCAGGGCTAAACTTAAAAAATATAAAAACGTGGAATATCGTGTGGGAAACATTGCCGACGAGGATTTTTCGGGGCGGTATGACGCCGTGATATCGTCGCTCGTGCTCCATCATATAGAGAAAAAAGATAAGCCGAAATTTTATAAAAAAATATATAACGGAATGTCGCGAGGCGGGGTGTTCTACACCGCGGATTTCGTTATCCCTCCAGGGGATTATTTAAAGACGATGTACGTGGACCACTGGAAAGCTTTTATGGCTAAAAATTTATCCCCCACTCAGATCATATCCGTCCTGGATAAACATAAACGCGAGGACCGGCCAGCGGAGCTGATGTTCGAGTTAGAGACATTGAAAAAAACAGGATTTAAAAATATAGAAGTGGTTTGGAAAAAATACAATTTCGCGATATATGGCGCAGAAAAATAAAACGGAGGAAGAAATGGGAAAAAAGAAACTGGAGAACAGCGCGTTTATTTACCCCATGACTATGGTCCTGATAGGTGCCGAAGTCGACGGAAAGCCTAATTTTATGGCGGCCGCATGGGCAACGAGGGTGAATTATCAACCGGCGATGGTAGGGGTCGCGCTGGGCAGTCACTATACGAATAAAGGGATAGAGGATCATAAGATGTTCAGTGTGAATATCCCCGGCATAGACATAATGGCAAAAGTGGATCATTGCGGGATCAAGTCCGGAGCGAAGGCGGATAAATCAAAAATATTCAAAACCTATGACGGCGAACTTGCTCATGCTCCGATGATCGAAGATTGTCCTGTCTCGATGCAGTGTAAACTGGTAAAGACCGTCCCGTTAGGTGTAGATACGCTATATATAGGAGAGATCGCCGGTGTGTATAGCGAAGACAGATTCCTAGTGAACGGACAACCGGATGTGGAAAAAGTACGGCCTTTCATGCTGACCATGCCGGACAATAAATACTGGACACTTGGAAAACAAATAGGATCAGCCTGGAAAAGCGGATTAGAAATAAAGTGAGAAGTGTGTTTAAAGGGGGAACAATGAAAAATAAAAGTATTTACACAGGAACTATTTTTATATGGGTTATGATGTGTGTGTTCTCTTTTGCGGGATTTGCCGTGGAAACTACGAATATCCCCGACGCTATGACGGTGATACACACGAGAAAAAGCGTTCGGAATTTTACGGGAGAAACCGTTACGAAAGAACAGTTGACGGCTATCGTGAAAGCCGGGATGGCCGCGCCTACGGCTGTGAACCGGCAGCCATGGTCTTTTGTTATTGTTACGAAACCGGAACAATTAAAAGCCTTGGCCGGCGGTTTGCCGTACGCGAAAATGCTGGATAAAGCGGGTGCTGCGATAGTTGTCTGCGCTCTTCCGGAGGAAGCATATAATAAAAGTACGGAATATGCAATTTTAGACGCGTCGTGCGCCAGTGAGAATATTCTTCTTGCGATCGAAGCGATGGGGCTTGGCGGAGTTTGGACGGCCGCGTATCCTGACCCGGACAGAATGATATTTGTGCGCAAAGTTCTTGGTATACCGGAAAATGTTATCCCGCTTAATGTGATCCCGGTGGGGCGTCCGACGGGAGCGGATCAACCGAAAGATAAATACAGACCGGAACTTATGCATTGGGAAAAATGGTGAGAAAGATGAGAATAACGGAACATGTGCACGCGATAAAGATACCGTTCAAGATACAAATCGCTCCCGGCAGGACGATGGACAGGTTTGTGTATGTCTACGCGATAGTGGGAGATAAGGTAATGCTTCTGGATACGGGCGTATCCGGATCGGCCGAAAAAATATTTGAATATCTTAAAACGATAGGGAAAAATCCCAAAGACATCAAAATGGTCCTTTTGTCGCACTCACATCCGGATCATATCGGTTCTCTCGCAACGATCAAAAAAGAGACGGGATGTGTTGTCGCGGCGCATTCTGGAGAAAAAGACTGGATAGAGGATGTCGCGCTTCAGTGCCGCATGCGGCCCGTTCCAGGGTTTAACTCATTTGTGGAAGGCTCTGTAAAAGTGGACCGATTGATACAGGATATGGAAAGAATAGAGGTCGAAAAAGGAATAACCCTTACCGCGATATATACCCCGGGACATTCGGACGGGTCGCTGTCCTTTTATTTCGAACAAGAAAAAATATTGTTTTGCGGTGACGCCGTTCTCCTGCCCGGACAAATGCCAGTGTACGAGAATATCAAGGACAGTATCGCGTCCGTGAAAAAACTGAATAAAATAAATGATCCGTTCTTTATTCTGTCTTCGTGGGATGACCCCAGAGGCAAAGATGTCGCCGCCGGGCTTTTGGGGGCAAGTATTGACTATCTGACTAATATCGACCAGGCGGTACAAAGCTGTACGCAAACGATGGGAATAGCCGATCCCATGCGTCTTTGCGAGACCGTTCTTCAAAAATTGGGGCTACCGGATACGATGGCCAATCCGCTTACTGCGAGATCTTTTGTAGGTGCGGATAAAATGTCAAAAAAGTAACGGGAAAGGGATCCATGTTCGAGGAAGAAGTGTATGAGAATAAAGAATTCAAGGGGATTGTCCTGTCCGGGGAAAAAATATGCCGCAAAGAATTCCAGGGCTGTCGATTCGAGAACTGTGATTTTGCCGGATGTGATTTTTCGGGGACTGCGTTCATAGACAGTGTTTTTAAGGCCTGCAATCTTGCCAATATCAAAATGGATAAATGTGGATTTCGAGGCGTGATATTCGAGGAAAGCAAGCTGGTCGGTATTTGTTTCACGGATATAAATCCTTTTCTTTTGAGCTGGGAGTTCCGGAACAGTAGAATAGAGCTTTGTAATTTTAACGGGCTCAAGATGAGAAAAAGTAAATTTTCAGGGTCGACTGTTCGGGAAACGGATTTTGTTAATGTTGATCTCGGGGAATCTGATTTTTCCGGAGCGGATCTTAAAGGGACAAGGTTCCATAATGCGGTTTTGGAGAAAGCCAATCTAAAAAAAGCAGAAAATTATTATATAGATCCAATGAGCAATAAGTTAAAAGGGGCGAAGTTTTCATATCCCGGAGTTCTTTCTTTATTATCCTCTTTAGGGATAAAGGTGGAAGATTAAAAGTAGGCGATAAGGTAAGGGGCCTTAAGGTGAAAGATTTTTTGGAAAACAGTGAATGGGTAGATTGGCGGAATAAAAGGATTTTAGAAACGGCGAGAATGATCGCTAATGGATCTAAAAATAAAGAAGAGATCGCAAAAAAATGTTTCGAGTTTGTCCGCGATGAGATAAAGCATAGTTTGGATATCAAGACCGACAAGGTAACCTGTAAGGCGTCCGATGTTCTGGCGGAACGGACAGGATTTTGTTTTGCGAAAAGCCATTTGTTAGCGGCATTATGCCGGGCAAATGGTATTCCTGCCGGGCTGTGTTATCAAAGAACCCTGATCGATCAGAAAAATAAAAAATTTTGTTTACATGGATTAAATGTCGTTTATCTTGAAAAATACGGATGGTACCGTGTCGATCCCCGGGGAAATAAACCAGGGATCTGTTCTGATTTTTGTCCTCCGAAAGAACAGTTGGCTTTTCCCGCGAACAACGGTGAGCAGCCCGTGTATAAACCCATTCTTGTAAAACCATTATTATCTGTGGTTAAAATACTGACAGAAAAGACCACTCCGGATGAGGTCTATCGGGATTTGCCCGATGCGACCGAGTCCGAAATCGTAGAATGAAATATTCCTTATGGGGAACAAGAAAATATTTTCCCCAAAAAAACGGTAGATTTTAAGAGAAGAAAATGGTAAAATGCCCGGGTAAGAGATAAAAAAGGAGGCAGTTAAATGAAGAAATTTTTTATAGCGGTGTTTTTTATTATGGTGGCAGTAGGTACTTTTGGGACGACGCTCTATGCGGAAGATTATAAATATACTACTATCGCATATGATTATAACGGCGCCAACAGTGGCCGCTGTGCGGAGTACCCGACAGGAGACGGTATTTTGCTGGGGGGAGTTCCTTTTTCTATCCCGACGGGTTTAAATACTTGGGACAGCAATACCGGTAGTGGAACCAAAACGCTGACCATTGCCATGAATCTTTACGGCGTAACCGAGGTAGATACATTGATCAATACTTCGTGGGGATACAACGGCAGTCAGGTCGCGTCGATGACGTTCATTGGTAGTGAAGGAGCGACATATACTAAAACATTTGTAGGCGGGTATGACATAAGGGACTGGTATCATGGGTCTTACATAAATAGTTTATCCAGTCCGAACAGTATGAACGTATACGATAACGGATGGGCCTGCGTAGATAAGCAGCTGATCCCGCTGCCGGACGAATTTAAATCACAGTATCTTACAAGTGTTATTATGTCGGATTGGGGCGCGGAGTATTCGTCAAGAACGTATCTGTACGGACTTACGGCGAAATCTCTTTCTACACCGGAGCCGGTATCATCGGCTTTGTTTTTGTTAGGCGGAGTATCCTTGGCTTTTGCCAGAAGAAAGAAAAACAGATAATATCAATGCTGAATGAAAAGGGGCGCGAATCTTCGCGCCCCTTTTTTTATTTGTAAACAAAACCTATTTTTTTATTTTTGTTATTTTTGCGCCTTCGAGAGTCAAGTTGTACATAAGCCCTTTTTGATCTAAAACAAACGCCACGATCGGCTGATTGATCTGAGAGCTATCGAGGGCCCCGCCTGCGCCAACCGCCACGACAGCTATCGAAGCATCAAGGCCCACTTTCCAACCGTCACTCGCGCGGAATTTGTCGAGAGCATCCTTTTTCGTAAAAACTATAATTATAGTTTTTTGCTGAACCCCGAGCTGAAAACCGATAGACGCTGCGGCCGTGTTGTAATAATCAACCGTTTTGCCTTTTATGCGAAGCGCGCCTTCGCCGTATTCTCCGCCGAGACCCAGGCCGGCTTTTACGACACTGGGAAAGATCAAAGTGCCCTGAGCTTTTTTAATAATGTCGGATCCACCCTTGATCGCGTCGAATTTATCTAAGGCCGCGTCGACGCTGGCGTCAATTTCTTTAGCGGTGCCCGCGAAAGAGGAACTCGCGAATAAAAGAGAACAACAGATCAAAGACACGAAGAAGCTTTTTGGAATAAATGAACGAAACATTTTTTCTCCTTTTTTGAAAAATAGCGCTATCTCGTATAGATAAATTTTACATTAATCCAAAAAGAAAACAAGGAGGCAAAATATTTGAAGAATCGGGAAAGCATGGTAACATAATAGTTAGAGAACAAAGGGGGAGACATGGGTTTGGGCAGATTGATAGCACCTCTCGGAATGATAACATATGTAACATTGTTTCTTACCGTTGTTACCGGATACGCGATCATGAAATTCAATATCCCGTGGCTCAAATTGTCGTGGCACATAGCGCTTGGGGTTACGACCTTGGTTCTTGGAACCACGCATTTTGTAATAGTGATAATGACTGAAATGTGATCAGGAGGGAAAATGAAAAAGACCGTAATAATTCTAATGTTGTTCGTTGTGGCGTACGCGCAATCGGCGCTAGCACATCCACCTCAGAAAATAGAAGCGACGTACGATAAAAATACCAAAACCGTGACGGCCGTGATCTACCACAAGGTCGCGAATCCGGAAAAACATTTTATAAACGATGTCACAATATTTTCGGGATCAGAAAAACTTTTCGAACAAAAGCCGGTAAAACAAGATAACAAGGAAACACAAACCGTTGCATATAAAGCCAAAGATATAAAGCCCGGCGAGACGCTGAATATAGTGGCCAAATGCAATATAGCAGGCAGCGGGAATAAGAAGATAGTTCCTGTCGCTGCTAGATAAAAAATGTTGTGCGGATATACTCAAATATCCCGAATAGACCGAACAAAATGAACACTATCGCTGCGATCCATTTGATGGATTTCTCGGGAACGTGTTTATGCAGTAGCATTCCGACGGCAAGACCGATAGCGTTTGCGACCATCATTCCCAAAGTAGTCCCAGCGAGAACGAAAAACATATTTTTGTACGTAGCGGCTAGGCTCATCGCCGCGAGTTGGGTTTTGTCGCCCATTTCCGCTAAAAAGAACGCTATCCCGACTGTCAGTATCGGTCCGAAACGGTTTTCCTGTTTATCCGCCGTATGAGCCTCTTCTTCTCGTAAGGTCCATAGGCCGAAAATGATAAAAGATAATGAAGCGAGCAAAGATACGATGTTCAAGGGAATGATCTTTGTTAACAGGTGTCCCGTTACGACCGCCAAAGAATGATTCGCGACCGTTGCGAGAAAAACAGCCAAAAGCACTTTCCCGATGCTGTACCTGGCGGCAAAAGCCATAACGAGGAGCTGGGTTTTGTCACCCATCTCCGCGAGAAGAACAAAAATAAAAGATGTTAAAAATGCCGCCATGATTGAAACAATTATACAGCGTATCTATGAAATGCCAAATGTTTAAATTATGGATGACTCTAGGTGTGTCAGGTGCGAAATAGCTACGGCGGGCATATCCGATTCGCCTTTTCATTTCTAAGCTTCCGGTGTTTGACTCGCGCTGATGCGTAAATTATTTTTAATCGGATAACGGCAAATCTGACATGCCCGCCGTAGCTATGTATGGGAGAACCCGCTCGGCGGAGCTCGAGGTACTTCTTCAGACATTGCGTCTTTAGTCGCCATCCGCATCTTTGTTTTGGATCGTTTCCGCGCTGACTGGGAAACTTCGCTAAATTAAAGGCTCAAATTCTCACTTCTCGCCCCGTAAGGTACATACTAAATAACAAAGCCCGATCTTTAACAAGATCAGGCTTTGTTATTTAAGTGGCGGGGTGGACGGGGCTCGAACCCGCGACCTTCGGATCGACAGTCCGACGTTCTAACCAAACTGAACTACCACCCCACGAAATAAAAACTATAACATAGAACGAGTTACGCGTCAATTATGCAAATGGTGGGCGCGAAAGGATTTGAACCTTTGACTTCTTCCTTGTAAGGGAAGCACTCTAAACCGCTGAGTTACGCGCCCTAAGTCCGGCTATTATACACTGAGGGGTATAAGCCTGTCAAAGGAGAATTAGCGCGTGCGGGGCAGGTGTCAGAGTATCATGCGTCAAAGTGTCAAGGATCATGTATAGGAGGGGGATGACTTTTCCCTGATACATGACACCTGATACTTGATACTCTGACACCTGATACTTCTATTTCCCGGGGTATCCCACCGGTTGAGTCAGTATGATCTTTTGTTGTGGTTTGAGAGACATGACTTTCGCCAGTTTGGTTTTGTCCACGTATCCCAAAACCACGGTTGCCAATCCTTCCGAAGCACAGAAGAGGTATACATTTTGGCTTATAAATCCGGTATCTGTGGCCGAATAAAAGTTTTGAGCAGTTGTGTCCTTGCCCATTTTTTCAAAATCGGCTACATAAATGAGAACAATAGGCGCAGTTTTAACGAATGGCTGAAGTCCGGTATATTGTCGGATGTCAGAGGATGAAACAGGCGAAAGGGAATGGGTCTTCGGTATATATAGGAAAAGGCCGTTTTTCATCGCCACATAGACGTCTATTTCCTGCCAGTTGCAGGCTGTGGGAGCGGTCAGCCTTCCGGAATCTTCACGATTCACACCGGACGCCGCCCATAAAAGATCTGAAAGAGTTTCGACAGGAAGTTCTTTATTCGGATCGAAAGAGCGGGAAGATTTACGTTCCTTAAGCGTGGCCATGAGCGGTTTACCGGCATCTATCCTCGGCGCGGATAATTTGATCGAAGTGTTTTCTTGTGCCGAAGACAGAAAGGGTGTTGCGAACGACAAGATCAATATCAACGAAAATATAAAGCGCATAAGATCTCCTTTTGCGTAGCATATAAAAATAATAACACAAAAAATTCAATGATTCAATGTGAACGATATTCAAAAAAGAAAAGTTTCAATAAAGTAAAACGATGTAATATAATGAAAACATCTATAAATGGAGGTCAAATGGGGATGATAAGGAAAATAGCTATAATAGGTGTAATAGGGATAAGCGCGATCGTTTTGGCGGTGGGCAACTCTTCTGCTGCCAGCGATATGGATCTGGACGCGATACGCGCGGAAGCCAGGGCGCAGGTAAAACGGGAAATGGGGAGTCAGTACGGTAAACCGGCGGTACAAAAAGTCCCACAACAGCAGACAATGTCCGCGGGGTCTGCGAATCCCGGAACGGCAAAGATTAATATGATGAATGAACAAAAACCTGCCGTTCAGGAACAAGAAACTAAACAACAAAACGCTGGCGTAGAACAAATAATCGCCAGATACAATAAATGTACGGCCGGAGTAGTGACCGGGGACGGAGATTTCAAAAGCTTTGAGACAAGTCTTTGGGGGCTTATTGTGGAGACGCAGCTTTATAGAGATGCCGACGGAAATGATCTTCAACCGTCGCTTAAGAAAAAAGGAGAGAATGTAGAGATCGGATTTATTCTGAACGGTGAACGGATGAAATATCTGTTCTCGATCGATGAAAAAGGACAGTACGCGCTGCTTGTTTCTGCTGAATCGAATGAGTCCAGGATTAGCGAACAGGACGCCAGCCGGGATTGGCTGAATTTTCGCACTGAACAGGCCAAAAGAAAAATTTCGGCCGAAGACGTTGATCGCGCTAAAAAGGCGGCCGTAGAAGCCGTAAAAAAGATGGGGACCCCGGAGCATGTCCGATTTTTATCTTTGATAAAAGACAACGTAAGGCTTATGTTGATACCGGTCCTTTTGATACTCGGATGTATTCCCGCCTTGATAGCCAAGAGCAAGGGAAGAAGTTTCTGGAAATGGTGGGGATATGGGGTGGTAGTATTTATCATCGCTTTTCCGCATTCTTTGTTCTTAAAAGGGAAAAGCAGGATACATAAAGATAAAAAAGAAGGGGCAAAAACGACAGAGCAGCATGATCCTGAAAAAAACAAAGAAGTGGTTCATGGGCGGTACGAGAAAGACGATGTGTACGCGCAGATAGAAAAACTTGCGGAATTGAAGGAAAAAGGGATGATAACGAGAGGTGAGTACGAGGAAAAAAAGAAAGAACTTTTAACCAGGATATAAAGGAAAAGTTTTGCCATAGAGAGAAATATAAGGTATAAATAGTAATACTGGCCGGACCGGTCGGTAAAAAACGGAGGTGTAAGATGGCGGAGAATAATGATTTAGGAAAGACCACAATAGGGATGCAGGCTAATCTTGCCGCGATGTTGAGTTATCTGCTTGGTTTTATAACGGGGATCATATTTTTTGTTATTGAGAAAGAAAATAAATATGTCAGATTTCACGCGATGCAGTCCATTGTCGTGTTCGGCGGACTCTTTGTAATCGCTATGATCCTGCCGTTCATTCCCGTGATCGGCTGGGTGTTTCTGCCGGTACTGTGGGTGATCGAAGTGGTTATCTGGCTGGTTCTGATGATAAAGGCCTACAAAGGGGAGAAATTTAAATTCCCAGTTGCCGGTGATATAGCGGAAAAAAATATATAATAAAAACATAGATGAGGCCACTTGTTGTATAAGACAAGTGGCTTTGTCTTTAGTGTCATTTATCAGAGAATGGAAAGGTGATTTTTTGGTCATGTGTCAAGGTGTCAAGTATTATGATAAAAAGAGAGCAACATAGCGTTTATCTCACACGAGGTGTATAAAGAGGTTCGGGAACATGATAAATGGGAACAAAAAAATAATTCAAATAACAAATCTTACGGTCGTCCGGGGTAAAACGATCCTTCAGAAGATCAATTGGATCATTAATCGGGGCGAGCAGTGGGTTATTCTCGGGCCGAATGGCGCCGGGAAAACCACATTGATAAATGTACTGATGGGGTACGGTCTTTTTACCGAAGGTGAAGTGGAAGTCCTTGGGAACAAATATGGGGATCTAGACTGGCGGGAAGTACGGGATAAGATAGGCTTCGTGAGTAATAGCCTTTATCGTAGGATACGTAAAGGCGAGGAAGTAACGGAGACTGTGGTTAGCGGCAAGCATGCCCTTATCAATTACTGGGGAAAACCCTCAAGAGCGGACAGAGAAAAGGCTGAAAAACTTCTGAAAGCAATAAAATGCGGGTATCTTTTTGGAAGAACCTGGGGAGAGATCTCTCAAGGAGAACAACAGAAAGTTCTTATCGCCCGAGCGCTTATGACGGATCCTGATATACTAGTGCTGGATGAACCATGTCTTGGCCTTGATATGGCTGCTAGAAAAAATTTCATGGATTTTCTCTCGCACCTGATAAAAGGGAAAAGGCGGATCCCGATCATTCTTATTACACACGATGTGAGCGAGATATCACCCGCATTTACGCATGTAATGCTGATGTGTAAAGGGAAGGTGTTAGGATCAGATAAAAAAGAGAGGATATTGACCTCACGGATGTTAACTAAAGCCTATGGGATGAGGATCCGCTTGCGCGAAAAAAAAGGAAAGTATTCTGTCGAGCTGTGATATATTTTTCAAAAAACGCTTGAAGAAAAAAAGAATAGCGATAGAATTATAGTAAGAGCAGTGGTTAAAGGGACAAATAAAAACGGGAGGAAACAATGAAGAAGCTTTTAACAGGTTTTATGGTGGCGGTATTCGTTTTTGTGATGTCGTCATTCGCGTATGCCGATGCCAATGAGGTTATGACCGGCATGGGGCAGAAATTTTTCAGGGGTATAGTAAATGTGTTTACGGGATGGGTGGAGATACCGGCGCAGATCGTAAAAGGGTATAACAGAGAGAATGTCGGCGGAGCTTTCCTCGGCATTTTTCGTGGCGTGTATCACGGGGTAGGAAGAACGGTTTCCGGCGCCGGCGAATTGACAGGCTTCTGGGCGGCGGATCCGGATAATAACGACAGAATAAGCATACCGTTAGACGCCGAATATGCTTGGGAAGAGGGTACACATTACAGCTGTATCGATCCTGATTTTGGCGAAGCGACGCTTGCTCCGATCGGGAACAAACTGCTTCGAGGCCTTGGTAACGCCCTTTTCGGGGTTATTGAAGTACCCGGACAGATCGCCAAAGGTATAAATGAAAAAGCCCCGGATGCCGGCATAGTAAAAGGTATCTGGTTCTTCCTTAGCCGAGAGATGGACGGTGCGGTTGATGTGGCTTCGTTCTTCCTGCCGAATCCTCCGGATAACAAAGGCTATCCGTTCGATGAAAAATGGCCGTGGAGCGCGATGGGCGACTGCTGCTGTGCGAAGAAATAAACCAACAAATAATATTATTTAGACGAAGGACCGGTCAAAAACCGGTCCTTTGTGTTTAGTTTAGCGTTTTAAATTAAGAAAAGACCCCTTAAGCGCTAGCGTTCAACATTTTTGATAAACCGGTTTATCATGCGAAAGAAAGTATGATATAGTAATTTTATCGGCAGGCGGCATTTGAGAAGGAGGAGTATGAATAAGGCCCAGAAAAAAATAAAGATATTTGTTGTAGATGATAGTATTATAAGCCGTAAAGTGGTTATCTCCGAATTCGAGAATAATAATGATTTTGAAGTTTACGAATATGATACTCCCGCGAAGGCCCTTGTCGATATTGAAACAAAAATCCCAGATTTCATAATATCCGATCTTGTGATGCCGGGAATGGACGGATTCGAATTTTGCCATGCGATCCGACGGTATCCGGGTGACGGGCAGATACCGTTCATATTGCTTTCAGGAACATTGGATGACACCGTAAGGGCTAAAGCCCTGCAGTCAGGAGTCACGGAAACTTTTAAAAAACCATTCGTTAAATTCTCTATTTTTAAATATGTGAGCCAATATCTTGATACCGAACGCCATGCGTTCCAGGGTAGTGCTCTTGTTGTGGACGACAGTAAATTGACGAGAAAAATCATAGCTGAGCTTTTGACCGGGATCAATGTACGGGTATATGAGGCGGACAGCGTCGCTAGCGCGATGGAGACCATAGAGCAATACCCGGTGGACATTATTATCTTGGATAATTTTCTGCCTGATGGAAAAGGAGTGGAATGGTGCGGAGAATTGAGGAACAACGAGATATATAGCACTATCCCTGTTCTCGGAATATCTTCGGACGAACCGACGGCGTTGGAATTCTTAGAAGCTGGAGCGGACGATTATATAAATAAGAATCTGGCGCATCTTGAGATCGCCGCGCGGACGAAGAATCTTTTAAAAAGAGAAATTTTATCGAAAAAACTTCGGGATGCACTTAATAACGAAAAGGCGCTTAATATCCAGAAAAACAAGCTTTTAGGAATGGCTGCGCACGATCTGCGCAATCCGATCGGGTTGATCATAGGATATGCGTCGTTGATTTCGGAAGGCATACTTGAAGGGAAAGATAAAGAAGCCGCGATAAAAACGATACATGATATCGCTAATCATACCGTAGATCTTCTGAATTCCATGCTGGATATGTCCAGTATAGATAGCGGCGTGGTAGAACTTGAAAAAGAAGATATGGATATGGCGGCGCTGATAGAAGAACGTGTTGATTTTATGAATCTGATAGGGAAAAAGAAGAATATAGTCGGAACGTTCGTTAATGAAATAAACGGAAAAGGACCGGTGCTAGTGAATGCGGATAAAAAACGTCTGGGACAGGTTTTGGATAACCTTATCAGCAACGCGATAAAATATTCGCAGCCGGACAGGGACTATGCCGTAGTGTTGCGGAAGGACATAGAAGGGATCCTTGTGCAAGTGGCCGATCGCGGAGTCGGCATCCCGGTGGGGGAAGTTGCCGGGGTATTCGATGCTTTTAAAAAAACGTCAGTGAAAGCGACCGCCGGAGAAAAAAGCACGGGACTCGGACTTGCGATAGTAAAGAAGCTTGTCGAACAGCATGACGGTAAGATATGGGTTGAGAGTGAAGTCGGCAAAGGAACGACGTTTTCTTTTATTCTTCCGGACAACAGAAATATTTAACGGGGCTGATCCGGAAGTCTCTCCGGGGAAAGATAAAGTTTAAGTGAAAAAAACAATAAGGATCAAAAACATAGAGGCCCCCTCATTAAGTGCCTATCGGAGCATGAACGCACGGGAACTTGAAGATCAGGGGTTTTTTGTGGCCGAAACCGAACGTGTGGTCCAAAAACTCCTGGACAGCAAACTAAAAACAGAATCGTGCCTGATGACGGAAAATTGCTATGAACGTATGAAACCATATCTGTCCGGTAAAGATTTTCCAGTATACGTAGGAACAAAAAAAGAACTTGGCAAGATCACGGGATTTAAATTCTATCAGGGGGCTTTGGCATTGGCGCGGCATCCGGAAAAGCTGGGGATACGGGATGTGATCGGAAGGTCAAAAAAAGATATTTTTATGATCGCATTCAACAGCGTAACCGATCCTCAGAACGTAGGTCTTATCCTGAGAAGCGCGTCAGCGTTCGGATGTACGGCTGTCATTGCCGATCGCAGGACATGCGACCCGTATTACAGAAAAGCCGCTCGAATATCGATCGGCACGGTTTTTAATATGCCGGTTGCATATGAAGACGATCTTGTAGAAGTGTTGAAATATCTTAGGAAAGAAAAAAAGACAAAAGTGATCGTTACGACACCAGCAAAGACCGGCCGTTCGATAGAAGAAGTATCGCTGACCGGGAACGTATGTATAGTGATGGGTAACGAAGAAGAAGGGGCCGAGAGACCGGTAATGGATGAGGCGGATCTAAAAATAAGGATCCCCATGCAGCAGGAAGTAATAGACTCGCTAAATGTAGCGTGCGCCGGAACAATAGCCCTGTATAAAGTGTTCCTAGCCAGGAAAGGGCAGATGAAATAAATGACTAAAAACCGGGGGAAAAGATCAAAAACGATAAAATCTCCAAGTCCTTTTCTGTTGATGTTTCTTATCGTCGCGGCCGCGTTTTTGGTCTATCTGAACTCGCTCCATTCGCCTTTCGTTTTCGATGACAAAATATATATAACTCAGAACAAAAGCATCCGCGATCTGTTTGATCTTGCCGCGATGTGGAAAGCTAATAGGACCCGTTTTGTGGCGTATTTTTCCTTTGCATTGAATTACCGGTTTTCGGGGCTGGAAGTTTTCTGGTATCACCTGACAAATATTGCAGTACATGCCGGAGCATCTTTATTCGTGTGGCGAATGGCGTATTTGATCGGAAAAGAAGAAAACGAAGTGGGAAATAAAGAAACATGGGTTGTTCCTTTTTTTGCCGGTATTTTATTTGCTGTGCATCCTGTGCAGACCCAGGCGGTTACATATATCTGTCAAAGAATAACGTCACTTGCGACGTTTTTTTATCTGGCTGCGTTTGTTTTGTATTTGGAAGGAAGAATATCCTCGCGGGGAGGAGGGAAAATCCGATATGTGTTTTTTTGCGGAGCATGCTGCTTTTGTATTTTTGCAATGTTTACAAAAGAGATCTCAGTCACGCTGCCAGTGATGATTATTTGTTATGAGATTATTTTCAATAAAGGCCAGAAATTTCGGGAAAAGATCAAATATGTCGTGCCTGCCGCCGCGGCTATATTGATAATTCCTTTGGCGATAGGTTTGTTTGGCGATACTAAACTTGGACAAATACTGAACGTATTCCAGCGCAGTAATAGCTATCTGGTATCTACATATTTTTTCACACAGCTAAAAGTTATATGTACGTATATAAGGCTGGCGTTCGTACCGTTTGGGCAGAATCTGGATTATGACTATCTGGTATCGGATAGTTTTTTTGAACCGTCGGTGATAGCGTCGGCGGTTGTTCTCTGTTCCATTATTTTTACCGCGTTCATTATGAGAAAAAATAATAAAAAATTATTTTTTTGTGTATCGTGGTTCTTTATTACGGTTTTACCGCAATCCAGCTTTTTTGTCAGCGAAGATCTTATTTTTGAACATCGGCTATATCTGCCGCTTGCCGGATTCGCCGTGTTTTTACCGGAGGCGGTTTCGATAATAACGGGCAGGAAAAATAAACAGCTTTTGATGGTGATACTTGTGATCATTTCGGTTATATATGGTGGAATGACGATCGCGAGGAATGCGGTCTGGCGTGACGGAATAAGCCTTTGGACCGATGTGATCAAAAAGTCTCCGAATAAGGTCCGGGGCTATCATAATCGGGGAGTTCTATATTATGAGTCAGGGGAGACGGACAAAGCGCTGATGGATTACGACAAGGCGATAGGAATACTTTTCAGGATCAAAGCCGAAAAAGCCGCGTACTATGAACTGATGCAGAAAACCGGTGTATGGACCGAGGAATTCATCGTTGAGATCAAGCTCGATAATGCCAAGATATTTTGCGACCGGGGCATAGTATATACGGTGCGGGGAGAGAAAGATAAGGCCATAAGCGATTTTGACAGCGCGATAGAAATAAATCCGAAATATGCTTTAGCATACAAGAATCGGGCTGTGGCATATTTTCTTAAAGGTGAGTATGATAAAAGTCGTCAAGATGTTAAAAAAGCCCAAGAGCTTGGAGCCGTTATGGCGCCGGATTTTATGCGGGAATTGAATCGGCGTTCAGGAGCTCGGTAGAAAAGCGTAAATAGTCTGACTTTTAAATAAATAAATTGTAAAATAAAAAAAATATGCAATAATATCTCGTAGGTACAACGAAAAGGAAAACAATGCAAAGACGTAAATTCTTAGGTATCATCACAGGCGATGTAATTACGGTGACCGAAGATGTGCCCCTGCCCCAAGTGGCAAAATTAATGAAAGATAATGATATCGGTGTAATAGTTGTATTAAACGACGGGAAAGTCGTTGGGATGGTGACCGAACGGGATATAATACGCAATGTTCTTGCCGATAACGTTCCGGTTGACAGCGTCAAAGCTAGAGATGTTATGACGCGTCAGGTTGTTATGGTGGAATTAAAAGAAGGTCTGAACAATATATACAAAACACTCTGTGAAATGAAATTCCGACATCTTTTGGTCATGGACAATCAGAAACTTGTAGGGATTACCTCAAGAAGGGACCTTTTGGATGTTCTTCTTTCGAAAAAAGGATAATAAAGAACAGGATCAACTCGGATCCGGGTCACACGAACGGCGTAGATTCGCCAGGCATAATATACCCTGCAAGATATTTGTTTATTCTCCGGACGATAAAATACTTTCCGCTTATACCGAAGACATGAGCGAGGAAGGTCTTCAGGTTATAGTGGACGAACAGCTTCCTCTGAACGCCGTGGTAAGAATAGAGTTATATGTTGAAGACGAACCTATTATCTGTGAAGGGCGTGTTGTCTGGACAAAGGAATGTCCGGAAAAAATATCTGCGGATGGCAGCAAGATGTACAGAACCGGCATGGAGATAAAAAGCAGATTTGTTTTTTAAGTTTTACGGGTAATAAGAAAATCCGGGATAAATGCGAGCGACGATAAAAAATATCAGGATCTTTCCCGTTGAGCGGGTTCTCAGAACCACATTCGCCACCTCTCTTGGTAAAAAAAACACCGCAAAAAGCATCATAATTAACGTTAGTCTGCAAAACGGCGCGCGCGGTACCGGCGAAGTTCCGACCAGTTTTGCCGTACCGTATGAGACTATGGAGCGGATCAAAGCCGCTCTTAAACAAATGACCTCCGATCTTCAGGGAAAAGAAATAGACGGATATGAGCGATTTATCGCCTGTGCACGAAAGAAATACGACAATATGCCTA
The DNA here is from genome assembly GCA_035403965.1 of Candidatus Omnitrophota bacterium. Classification (GTDB taxonomy): domain Bacteria; phylum Omnitrophota; class Gorgyraeia; order Tantalellales; family Tantalellaceae; genus DAONGE01. Next base: position 40,356 of record DAONGE010000004.1, on the reverse strand, counting down.
TGACGGTGTCGGGGTTGGAGACCGCGCTTTTCCGGACATATCTTGTGAATAAAGGGATCGACGAAGTCCGATATTGGAAATCGAATCGCAAATCCATAGAAACGGATATTACAATTCCTTTTTGTATGGATACGGGTGTGCTGAAAAAATGGATACTTCGCGCCGTAAAACAAAAATTCAACATATATAAACTTAAGGTGAGCGGGAGCCTTGCTGCCGATAAGCGGATTATATCTTTTGTTTTCGATTTTCTTTCTGATTATAGAAGCGGCGCTGTCGTACGTTTGGACGGTAACCAGGGCTATGATACAAAATCATTCAGGGAAATCTTGGAATATCTTAAGTTTAAAAGATATATGCCCGAGCTATTTGAGCAGCCGATGAAAAAAAAAGATATCAAAGGGATGAAAGAAGCGAAAAAAATGTCGGGGATTCCCATCGTGCTTGATGAAACTGTATTCACGCCGGATGATCTGAAAATGGCTATAGACGAAGATCTCTGCGGCGGGATAAATATAAAAATGGCAAAAAGCGGGATAAAATGGTCGCAAGAATTATACGAAACCGCTAAAAAGAACGGATTGAAAACCATGATCGGATGTATGACTGAGACAATGACAGGTTTATCAAATGGGATATTCTTCGCATCAGGGAAGCAGTTTGAATATATCGATTTGGACGCCATACATTTTATGGAACACGGGAAAAATTACGGATGCATCAATATAACAGGACCTAAATACCGGATAGGATAAATGAACGTCGGAAATTTTTACATTATTACTGTTCTGGTGGCCATAGAAGGGGCTATATATTTTTTGTCGGGGCACAACAAGACCAAATGGTTTTTTAATATAATTCCTTCCATGTTCTGGATATACTTTATTCCTCTTCTTGCGTCGACTCTGGGATTGATACCAAGCAAGTCCGATTTGTACAAACTTGCGGCGGATTATTTATTGCCGGTCAGTCTGGTGCTGATCTTGATGTCGGTCAACATAAAACAGATTTTTCGTTTGGGGCCTAAAGCGATAGCGATGATGCTTGCCGGAAGTCTGGGGATTTTCATAGGCGGACCGGTTGTTATTTTGCTTTTTAAGGATTTTTTACCGTCCGGGATCTGGTCGGGGTTTGGCGCGATAGCGGCGTCATGGACCGGAGGTAGTGCCAATATGCTGGCAGTTAAGGAAGCAATAAGTACTCCTGACGCGATATTTATGCCTATGGTTATTGTGGACGCGATAGTGCCGTATCTATGGATGGGCCTGCTTATAGTGGCGTCGAATTATCAGACAAAATTCGATAAATGGAATAAAGCCGATATTAAAATGATGAAAGACCTGAATAACAGGATCAAAGAGACTGTCGTAGTAAAAAAACGAATGACAGTGAACGCATTGGCTCGTATCACGGCGGTGGGGATAGTATCGTCTTTTGTGGCGATATATATATCCTCAAAAATGCCGGTAGTTAAAAATATTGTTTCAGCGTATACCTGGACGATCGTGATAATCACCGCGATAGGTATGGGGCTGTCGTTTACAAAGATAAAAGGGCTGGAAAGCTATGGTTCTTCACAGATTGGTTATTTTCTGCTTTATTTTGTTTTGGCCACGATAGGCGCGCGAGCGAACCTTGCCGCGTTGAGAGACGCTCCGGTGCTGATAATAGCGGGAATAGTATGGGTAATGATACATGGGGTTGTGCTTTTGTCGGCAGCTCGTTTGGTCCGGGCACCCCTATTTCTTGTAGCGACGGCCAGTCAAGCTAATATAGGAGGGACAGCGTCGGCGCCGGTAGTTGCCGCTATATATCAACCGTTGCTTGCCCCCGTAGGGCTTTTATTGGCAGTAATGGGTAACATAATGGGAACTTATGTCGGAATATTATGCGCGGAAATGTGTAGAAAAGTAGCAATGTAACGGGCCGTAAATTTGTCATAAGGACACTATTGTGGTATCATTAATAACAGAAGGGTACTTTCAAACAAGATAAAGGGAAAGCAGAAAATAAGAGAAAATTAATTTTTAAATATTATTTGGGTAGAATAAGCGAAAAGAGAAAATTAAATTAGACCGGGAAATATTTTTTTAACAGGATTTATGCAGGTTTTAGAGGGTTTTATGAGAAATTACGAAAAAAGAGAGCGTCAAGAATTATAAAGCTAACTTTTTTCGACCTAACTATATATTGTGTTTGTCTTGACACAAACAACAATATATGGTACTAATTGACACGCTTGACAAGTGGCAGTAAAAATAGCAAATGATGCAAAAACACAAAAAAACAGGAATGATACGATAGATTTAATAAAGGTTTTCGGAAAAAGAACTGTAAAAAGTTAGATTAAACCGAACAAGGAAAAGGGGACAACAAATGGCGGAACAGTACTCGACGGACATTAAGTTTGTACGCAAAAGGGACGGCAGATTGGAAGAGTTCGACCCAAACAAGATCGAGAAGGCCGTTTTTTGCGCGGCACAGGCTGTAGGCGGAGAAGATCCGGAAAAGGCCCAGAATATAACCAGGCAGACGGTTTCTTTCCTTGAGGTTATGTATAAAGGAGACCGGATCCCGACGGTTGAGAACGTTCAGGATCTGGTGGAAAAGATACTTATCGAGAACGGGCATGCGAAAACGGCCAAAGCCTATATCCTTTACAGGGAACAACATGCGAAACTCCGTCAGACAAAACAGTTATTAAGTGATGCTGTCAACATGGTGGACAGCTATATACAGCAAAAGGACTGGCGCGTTAAAGAGAACGCCAACATGGGTTTTTCGCTTCAGGGGCTTAATAACTTTATATCGACCGCCGTATCTAACAGTTATTGGCTGGACAGGATCTATCCGAAGAACGTAGCCGAAAGACATCTTGAGGGAGACATACATATACATGATCTCGGGTCGATAAGCGCATATTGCTGCGGCTGGGACCTAAAGGATCTTTTGGCCCGTGGTTTCGGAGGCGCCTATGGTAAAGTAGAATCCAAACCACCGAAGCATTTCAGGGTAGCACTTGGGCAGATAGTGAACTTTTTCTATACGCTTCAAGGAGAAGCGGCTGGCGCCCAGGCTTTTTCGAATTTTGACACATTACTCGCGCCGTACATTTATTATGATAAGCTGGAGTATAAACAGGTCAAACAGTACATGCAGGAGTTTATTTTTAATATCAATGTCCCAACTAGGGTTGGATTCCAAACACCGTTTACAAACATAACCTTGGATCTTAACATCCCGGAATCATTTAAGAATGAGGCGGTTGTTGTCGGCGGCGAACTGAAAGATAAGACCTATGCGGATTTTCAGCATGAAGCCGACATGATCAATAAAGCTTTCTGCGAAGTGATGATAGAAGGGGATGCTAAAGGGAGGATCTTTTCCTTCCCGATACCCACATACAATATCACGAAGACCTTCGATTGGGACAATCCTGAACATAAATATCTTTGGGAGATGACGGCTAAGTACGGGATCCCGTACTTTTCGAATTTTGTTAACAGTGATATGAATCCTGACGATGCCAGAAGTATGTGCTGCAGGCTGCGTCTTGATAACAGGGAATTAAGGAAAAGAGGAGGCGGACTTTTTGGATCGAATCCTTTGACGGGCTCCATAGGGGTTGTAACGTTGAATATCCCAAGACTTGCGTATTTATCGGCAGGGAGCAAGGAGGCGTTCTATAAAGGGTTGGATGAACTTTTGGAAGTGGCAAAGGAGTCCCTTGAGATAAAAAGGAAGATCCTGGAAACGCTGACGGAACAGGGCTTGTATCCGTATTCAAAATGTTATCTCGACGGGATCAAAAAACGGTTTGGCACGTTCTGGGCCAATCATTTCTCAACCATAGGAGTGGTCGGGATAAATGAGGCGTGTCTCAATCTCGTAAAAGATGACATCGGATCCAAAAAAGGAAATGCGTTTGCTGTAGAGGTTCTGAACTATATCAGAAATAAAATGGTGGATTTTCAGGAAGAAACGGGACATTTTTACAATCTTGAAGCCACTCCGGCCGAAGGAACTTCGTATAGGCTGGCCAAAATGGACAAGGAAAGATATCCTGGCATAGTTACACAGGGGAAGAACGAGCCGTACTATACGAATTCGTCGAATTTGCCGGTAAGCTACACGGAAGATCTTATCAGTGCGATGGATCATCAGGACGGATTGCAAACCTTATATACCGGCGGAACAGTGTTTCATATTTTTCTCGGAGAAAGAATAGAGGATATAGAGGTCTGTAAAAAGCTGGTAAGACGTATCGCTGAGACGTATCGGATGCCGTACTATACGATAACACCGTCGTTTACGATTTGTTCGGTTCACGGGTATATACCCGGAGAACATTTTGAATGTCCGTATGAGAAAGAACATGCTAAATAAAGGGGAATAGTACAAAAAAGGGGGATTAGCATGGAAAAGAAATGCAATGTAGAGGTTTTTTCAAGAGTAACGGGATTTTTCCGTCCGGTTCAGTCGTGGAACAAGGGCAAAGCGGAAGAATTCAAGGATAGGAAAAAATTCGATATTCAGGCCATGGTAAAAAGCAATGATACTAGCCGGACTGCAAAAACTGTCTCTTGTTGATTATCCGGGGCATATATGCGCTGTGGTATTCACTCAAGGGTGTAATTTCCATTGCGCATATTGTCACAACCGGGATCTGGTGACCAGAGAACGAAAATTTGAATGTGATGAGAACGAAGTGATGGAATTTCTCGCCGCCAGACGAAAAATGCTCGAAGCTGTTGTCCTGAGCGGCGGGGAACCTACTCTGCAAAAAGATCTCGCCGAATATATGCTTCGCATCAAGGCTCTGGGGTATAAAACCAAACTTGATACGAACGCGTCGAATCCAAAAGCTCTGGAGAACCTTATACAAAATAAGGCTGTGGACTATATTGCCGTGGATATAAAAACGGCGTTTGAGAAATATGGTATTGTAGCCGGAATGATGAACGTGGCCGGGCATATAAAAGAAAGTCTTAGGGTGATCAGAGAGTCCGGCATCCCCTATGAACTTAGAACCACCTGCGTACCGGGCGTGGTGGATACAGAGGATTTTGAGCACATTGGGAAAAACCTGGTGATGTCCGATAAATATTATTTACAGCAATTTAGGGCAGTGAATACATTCGATCCGAAATACGCGGATGTCAAACCATACAGTAAAGAAAAGTTTGAAGAATTCAAGCAAACACTTTCCAAATATACCGCACAAGTAGAGACCCGCGGCGTGTAAGATAATACGAAATGATAGTGGTACCACTTCTATTGAATGTATGATAAAATTTGAGACAAATCATGCGTCCCCGTAGCTCAGCTGGATAGAGTACAAGCCTCCGGAGCTTGGTGCGGCGGTTCGAATCCGCCCGGGGACTGCTGCGCGTTTCCGCCCGGTACCGAAAGACAGAACAAACCCGGTCGATTTGTTTTAGTGGTTGTGCAAACAGCCCCGGTGATATCCCGAGAAAGCTGTTTGCCCGCGACTACGCTTCCTCGGATTTTTGAAAAGAACTTTTCAAAAATCCTGCGTCAGCTACGTCGCCGTCCCCGGGTGGGACACTTCGCCCCTTCGGGGCTCGTTTTCCGCCCGGGTCCAAACCACAGAAATGATCGAGCTTTTTGTTTTAGCGGTAGTGCAAACGGCTAAGAGGGATATAACTGAGACCGTTTGCATGCGCGATGCTCCTCGGTATTTCGAAAATAAATTTTCAAAATACCTGCGTCGCTCCGCGCCGTCCCCGGGCGGGACTGCTGCGCGTTTCCGCCCGGGTAATTATCCCACTTCAAATACCGTCTATCCGGGCCGTTCTGCGTTCCGCGCAATTCTTCGTGTTATTTTTGTACTCCCGGCGTTTGATTAGCGCCGATGCATAATTTATTTCTATCTATTGCCTCGAATTGCTAGGGTACTCGCCCAGCCCGGATAGCCGTAATAGGTTTTCGAAATGGGACTTTTATTTTGATATGCATCGTTCGAGTAATACACATGTTATTTTTGAAATCATCGGGGATATGCTTTCGGATCTCCTGCGTCGCTTCGCGCCGTCCCCGGGCGGGATAGCTGCGCGTTTTTGCCCGGAAATGAATGACAGATAGAATCTGATGGTTTATGTTGTTGATTGTTTGCCAATTTAACAGAACAGAGAATGCGTAAGATTTTCGGCAATATTAATAAGGAAGAGCATTAACAAAAGCGGATCAAGAAGGATTGACAAAAAAGAGATTTTGGGGCAAGGTAATATATAATCAATACACAAAAGGAGAAAAAATGCGTAATTTAATCGTGCTAATGCTGATCGTCGTGTTTTTTGCCGTGGGGTGTGGGAAAAAAGAACCCAGAACCCGAGTAGAGAGCAATAATAAAACAACGACAGCAATAATTCCGGCAGAGACAAAAGTTGTTCAGACAACATTGTTCACGCAGAAAGAAACGTGGGCCGCTGTCAGCAAAAATAAACTGGAAGAATTGTTGCAAAACGTTAATAATGGTGCGGTTATAAAAAGGATGTATGATGCGCGCGAAGCTATTCTTCTCAAGGCCGGATTGAAGGTGACCGCTGTTCAGGAAGATGGAAAGATGATCCAGGTAAAACTCGACCAGGGAAATATTCTTTTGTGGACGATGAAAGAGTTTTTAGCCGTGCCGGTAGCAGTTTATACTGTGGATCGTGAGGGATGGGCCGCGCCTAACAAACAGAATATGGTATTTCTGAAACAGAATCTGAATAATCTCGAGACAATAAAAAAGATGCATGAAATGCAAGTGATATTTATGTTGAAAAAAGGATTGGACGTCCGTGTTATAAAGCAGGAGGAAGGTTTTTCGCAGGTCGAGGTTATAGCGAATGGTGTCAAAGTGTGGGTATTCAGTGATATACTGAAGAAAAAATGACAAATGGACATCGCTGAGAAGCGCTTTGCAAGCTGCTTGTGTAGCGACAATCTCCGGAAACCCTGATTTTCTCGGAAGAATATTGACAAATAAAAAGAAGTCCGGTATAGTTACCTTGGTGATCTGGTCAGTCGAACAAGTCGCTGACAAGTATCAGTCCCGGCCGCAAGGCCTGAGAAATATGGATTGAAAGGTCATTTTACAAAACAAAGGAGGAGTTAAATGAACAAAGCAGAATTCATCGATGCAATCGTCAAGTCAGGTAAGTATGGGAAAAAATCAGAAGCCGCCAGGGCGTATGATGCCGTGGTGTGTTCGATGACCGGTCGTTTGAGCAAAGGTGGAGCGACAGAGAGAGTTATCCGTCTTCCGGAACTCGGCACTTTCCAGATGAAGGTTCGCAAGGCCAGAATGGGAAAAAATCCCCAGACAGGCGCTACAATAAAGATAGCTGCGAAGAAAGTTGTTGGCTTCAAAGCCGGTAAGAGTCTTTTAAAGAGTCTGTAATCAAGTAAAAATAAAAGAACCCCTGAAAGAATTTCACCAGGGGTTCTTTTTTTATTTAAGCCCGGGCGGATGTTTTTTAAACAGCAAGCCGGGAAAGGCGAGAGATGACAATAATATGAACAAAAAAGTTTAATTTGGGCTGAGTCTTAGGTACAATATTGAAAACGGTTTTGAAAAAGTTTACTTAAAGAAAGGGAACAATATGTTCGCTCTTACCGCGGGAAAATTGGCCGGATTTATTGGAGGAACGGTATTCGGAGATCCGGATGTGCCGGTCAGGGATCTTGTGAATGTCAGATTTGCGGGCAAGGAAGATGCTACCTTCGCGATGGATGAAGCCCAGCTTGAGACAGTTCGTAACAGTAATGCGGGGAGTATTATAACGACGCTTAGTGTAAAAGATTTCCCCAAAACCGTTATTTGTGTGAAGGATATGAAATATGCTTTGACCGTCGCGTATAACGTATTTGTTGAAATGCGACCACCTGCAAAAGGTGGTATACATCCTAATAGTACGGTGGACAAGACGGCGGTTTTTGGCGCGAATGTTTCAGTTGGTCCATATGCGGTTATTGGGGAGAATACAAAAATCGGAAATAACACCGTGATCGGGGCTAACGTTTTTATCGGTAAAAATGTTAGTATCGGGGATAATGTCAAAATATTCGCAAATGCCAGCGTATATGACGGTATGATAATACACAACCGGGTAATATTGCATTCGGGAGTTGTTGTCGGCGCCGATGGGTTTGGTTATGTGCCTAAAGGGGATAAGATATATAAAGTTCCGCAGCTCGGTTCTGTCATTATTGAAGAGGATGTTGAAATAGGGGCCAATACGTGCGTTGATCGCGGGACCTTTACGGATACGATCGTGAGCAAGGGGACCAAAATAGATAATCTTGTGATGATAGCCCATAATGTAAGGCTTGGTAAGAATGTTATAATCGCCGGACAATGCGGTATCGCAGGGAGTTCGGTGATAGGTGATAACACGATGATGGGCGGACAGGTCGGTATAAAAGACCACGCGACGATAGGGAAAAACAATAAGATAGCGGCTCAGGCGGGGATAACTAAAGATTTCCCGGAAGAAGGGATTACGATATTCGGTTATCCGGCCCAAGAGGCGTCACAGGCTACTAAGGAACTGGCTTTCATCAGATTGCTTTTCAAAAAAGCGGGGAAAATATATAAACTACTGAAATTGGCGGATAAATACGACGAACCGGAGGCGAGAAAATGATAATTCTGACCGGAGGGGCCGGCTTTATAGGGAGTTGCTTTCTGGCAAAATTGAACGGAGAGGGAATCAAGGACGTTTTGGTCGTTGATCATCTTGACGGTTCTGAAAAATGGAAAAATCTCGTCGGGAAAAAATTTACGGATTATATGCAGAAAAGTGATTTTTTGGAACTAGTGAAAGAAGGAGATATCCCGAAACCGGAAAAGATAGTGCATATTGGTGCCTGCAGTTCGACCACATGCACGGACGCGGACTATTTTCTGAAGAACAACTATGAGTATTCTAAGATATTGGCCGAATGGGCTGTTTCTGAAAAAGTACCGTTCTTGTATGCGTCCTCGGCCGCCACTTATGGTTCCGGGGAAAGGGGATATAGCGACGACGACGCTAAACTATGTGATCTGTGTCCGCTTAATATGTACGGATATTCGAAACAGATGTTCGATATGTGGGTTATGAGGAATAAACTTATAAATAAGGTTACGGGTTTTAAGTTTTTTAACGTATATGGTCCGAATGAATATCACAAGGGCGAAATGATGAGCGTCGTGTGTAAAAAATTCTCAGAAGTCGACAAGGAAGGGACCATCCGTCTGTTCAAATCCTACAATAAAGAATATCCGGACGGCGGACAAAAAAGAGATTTTATTTATGTTAAAGATGTTGTCGATATCATGTTCTACTTTTTCAGAAAAACCGCTAAAACCGGCATATTCAACGTAGGCACCGGTGAGGCTAAAACATGGAACGATCTGGCTGGAGCGATGTTCAAGGCTGTCGGCAAGAAAGCGAACATACAATATATCGAAATGCCGGAATACCTGAGGCCGAAATATCAGTATTTTACCGAAGCGGACATATCAAAACTTAGAAAAGCCGGGTACAAACAGAAGTTCATGTCGTTTGATGAGGCAGTTAAAGACTATGTGACGAATTATCTTGTGTCCGGAAAATATATGTAAGTAAGAGAGTTGTGTTAATCGGCTTTTTTGAAACACTTTGTTTCTGGATCGAAAATAGTAATACGGTTCCTACCGGTGTTTTTTGATTCGTATAAAGCCAAATCGGCTTCGCTGATCAGATATTCGGTTTTGTATTCCTTGTCTGAACCTTTGTAAGTCGATACCCCCATGCTTATGGTGACGCTTACGTTCATGGTGTTGAATTTTACCTTTGTAGATTCGACGCGTGAACGGATCCTCTCGGCTATTTCTATGGTTTCTTTCAAGATGTCCTTCTGGTGCTCGTGTCCTTTTCTGTGGTCGGGACGGCTTTCTTTGAGAAGGATGGCGAACTCTTCCCCGCCGTAACGTGCTACCATGTCGACAGCGCGTACGTTGTCCGCGATTATCGAAGAGACGGTTCTTAATACCTCATCTCCGGCTAAATGGCCGTATGTGTCGTTGAATTTTTTAAAGTGATCGACGTCGCACATGATAAGCGAGATTGACGCATGCGTTCCGGAAAGATGTGAGACAGTCTTGGCCAGATGTTCCTTGAAACAGCGGTGATTATAAAGACCGGTCAGACCGTCATGCGTAGCCTGAAATTCGGCGAGACGTTTTTCCTGCTCTATCCGCGTGCTGTATTCCCGGTAAAGCAGAATGAATAAAAGGAGAAATATAAGCGAACTGAACGAGATCCTGGTGATATTCATCATGTTCGAGTATTCTTCTATACCTTTTTTGTATTCTTTGTTGATGTCATAGACAAGTAAAGTGCCTATTTCCTGTGTGCCGTATTTTATAGGGAAGACATATTCTGCACTGAGGATATCATTCTCATTCGCGTCTTTTAAGATGCTTTTCATAGCGCCCGAGGAATCCTTATATATGAAATTAACGCTGAGGAACGGAATGTCGTTGTACTTTTCTATGAAGACCCGTATGTTTTCGATGGTCGGAGACGGGACTTCTTCTTTGAAGCTGCGATAGATTGAATTTGCCAGTCTTTCGGCGCGTTCAAGATTGTATGCCGCGGGGCGTTCGATAAAATATTTATACATGATGGTGCTTTGTTTCGTAAGAAGATAGTTAAAAAGGAACGAGCCCAGGACCGTAAGGAATACCAGGTAGAGCAGAAAGCGAATCTTTAATTTTAAACTGTTTGTCTTCATGATTTTAAAATGAAAATAACTATAAATGCGCTAAACTCGAACTTATTATACCTGATAGTTTCCGGGGAAACAATTCGCGGGGACGATCCGGAGAAGCGAGCTGCTATTTTAGTTTATCGCCCCCGTCTTCGTCCCCCCGCTCTCCAATAAAAGCCGTAGCTATATATGCGATATTTCATTCGGTTGACTTGGCGAAACGAGAAGTTCTGTCGTTTATACGATTTCCTTTTTCGGAGAAGTTTATGTTCTTTCGTACGGGGCATCGAGAGGCCGATGCGGGCACGGATCTCCGCGTTAGCGGAGAGAGCGAGGCCGAACGCTGAGCGAGTTGAGCCGGCCTCGTCCGGAGGCCTCGGCACTTCCTCGGACATTGCGTCCTCGGTCGCCGGGGATTTTGAGCGTCCACGGTAGAAAGAACACAAACTTCTCTTTGTGAAAAGGGCTCGTCTACCGTAGATAAGAATACGCAATTTCGAAAAGTGACGGTAATATGTTGCTACCGGAAAGGAGACAACAGAATTCTCTTGAAAAAGAACGACTTTGATTATACAATTTTTACGCTGTTGTGTGCCCGCGTAGCTCAGCTGGTAGAGCAAGGCATTCGTAATGCCTAGGTCGGTGGTTCGAGTCCACTCGCGGGCTCCATAAGCAGATAAACAAAAAAGCCTTTCAGTTTTTCTGAAAGGCTTTTTTGTTTTTACAAACAGTTAAATTAATGGGAGTGTTTACCCGGGGTTTTTTCCGAAGCTGGAATATCTTTCCAGTGTATCTCGTAGAACGAACACAAAGGACAGCAGACGTTTTCTTCTCCGTGTTCACCGCGGTACCATTTGGTTTCGCAAGTCCAGTAATTCTGGCACTTTTCACAGCAGAATAATTTTTGAGATTTTTTGAACATCGCGCATCCTGTCGTGGTTATTATGAAACTACCTACGCGATAATCATAATATAAAAATGGAGAGCGGTCAATAAAAAAACCATTTTCGTCTATCGCAATGTTTTATAAAAGCCCCGGAGTGGCGCAGAACACGTATTGTTGACAAACAGGGACAGTGGGATATAATAGCAACATTGAACGCAGTGCGTATGGGTGTTATCCTGCCGGGTTTTCCGGAAGTATCAATGCCTGTTCATAGGAGAAAGAGTGAAGATAGCCGTATTTGTGTCCGGGAACGGATCAAATCTTGAGGCGCTATTGGCCGCGGAAAAAAAGAACGATCTGGCCGGTGCCGAGATCGCGCTTGTTGTAAGTGATAAAAGCGGTGCGTATGCGCTTGAGCGTGCGCGAAAATACGAAAAAAAAACGTTCATTCTTGAAAAAAAGGATATTCCGGACAGGGAAGAGTACGATAAAAAAATAGCCGAAGAACTGGAAAAAGAAAAAATAGATTTTGTAGTTCTTGCGGGTTTTATGCGGATACTTAGCAAATATTTTGTGGCGAAGTATCAGAACAGATTGCTGAACGTACATCCGGCGCTTTTGCCGGCGTTCAAGGGAGCGCACGGGATAAAAGACGCGCATGATTATGGAGTGAAGGTGACCGGAGTGACCGTGCATTTTGTCACGAATGAATTGGATTCCGGACCGATAATTCTTCAGAAAGCCGTGCAGATCAAGGAAGGGGAAAGTATCGAGAGCCTGGAAAAACGGATACATCGGACGGAACATCTGCTGTATCCGGAGGCGGTTCGTTTATTTGCTGAAGGGAAAATAGAAACGGACGGGAAGAAAGTCCGTATAAAAAAATCTAACAAAAAGTAAAAAAAGGAGAAACGATGTCTACAAAGATCACAAAAATAATAGGGCGTGAAATAATGGACTCAAGGGGAAATCCCACGGTGGAAGTCGACGTTCATCTTGCCGACGGATCTATAGGGCGCGCGGCTGTTCCGAGCGGGGCTTCGACCGGTGTGCATGAAGCGGTTGAGCTTAGGGACGGGGATAAATCACGTTACATGGGTAAAGGCGTGTTAAAAGCCGTAAATAATGTGAATACTGCGATAGCAAAAAAGCTGAAAGGTAAAGAAGCGTCGGAACAGGCAAAGATAGACCAGATCCTTATCGAGCTGGACGGAACACCGAATAAAGGTAAACTCGGGGCCAACGCCATCCTTGGTGTTTCGCTTGCGAACGCCAAAGCGGTAGCCATTTCCAAAGGAATGCCGCTTTACAAATATGTCGGCGGTGCGAAGGCCTGTGTGCTTCCTATCCCGATGATGAACATTCTTAACGGTGGAGCGCATGCGGATAACAACGTTGATCTGCAGGAGTTCATGGTAATGCCGACCGGAGCTTGTTGTTTTAAGGAAGGACTTAGGATGGGAGCCGAAGTGTTTCATAACCTTAAAAAGATACTTCATTCGAAAGGGCTTGCTACAAGTGTCGGCGACGAGGGTGGTTTCGCGCCGGACCTTAAGTCTAACGAGGAAGCACTGGAAGTTATCATTCAGGCCATAGAAGCCGCCGGATATAAACCCGGGAAACACGTAAAGATCGCGCTTGATCCGGCTTCCAGCGAGTTCTATAAAGACGGGAAATATGTGCTTGAAGGAGAACAGACGAATCAGACAAAAACTCAGGACGCGATGGCTGATTTCTACGCGAAATGGGCAAGCAAGTATCCTATAGTTTCAATTGAGGACGGCATGGCCGAAGATGATTGGGACGGGTGGAAAAAATTAACGGATAAGATAGGCAAGAACGTGCAGCTCGTCGGCGATGATCTTTTCGTGACGAACACAAAACGTTTAAAAGAGGGTATCGATAAGGGGGTCGCGAACTCGATACTTATAAAGGTGAACCAGATAGGTACGTTGACCGAAACGCTCGCGGCTATAAGCATGGCGAAAAAAGCGGGATATACGGCCATAATGTCGCATCGTTCCGGAGAAACGGAAGACACGACGATATCTCATCTGGCTGTCGCTACCGGTGTGGGGCAGATAAAAACCGGTTCTACTTCCAGAACGGATCGTATCGCTAAATATAATGAGCTTCTTAGAATAGAGGAAATGCTGGGTAAAAAAGCCGTATACGGAGATCCTTCATGGAAGGGAAGAAAGTAATACTGAATCTGGCCGTAGTTGGCGCAATAATCGTAGTTGTCTTTTTGCCGGGGTTTTCTGAACTCGAGAAATTGCGCGACGAGAACGAAGCCGTGCGTCGCAGGATAGATGTTCTAAAACAGCAGAACGCGATGCTAAGGGAAGAAATACGTCTTATGCACGAAAACCCCGACTATGTCGAACAAAAAGCCCGGGGCAAACTTGGCATAGTCCGCAAGGAAGAATATATTTATGAAGGGCTTCAAAAACAGTCGCCTTCGAAAACACCGGCGACTAAAAACAAAAGTACATCCTCCAAAACAAGCAAAACAACAAATAAAAATTAACTTTTTTCAGAAAAGGCCGGTTAGCGTCTAAACAGGTGCTTTGTCGGTACTGATCTATATGGTATGTGTTTTAACGGCTTTGACCTGCGAGATCCCGCGTAACGCGCTTGTGGCACCGTGTCCCGTACAAATAACAGCGGCTACTTTAGATGCAAAAATAAGATTGTCATGCATGTCTTTAAAGAATTTTTCTTTGCCTAATGTCATGAACTTATAAATCAAACCGGAAGTAAAGGCATCCCCAGCTCCTATAGTATCGGCGATCTTTATATCTATGGCAGGGCATGTTATGAAACCTGTCGGGCTTTTATATAGTGAGCCTTTTTCGCCCAGCGTAACGATAATGTGCGCGCGAGTGTGTTTTTCCAGAATACTGATCGCCCGGTTCAGATCCGCTTCCCCGGTAATACCCGTAATGTCATCGTCGCTTAATTTAACGAGTGAAAAATACGGGAGGAGTGAAAATATACGTTTTTTTGCCGCGGCAATATCATCGATACGTGAGGCTCGCCAATTCGGATCAAAGAAAGAAGGTACCCCGGCCTTTTTCATTTTTTTTACAAGAGAAAGGGCTATGGGATAAGTTGAAATATCACAACAGAAAAAAGAACCCGTGTGGAAAACGCTGATGTTCTTCAGAAAACTTTTAGGGATATGTTCGAACTTCGCCGATGCGCTGGCCCTTGAAAAACTGTAAGAAGAGTTACCTTGTTTGTCGAGATTCGCTATTGCCAGGGACGGATGAAACGCGCCGTTCCGGTGAATATATTTTGTCAGTATATGTTCTTTTTTTAATAGATGTATGGCATAGTCGCTGAGCGGATCTTTTCCCAGACAGGAAAAGAGCGCTACCGGTAATCCAAGGCGGCTCACCTGTATCGCGGTATTGCAGATAGATCCCCCGATATATGCGGTGAATCCCAGGCCGTCGCTGTGTGTCACGCTTTTTATAAGGTCGAAAGAAATATTACCGGCCAGCAGCACGAGTTTTTTCATGATAATAGCTACCTTGATATCCCTTCCGTAAGATTTCCACAAACGTATTTTACAAGGAATTTTAAGTTGGCCTGATCCAGATCAACAAAACGGATCCCGGTATCATAAAAACCGGTTTTTACGGTGCCTTCAAAAATAGGCGAGCACCATTTTACCGCACCGCGCAGTAAAAGCTGATCTTCTTTTGTTTCTTCCCCGGGAAAGGACAATGTCATCAATATGGTGTCTCCGGCGGTAAGTTGTTGTTTTGAGGCGAATAAAATGCCGTCAGTACTTATGTTTTTGCCGATGGCCGAAAAATTTTTTGCCCCGGAATCTTTTCCCTCTATCCGGACTGATATGCGGCATTTTAGCGCGAGCCGCGCCGAATGCCTTTTTTCGGAAAAATCGAATGGACTCATGTGATAAGTATACCAAATGTTTCCGGAAAATGTCCAATCGTAAGTAATGCTTATATGGATATGATGGGCATGCCTGATTCGCAAGGAGAAGTTTGTGTTCTTTCGAATGTGGTCTCGGGAGGAGAGGGATCCATCATTGTCATTGCGAGGAGCGAAGCGACGAAGCAATCTCTAAAAAATATACTACCGGATATCCCTTAGATGTTGTGCGTCATCCTGCGCGTTTCGAGAAAAGCCCTGTTATTTTTAATCTCCCGGCGTTCGCCTATCGCAGATGCGTAATTTACTTTTATCTATTGTGGGCTTTTCTCTCCAATGCTCGGATTCCCGCACGACATCTTCAATAAAATCTCTCGCTGTCATTGCGAGCGAAGCAAGCTATGCGTAATGATCTATTCGCTACCCAAAGATTGCTTCGTCGCCAACCTTTGACTATTGATCCTCGCAGTGACGTCATTTGCAAGGTCACGTTAATACGTAAACCTTAAATACGCTTTTTCGGAGATTAGTCTGTTCGGAATGTTCGAGCACTTAAGAAAAATACCCGCAAAAGATAGAAATATTTTACGCTTCAGCGAAGTATCAAACGCCTGGAGATCAAAAATAACAGGGTATTTTTCTTGAGAGCGCAGAACTTCCGAACAGACGAGAGAGGGAGTTACCATTTTTTAAAAACAAAAAACACTGCGAGGATCATGAACCCGAAGCCAACCAGATAATTCCAGCGCAGGTCTTCTTTCAGATATGTGACAGAGAACACGCAAAAAACCACCAGAGTAATGACCTCTTGAATGGTCTTCAGCTGTGCGGCTGAGAATTGCGAGTGTCCGATGCGGTTTGCCGGCACCTGAAAGCAGTATTCCACAAAGGCTATCAGCCAGCTTACCAGTATAACAAGGGCGAGCGGAGAAGATTTGTATTTTAGGTGTCCGTACCAGGCAAATGTCATAAATATATTCGATATGGTCAGTAATATTACGGTATTCATTTTATCTCCACATTTTTCTAGACGATATTTTTCCCGCGGAGTATGTCCTGGACCAGTTTTAAAAGGATATCCTGAGACTCCGGTTTGAACAGATTTCCTTTATATGC
Organism: Candidatus Omnitrophota bacterium; assembly: GCA_035403965.1. Lineage (GTDB taxonomy): Bacteria > Omnitrophota > Gorgyraeia > Tantalellales > Tantalellaceae > DAONGE01. The sequence continues at coordinate 23,702 of DAONGE010000004.1, read as the reverse complement.
GATGCTTAATTCGCCGCGTTCCTCCGAAACAACGAAAACAAGAGCATCCGTTTTTTCCGTGATACCGATAGCCGCGCGGTGTCTTGTTCCTACGCCCATTGGGACAAGGGCGCTTGTCGATATCGGGAGAATGCTTTTTACGCGTGAGATCCGGCCGTTCATGACTATTACGGCGCCATCATGGACCGGTGATGTTTTAGCGAATAGCGCGAGAAGAATTTCGGCCCGGATGTCGGCATCATAAGGCATGCCGCTGCTTATAAAAGGTTCGAGCGGATCTTTTTTCTCGACGATGATTAAGGCCCCCGTTCGTGTCGAAGCCATGGATTCACAAGCCGAGCAGATCTCCATGATGTGGGGAGGCAAACCCGCAGACAGGTCTTTTTTTGCGCGCATATAATGTTTTAAAGAAAAGAAAAAATAAAGAAAGATATCCGAGATCAGAACGATCACGGCAGAAAGAAGCAAAACCAGCGCGATAAGTTTTAGGAATTTCAGGTGTATGAAATTATCCAGAAACAGCAGTCCGGAAAAAACGATCGTAAAAGGAATGAAGTATTTTATGATGATCTCACTTCGAAGCACCCGGAGGCCGCGTATAAAAAATATGAAGGCGGAGATCAGCGCGATCAGGAAAAACCAGTTTACAGGAGAAAATTTCATATCAAAACACCTCCAAAGCATATAAAAAAGGCTTTCTACCGAGATGTAGAAAGCCTGTATTTATCTGGTTGCGGGGGAAGGAATCGAACCTCCGACCTTGAGGTTATGAGCCTCACGAGCTACCCCTGCTCCACCCCGCGACGAAATATGTGAGTTGAATTATAACAAATTAAAGGTATCCTTTCAAGGTTTATTATGGGGTGCAGTGAAAAATCGAGCAGAACTGGTGATTTTCAAAAATTATTCATGAAAAAAGGGAGTGTAACAACTTGCAAGAGGTACTAGAAAGCGTCCGATAAATTCATAAAGAGACATGTTGTAAAGAAGAGGATATCTGTCCGTACAAAAGTTGACAGGCCCTACTATATATGATATAAAAAATACTCTGGCGTGAGGCCGGAACCTCAAAAAGCGAAAGATAAACCGTAAAAAAGGGTGTGTGTATGATCGATAGATATTCTCGTCCCGTTATAGCCGGGATATGGACGGATGAAAACAAATTCCGAAAAATGCTTCAAATAGAAATACTTGCATGCGAAGCTATGGCCCAAAAAGGCATCATACCGCAGAAATCCTTTAAAATCATAAAAGAAAAAGCCAATATCGATGTTGAGAGAATCAAAGAAATAGAGGAAAAGACGCATCACGATGTTGTGGCTTTTATAAAAAATGTTTCGGAATATGTCGGAGAAGATGCCAAATACTTTCATTTTGGGCTTACTTCTAGCGATGTTCTTGATACGGCCCTTTCCGTTATGATGTGCGAGGCGATGGATATCCTGATAAAAGGGGCGGAAGAGGTTAAGGAAGAGCTTAAGAAAAAAGCCGTAAAATACAAGAAAACCCCGATGATAGGCCGTTCTCACGGAGTACATGCCGAACCGATAACGTTTGGTTTGAAGATGGCCCTTTATTACCGGGAGATGGAAAGAGGTCTCGCGCGGCTTAAGGAAGCCAGGGAAACGATAGCGTGCGGAAAGATATCCGGATCTGTGGGAACATTCGCTAACGTTGATCCTTTCGTTGAGGAATATGTGTGCGAGAAATTAGGATTTAAGCCGGCACGCGTGTCCTCCCAGATATTGCAGAGGGATAGACATGCTTTTTATCTTAACATGATCGCGTTATTAGGCACTACGCTTGAAAAGATCGCGCTGGAAGTGAGGGGGCTGCAGAAGACCGAGATAGCGGAGGTTCAGGAATTTTTCGCCACAGGGCAGACCGGTTCTTCCAGTATGCCGCATAAACAGAACCCGATAATATGCGAGAGGATAGACGGGCTTGCCAGGGTTCTTCGCGGGAACGCCATGGTAGCGATGGAGAATGTGGCGCTTTGGCACGAAAGGGACATCTCTCATTCGTCCGCGGAACGCGTAATAATACCGGATTCGACGATACTTTTGGATTACATGCTTGCGAAAATGAAAACGCTTATCGAGAAACTGGTCGTTAACGAAGAAAAGATGAAGGAAAATCTAGGCATAACAAAAGGTTTGATCTATTCACAGAGAATACTGCTTGAACTCGTGAAAAAGGGAGCGACGAGAGTAGAAGCATATGATATTGTGCAGGGTGCGTCGCTTCAGGCTTTCAGAGAAAATAAAGGTTTCGATGAGGTTCTTCTTAAGGACAAGGCGATCAATAAACTGATGACGCAAAAAGAAATAAAGGATTGTTTCTGCCTGGATTATCATATGAGGCATATAGACGATGTTTTTAAGAGCATAGGGCTTAAATAACAGACTGGGAAAAGAGCGCGAAAAGGCGGGGGAAATGAAAAGATCGGTTACGTATAAAAAGGCCGGTGTAGATATCGAAAAGGCCAATCAGCTTATAAAGGACATAAGAAAACGCATTGATTCCACCAGGGTAAAAGGAAGTATGGATTCGATTGGAGGGTTCGGCGCGTTTTTTGACGCTGGGAAAAGGGGCGTAAAAAATCCGCTTCTTGTGGCTTCTACCGACGGGGTTGGGACAAAATTAAAATTAGCGATAGAATCCGGAGTGAACGGGACTGTAGGAATAGATCTTGTGGCGATGAGCGTGAACGATTGTTTATGCTGCGGGGCCAGGCCTTTGTTCTTTCTGGATTATTTCGCGACGGGGAAATTGGACGGCAAGATATGGACCAGTGTTATAAACGGTATAGTTGAAGGGTGTAAACAGGCCGAATGCGCCCTTATAGGCGGAGAGACCGCGGAAATGCCCGGGATGTATAAAGACGGGGATTATGATCTGGCTGGATTCGCCGTAGGTATAGTAGACCGAAAAAAGGCGCTTGATGGAAGCAAGGTTCGTTCAGGAGACGTGATATTGGGGATACAATCAAGCGGATTGCATTCAAACGGGTATTCGTTCGTAAGAAAAATATTTTCAAAGAAAGAACTGATCAAAAATATCGATATTTTTTTGAAGCCTACAATCATTTATGTAAAACCGGTTCTTGAGATAATGGGTAAACTGAATGTCAAGGCCGCCGCGCATATTACAGGCGGAGGTTTTTACGATAATATACATCGTGTGGTCCCAAAAGATAAAAGGGTGTTTATCGAAAAAGGAACATGGGAGATCCCGCAGGTGTTTAAAATGATAATTAAAAAAGCCGAGCCGGACGAAAAAGAAATGTACCGGACTTTCAATATGGGGATCGGAATGGCGCTTGTCATTTCAAAACAAGACATAAAAAAAGCGCAAGCGATACTGAAAAATAAATACGGTCTTAAAAGCTGGGTTATCGGCGGCATAAAGTCCGGCAAATGGGGCGTGGATCTGATGGAAAAAGGGAACGGCAGATGAATATACTCGTTATAGGTTCGGGTGGGCGTGAACACGCGCTTTGTTGGAAAATTAAAAAAAGTAGACGCGTGAAAAATCTCTATTGTATGCCGGGAAACGGTGGTACCGGAAACATCGCCGTGAACGTTACGGAAGTCGATCCTGCCGATAATAACGCGATAAAGGGTTTTTGCCTTGCAAAAAAAATAGATCTTGTAGTCGTGGGGCCCGAAGCGGCTCTTGCTCGCGGGATTACCGATGTGCTTGAAGAAGCCGGAATAAAGGTTTGCGGCCCATCGTATGTCGCTGCGCGATTAGAGGCCAGCAAGATATTTGCGAAAGAGCTGATGGCTAGATATAACATACCGACCGCCGAATTTAGGATATTCGATGACGTGGCCAAGGCGGAGAAATACATAAATTCCGTCGGGGTGCCGGTTGTCATCAAAGCGGACGGGCTGGCTGCCGGGAAAGGTGTTGTAGTCGCGACGACGATAGAAGAAGCCGTGAACGCGGCGAAGGCGATGCTGGAGGATAAAATATTCGGCTCGGCAGGACATAAGATTATAGTCGAGGAATGCCTCGGAGGAGAAGAGGTCTCTATACTTGTGATCACGGACGGGAAAAAGATCGTTCCGCTCGCGACAAGTCAGGATCATAAAAGAGTTTTTAACGATGATAAAGGTCCGAATACCGGCGGGATGGGGGCATATTCTCCGGCGTCTATTGCCGATAAGAAAATGCTGGATCAGATCAACAAGACGATACTTCAGCCTACGATAAATGGAATGCGCAAGGAAGGGATGACGTTCAAAGGTATTTTATATGCGGGACTTATGATAACTAAAAATGGCCCCAAAGTTTTGGAATACAATGTAAGGTTTGGGGACCCGGAGACACAGGCGATATTGCCGAGGATGAAGTCGGATATCGTTGATATTTTTGAGGAGGTCGCCTTCGGGCGGATAGAAAGTTCTTCCATAAAATGGGAGAACAAGACCGCAGTGTGTGTTGTTCTCGCATCGGGAGGATATCCGGGGGATTTTGAAAAAGGAAAAGAAATAACCGGGATCAAAGAGGCCGAAAAAGAAGGGGTAATGGTCTTTCACGCAGGCACAGCAATGAAAGACGGAAAACTTGTTACTGCCGGAGGCCGGGTGCTGAATGTTGTGGGCACGGGGAAAAATATTGAAAAAGCCCTGGAACAGGCATACAAGGGGATAAAAAAGATAAAATTCGACGGTATGCATTACCGTACGGATATCGGATATCGCGAAGTGAAAAGAACGGCCGCTAAAAAAAAGAGAAAAATATTTTGTTTTAAAAGGGAGAAGAAATGAAAAAAAGAGCGGGGATCACGGTGAGTATAATAATGGGAAGCGATTCCGATCTTTCCATTATGAAAGAGGCGTCGGATATGCTGACCAAATTCGGCATAGGGCATGATATGAAAATATTGTCCGCGCACAGGTCTCCCGATCTTGCCGCAGATTTTGCTAAAAAGGCCAAGGCAAAAGGAATAAAGGTCATTATAGCCGGAGCGGGCGGGGCAGCGCATCTTGCGGGTGTAGTGGCGGCACATACCACGCTTCCTGTGATAGGAGTGCCGATGGAAAGCAAACTTAACGGGCTTGATTCCCTTCTTTCCACAGTGCAGATGCCGTCAGGGATACCCGTGGCGACAGTTGCGATAGGAAAAGCCGGTGCCGTGAACGCGGGAATACTTGCCGCGGAAATACTTGCCGTAAGCGACAGGGATATTGAAAAAAAACTTGAACAACATAAAAAGGACCTTGTTCGAAGCATTGAAGAGAAGAACAAGAAACTATAGATGCATGCTGATGAAGTGAGAAAAGTTCTTGTGGTATGTACGGGCAACAGCTGTCGCAGTATTTTAGCTGAAGCGTACATGCGGAAAAGGTTTAAGGAAGAAAAACTGGACATAGAACTGCGTTCGGCGGGCACCAGCGCCGTGAACGGGTTTCCACCGGCGGATGAGACAATAACGACGTTGGAAGAAGAAAATATAAATACGGAAGACCTTCATTCAACGAGAATTACCGAGGAAATGATAAATAACGCGGATATAATACTTGTCATGGAGACGATACATAAGGCCAGGATAATAGATATGGTGCCTAGCGCTGGATGCAAGGTGTTTTTCCTGGCGGAGTATGATAAAGAAGCGCAGGAACTGACGATCCCGGATCCGATAGGGAGATCACTCGCGTTCTATAAATTGTCTTTTGGTATCATAAAAAGATCGGTGGAGGGATTTATAAAATGGCTAAAAAAATAGCGATAGGCGCGGATCACGGCGGTTTTCTTCTGAAAGAGAAGATAAAAGGAATGCTGGAAAAATCCGGGTTTCGGATGACGGATGCTGGGACTTTTTCCGAGGAATCCTGTGATTATCCAGAAATAGGTTTCAATGTTGCGAAAGAGGTTGCTACGGGAAAAGCCTTCAGGGGGATAGTGATCTGCAAGACCGGGATAGGGATGTCGGTAGTTGCCAATAAACTGCCGGGAGTCCGTGCGGGGTTGTGTTCCTCGAAGGAAGACGCTTCCTCGGCCAGAGAACATAACGATACGAATGTGCTTGTTCTTGCGGCGACGAAGTTGTCGGATGAAAAAGCGTTCGAAATAGTCAGAACATGGATCGATACGCCCGGCGCTGTCGGCCGGCACGCGAGAAGGATACGGCAGATAAAAGCGTTTGAGAAAAAAGTGTTTAAAAAATTCAAATAAATTTAACGGAAGGCAAAACAATGTACTACTTAAAAAAAACAGACCCCGAAATATTCGGCTCGATACTGCGTGAAACTAAACGTCAGAACGAGGGGATAGAACTTATCGCGAGTGAGAATTTTGTAAGCCGTGCCGTCATGGAGGCGGTATCTTCTCCGATGACGAACAAATATGCCGAAGGATATCCCAAGGCTAGATATTACGGCGGATGCCATTATGTGGACGAAGCTGAGATACTCGCGATAGAACGTGCGAAAAAACTTTTTGGCGCAGAACATGTTAATGTTCAGCCACATTCAGGCTCGCAGGCCAACATGGCTGTATATTTTTCGATGCTGAAAATGGGCGATACGGTGCTTGCGATGGATCTTTCTTGCGGAGGGCACCTGACCCATGGGCATAGCAAAAATTTTTCAGGTAAAAACTATAGAATGGTATTTTACGGAGTAAATCCGAAAACGGAAAAACTTGATTTTGACGAGATCAGGGCCAAGGCGCTTGAATATCGCCCAAAGATGATCATTGCCGGGGCTTCGGCATATCCGAGAACGATAGATTTTACAAAATTTCGCGAGATATGCGACGAAGTCGGAGCGATACTTATGGTGGATATGGCGCATATAGCCGGCCTTGTGGCCGCTGGGCTTCATCCAAGTCCGGTGCCGGTGGCGGAATTCGTGACTACGACTACGCATAAAACTTTGCGTGGTCCCCGTTCCGGAATGATAATGTGCAGGCAGGAATTTGCGAAGAAAATAAATTCGGAAGTTTTTCCCGGTATTCAGGGAGGGCCATTGATGCATGTGATAGCCGGCAAAGCCGTGGCTTTTCTTGAGGCAATGCAGCCGGAATTCAAGGTATATCAGGGCGAGATAATGAAGAACGCGAAAAAACTCGCTGAAGAAATAGCTGCGCGAGGATACAGAATAGTTTCCGGTGGCACGGATAACCATCTTATGTTGGTGGATCTTTCTCCGAAAGGCGTTACCGGAAAAGAGGCGGAGATTTGTCTTGATAAGGCCGGGATCACCGTTAATAAGAACCTGATTCCTTTCGATAAACAACCTCCTATGGTGACAAGCGGTGTGCGTATCGGTACGCCGGCGGTTACGACACGTGGTATGAAAGAAAAAGAAATGGTCAAGATAGCCGAGTTTATAGATAAGGCCGTTATGAACCGTGCGGACGACGCGAAACTTGAGACCATACGTCTTGAACTTAAAGAGTTTCTTAAAAGCTTCCCGTTGTATACGGATCTTATCAACGAAATGGAAACCCTTAAGTAAAAAGGGGGAAAATGAAAAAAAGCAAAAAGAGAAAAACTCAGGTAGAGAGATTGAAACGCCCCGCATGGGACGAGTATTTTTCTGAAATAGCGAAACTTGTGGCTAAACGATCCACATGTTTGCGACGTAATGTCGGGGCCGTGGCTGTGAAAAACAAACAAATACTCGCTACCGGGTACAATGGGGCGCCGAGCGGTATCGAACATTGCGAGGTGACCGGGTGCATCCGGCAGAAACTGGAAATCCCGTCAGGAGAAAGGCATGAATTGTGCAGGGCGCTTCATGCGGAACAGAACGCGTTATTACAGGCGGCGAGGCATGGAGTGAGCCTTCAGGACGCGACAATGTACATTACCACACAACCGTGCAGTATTTGTGCGAAAATGATGATCAATGCCGGCATAAAGAAAATAGTTTTCGATGGAGAATATCCCGATAAATTTGCCATGGGTTTTTTGAGGGAAGCGGGAATAGAAATCGTAAAAAAAAGCGGGGCTGCTAAATGAGATGTCCGTACTGCGGCAAGACCGAGGATAAGGTTATTGATTCCAGGATGAGCAGCGAGGGGATAAATATCCGTCGCCGGCGCGAATGTCTTGACTGCGGGAAGCGTTTTACCACATATGAATATATCGAGGAAGAACCGTTGATGGTCATTAAGCGCGACGGCACGAGGCAGCGTTTTGACAGAGAAAGAATAAAGAACGGAGTAATAAAGGCATGTGAAAAAAGGCCGGTCAGTATCGAGCAGATAGAAGAACTGGTGGACGAAGTCGAGAAAGGCGTTCAACGCAAGGCGGATCGTGAGATCAAATCGACTGAAATAGGAAATCTTGTAATGGAGAAAATATACAACCTCGACGAAGTGGCTTATGTCAGGTTCGCTTCAGTGTACAGACGTTTTAAAGACGTATCGCATTTTATGGACGAACTGAAAAAATTCCTGGAGTAACAACGATCATAGTTGGTCCAATTCCTTCGAAAGATGCATTCTGTGTGAGTTTTCCTTTACCCACTGATTTAGAATAACTTTCCTTTTATTGAAAAGGACATTCATTTGTATATTATTTTTTAGGTTCTCAAAACCTTCCGGATCCGGAGGTGTTATACCGTCAACGCGGAAGATAAAGGTTTTGTTGGATATCTCGGTCGGCGGCAGTACCGTGCCTATTTTTTCGCTTGCCGCGGCCGGGACCATTTCGGGCGCTTCGCCGGCCCCAGCGATATTCGTCTCGGTATCGACGCCTTTTGCCGTTTGTACCGTTAATCCGGCAGATTGGGCGGCGGTTTCCAGGGTAAGGGGCTTGGATTCTATCTTTTCGAATAACTCCTTGGCTTTTTTCATGGCGAGTTCTTTGGTTTTCTGTGCCAGTACGGCTTCAAGGGCCTTTGCGCGGGATTCATCGAAGCTTATCAATTTTGCCGGACTTCCTTTGATCTTCTTGAAAATATAGACCGAACCTTTTAGCCCCGGCGTGAAAATGGGAGGACTTATTTCGCCTTCATTGACGCCGACAGCCGAACGGAAAAAGCTCCTCGGGTGTTTTATCCCCGGGATCTTTTCATCCTGTTTAAAAAGACCGGTTTTATTGCACGGGACGCCGAATTTTTTTAGTACTTCTTCAAAATTTTTCGGATCCTTCTTTAGTTCCGGATAAATCTCTTCTATTTTTGTTATAACGGTTTTTTTATTGTCGTCCGAAGTGAAAGGGAACTCGGCATATTCAAGCTCGATTTCCGGTATTGTATAAAAATCGTTAAGATGGGAGTCGTAATAGTTCTTTATTTCCTCGGGAGTAGCCGTGACATCTTTGGCTACGATTTTCGGATCCATATAGATGTAAGAAACATCGACCTTGCTGTATGTTGAGTTGTAGAATTTTTTCATTTCTTCATCGGACGCCGTAAGGCCGCGGAAAATGGTATTGCTCTGGTATACCTGTATCTCCAGGTTTTGACGCACGTATTCCTCGAATTGTCGCGGTTCCATATTCAGATTATGTATCAGATACGAATAAACAGACTGATCGAATACTCCGTTGCGCATAAAGATGGGATGACGAGCCAGTGCCATCAATACGTCGCGGTCGCCTATTTTTAACTTTATATCCTGTGCGGTCTTAAGCGACAACAGTCTTTGCCAGGCCATTTCGTTCATGAGTTTCCGATTTTGCAGTATTTTCTGATATGAATCGAAGTCGCCGTAATAGGAAAAGAAAAGATCAACCTTTATGGCCTCACGGCTTTTATTAAATTCCTCAGATGTGACCTTTTTCTGATCTATCGTGCCGATCACCACCGAGTCTTTTGTGATGCTTCCCGACCCCCATATGACAAAAGCAGGGATTATTATGATACATAGCGCCAAAAGGGTGCGACGGGCGAATTTTCTGCTACGCAAAAGTTTTAACATGATTGTCTCCTGATAAAGTTAAAAGTCCATAATATTCAGTATTATATGCGAATCGCGGCTGGAAACAAGCGAATTTTGATCCGTCCGGAAAGAAAGGTTGTTCGGGCTGTTCTTTCCGATTATAATAGTTGTCTGAGAATATCAATCATCCTATTTGAGAGATAAGGAGTCGTATGGAGCTATTAATTTTTGTTTTTACTTTTCTTTTCGGTCTGGCAGTCGGGGCTTTTGCGGGGTATATTGCGAATAATCGAAAACAATATGCTTTTCTTGAAATGAAAAGCAAGTTAGAGGCCGCCGAAACGCTTCTACATGAGACCAAACAAACCGCGGAAGCGAAAGAAAAAACAATAGAGACGCTTCGCGTGGAAAAAGAGAATATCCGTAATGAAAAAGCCGTTTCCGATACAAGGGTGGAAGAAGCGGCAAAAAAAATAGAAGAACAGCGCAAGCTTCTGGATGAAGCTCGGATAAAGATGACGGAAACTTTTCAGGCCATATCCGGAGAGGCGCTTAAAAGCAACAACAAAGCTTTTCTGGATCTTGCCCGCGAAAGCCTGGAGGTAATTCTCAGCGAAACGCGCGGCGAAATGGACAAAAAAGAAGAATCGATCAAAAATGTGGTAAAACCGCTAGAAGAAGCGCTGAAACGGTATGAAAAACAGATCGGAGAGATGGAGATATCAAGGGCCACGGCGTACGGGAATCTTGATAATCAGATCAGATCGCTTATGGACAGCCAGCGGACGCTTCAGAAAGAAACTGGAAATCTTGTCACGGCGCTTCGCCGTCCCGAAATACGCGGCAGATGGGGGGAAGTGACGCTGAAAAGGGTCGCCGAATTGGCTGGAATGATGGCATATTGCGATTATACGGAACAGGTATCTGTAAGTTCAGAAGAAGGAAGATTGCGTCCCGATATGCTTGTGCATCTTCCGGCAGGGAGAGAGATCGTTGTTGACAGCAAGGTGTCGCTTGACGCGTATCTTGACGCGATATCGGCCGATACCGACGAAAAAAAGAACGAAATCCTTTTGCGACATGCCCAACACATAAGAAAGCACATGAACGATCTTTCCGGAAAGGCTTATTGGGAGCAGTTCAAACTAGCGCCGGAGTTCGTTGTTATGTTCATTCCGGGAGAATCCTTTCTAAGCGCGGCCGTTGAGAAGGATCCGACGATTATCGAGGATGGCATGGCGGCTAAAGTTATAATAGCAACCCCGACCACGCTGATAGCTCTGCTAAGGGCCGTTGCATACGGATGGAGGCAGGAACAGCTGGCGAAGAACGCTCAGGAGATAGCTACGATAGGAAAAGAGCTGTACGACAGATTTGAGCCTTTTCTCGAACATATCAGCAAAACAGGATCTAATCTTTCACAGGCCGTAGTTTCGTTTAATAAAATGGTGATGTCTCTCGAGAGACGGGTAATGGTGAGTGTGCGTAAATTCAAGGATCTCGGTGTGGTGGGGGACAAAGAGCTGCCGGAGATAAAACAAATAGAGCAGTCTGCGATGGATGTTCGCGATACCGACAGGTGAAAAACAGATGAAAAAAGCACATAATCAGACAAGGGTAATTACTATCGCGCTATGTTTTTTAGCGGCTTTTTGGCTGATACAGTCCGCGATAGATTCTTTTGTGTACCATGAAGGTTATTTTTTGGAATGTTTGGTGTTGGATAAAGGGCAGCATTGGATAGAAAGGATCCTAGAACTGATTTTGTTTATGGCGGTAGCGATATACGCGCAAACGGCGATTAATAAACAAAAGCATGCTGAAGCCGAACTTAGACTGGTTAACGCGAAACTGGCCCGTGACGAGAATGAGATGAGCACAAAGATGGAAAGGGCGATGAGGTATCAAATGGTACTTTTGGAACTGGCTACGACAAGGTACCGGACTCAGGAAGAGGCCCTGAAGGTCATTACAAAAATAACAGCCAAAACCATAGAGGCGGCAAGGGTAGGGGTTTTGTTCTTCAATGAAGGGAAAACCGAACTCAGGGCGGAGAATGTTTACGTTCTTAGGAACGATGAATATGAGAAAAACATAGTGCTCCCTATGGAAAAGTACAAAAGATATTTTATTGCGTTGAAACAGAAAAGGGCGATTGTGGCCACGGATGCCGCGAACGATCCGGATACAAATGAGTATAAAGAATATCTGGGTACAAAAGGGATTACGTCGATGATGCACATTCCCATAATCCTGCATGGAGATATATTGGGTGTTTTTTCCGTTGCGCACACGGGACTGAACCGGGTATGGAATACGGAAGACCAGGATTTTGTAGTGGCCGTATCCGATCTTATTGCACTCGCGATAGAAGAGGAAAAAAGGGAAAAAGCGGAAGAGGCGCTCGCGGAAAGTGAAGAAAAATATAAAACGATCGTAGAGAATGCCCGGGACGTGATAATGATAACGGATACGGAAATGGAGATCCTGTATATTAGTCCGCAATGCAACGAGATAATAGGATTTTCGGAAAAGGAGCTAAGCTTAAAAAAATGGGATATTGCATATGAAGAAGATGCCCCGAGGGTATGCGAAGCGTTCAGGGAGGCGTTCAATAGCGGAAAAACGATACAGTGTGAATACCGGATAAAAACAGGCAAAGGGGAAATAAAATGGGTATCACATTCTCTTAAAAGCGTTGTGTATGGAGAGAAGAGAAAAACCATTATCAGCACAGTCAGGGATATTACCCGGCGTGTGATGATGGAAGAGACGGTTATCAGGAAAAATAAGGAGCTTCAGGCGTTTGTATATACGGTTTCGCATGATTTGAAGAATCCGTTGGTCTCAATGTACGGGTTTATGCACCGTCTTATGAAGAACAATACATTCGAGGGTGAAAATGAACATTTTGTCGAGAGGATAAACGCGAACATTAAACATATGGAAGATCTGATACACGCTCTTTTGGAACTTTCCCGTGTAGGGCAGTCCGTAGGGAAATTTACGGAAATAAATATAAAAGAGTTTTTTAACGAAGTGGCGATGAGGTTTGTTCCGATGCTGGAACAATCTAATATAAGTCTTACGGTCTCTGCCGGAGAAGACATCGTTCTTTGTGCAAATAAGGAACAGATGGGTCAGGTGCTGGATAATCTGGTCGGTAACGCCATTAAATTTATGGGTGAAGGCGGGGAGAGGAAGATCACCCTGGAGGCCGTCAGAAGTAAGGGAAAAATATGCATAGGCGTTAAGGATACCGGTAGCGGCATAGAGCCGAAATATCACGAAAAGATATTCGAGATATTCCAGCGCATCGGGGATGTCAATAACAGCCCCGAAGGGACTGGGGTCGGACTTACATTGGTAAAAAAGATCGTGGAAGCCCATGGCGGGCGTATCGGTCTTGTTTCTGAAAAAGGAAAAGGCGCAGAATTTTGGATCGAGTTTTATGGCAAGCAAGATCCCGGGGCAGGGCCGGGAGAAGAAAACAGCGAAAAAAAACCGGGCAGCCTTCATACGTGAAGGCTGAATATGAGCTTTCTTATTGTTTGACAGGGTATTTTTTGTATAATAACATATATCGCTGCCTAAAAAACGGTGCGATAATAGATGAATAGGATTGTACAATACTGAGGGGGGATGCATGTCAAAGCAAAATAAACCTGTCATGATGCTCAAGATGCCAGGAGTGGATCTTTTTAAGCAGGGAAAAGTGAGAGACGTATATGTCGTCGGGAATAAGCTCCTTTTCGTGGCCACTGACAGAATTTCGGCTTTTGACGTTGTTATGAAGAACGGTATCCCGGGCAAAGGCAGGGTCCTTAATCTTTTATCGGAGTTTTGGTTCAAATTTACGAAAGACATAGCCGATAATCATATGATAACCACTGATATCGATGCCATGATAAAACAGGAACCGGCACTTGAGCCGTTTGCGGACAAACTGGACAAACGGAGCATGCTTGTGAAAAAGGCGGAGACTTTACCGGTCGAATGTATCGTGCGGGGATATCTTTCCGGTTCGGCGTGGAAGGAATATCAGAAAACGGCTACGGTATGCGGAATGACTCTGCCCCACGGGTTCAAGGAATCTGACAAACTTCCGGAGCCGATATTCACGCCTTCTACTAAGGCTGAGGAAGGCCATGACATTAATATCAGCGAAGAAGAGGCTAAAAAAATCGTCGGCGCAGAAACATATGACATTATCAAACAGAAAAGCATAGAAGTGTATAAAAAAGCCGCTGATTACGCCGAATCAAAGGGCATAATAATAGCCGATACAAAATTTGAATTTGGGAAAGTGGGAAGCAAATATATCCTTGTCGACGAAGTTCTTACTCCGGATTCGTCGAGATTCTGGCCTAAAGAAGATTATGCGAGAGGGGCGTCGCAGAAAAGTTTTGATAAACAATTTGTGCGTGATTATCTTGAGGCGATCGGCTGGGATAAAACCCCCCCGGGACCAGAACTCCCTGAGGCGATAGTCAATAAAACCGTAGAAAAATATGAACAGGCGTATAAGATCCTGACAGGCATGGATCTGCCCGCTTAAAAGAAAACGAAAAGGGATTTTATTATGAAACCAAGAATTGTGAAGGTTGACCCTTTAAATGTGGACAGGATAGTTCTTAAAGACGCCGCTGAAATAATTAACAACAGAGGCCTGGTTGCGTTCCCGACGGAAACGGTTTATGGGCTTGGGGCTTCCGCACTGGATCCTAAAGCGGCAAGTCGTATATTTGAGGCAAAGAAAAGGCCCTTGGACGATCCGCTTATAGTGCATATCGCGGATAAAAAAGATCTGGCACTACTCGCGAAAGATATTCCAGCCGCTGCGGAAAAAGTCATAGAAAGTTTCTGGCCGGGGCCACTTACAGTCATACTTAAAAAAACGGAAAAAGTCCCTGACATTGTAACTGCCGGGCTGGATACCGTAGCCGTCAGAATGCCGTCTAATCCAGTGATCCGGGAGCTGATAAAGGCCGCCGGAGTTCCGATCGCCGCGCCTTCCGCAAATCTTTTCGGAAAGGCTTCGCCGACAACAGCACAGCATGTTATAGACGATCTGGGAGAATCCGTAGATATGGTGCTGGACGGAGGAAGTACAGATATAGGCATTGAATCCACGGTGATAGAATTTGACGGCGATAAAGCCGTGATATTAAGACCGGGTGGAGTTTCGGTTGAGGATATAAGACCGATCGTCAGGGAAGTCGTAGTTGGGACCGGCGAAGGAAGCGAAAAAACTCCCGGAAAATATTCTAAGCATTACGCGCCAAAGGCGAACGTGGTTATTGTAAGCAATGTAAAAGAACAGACTGAAAAAGTGCTTTCGATCGCCGATAATCTTACAAAACAAGGCAGAAAAGTGGGGATATTCGCCAGACAGGAACATGAAGCCGCGTATACCGGAAGAGGGTATATTGTTCGTGTTCTTGGGCCGGGAGACGAACCGAAAATATGTGCCGCCAGACTTTTTCAAGAATTAAGGGAATTCGATAAAGAGAACGTAGATATGATAGTGGCGGAAGCCATCGAAGAAAAAGGAATAGGTCTCGGTGTGATGAACCGTCTTAAAAAAGCCGCCGGGCCAGATCTCTGGACGAATATCGAAGCCCAATAAATTTTTAATTATGTGCCCGCTCGGCAAGAAAATCCGTTAATTCTTTATTTGTAATAAGGTCATCGTATGAAAAAATAGCGGCGCCTCTGCAGGATAGTCCGTCGATATCATCAAATTCCTTCTCGAAAATTCCCGGTGAACTTTTAAGAAGATGTGCTCCGATGCCGAAACACACCTGTTTATTAATGCCCGGAAGAAGCATGGATTTGGCCCGTAGCTCGGAAAAAGCCGGTTCTTCCGTATAATTCATAACCATAACATAATCCGCATAGCCTTTCTGCAGCCATGTTGTCCAGTCCTGAAAAGTTACGGTATAAGTTCGTTCTATTGATGGCGCTATGGTGCAGGAGATCTCATAAGACGGCGAAATGGTTTTTGCCGCGTTCGATATTTCGTGGACCATGCGTGTTACCTGATCCCGACGCCACTCGTCCCATTTTTTGCATGTGGAACGGTCGGCATATACATGTTTCGCCGGAATTCCCGTAGTCTTAGCGAAGTTTTCAAGATTTGCCGGCGTGAATCCGTAACTTAAAGTGTGAGTGTCGAATATTGAGCCGAGCCCGAACGGTATGACATAAGGATAACGTACGTAATCGAGATGGAGGCCGGCAAGGTCCGGATATTTGGTAGCGATTTCTTTGACGATGCTTACGATATATTTGCGAACTCTCGGATCTCCCGGTTCGAGAAAACTTTGTTTTTCACGGATATAATATTTGTCCAGCGCGTCAGATGCGTCTTTTTCGTAATAGGGGAGACGGCCTTTCTGGTCTTTTGTAAGTATACCGGTACCGTATAATTTAATAATATTGGCGTTAGTGTTGTCGGCTATGCAAAAAACGTTCAGCCAACCATATACGCGAATATTAGAGGCTTTAGCGCGTGAAATAAGATATTGCAATGGATCAGTTCCCATGGATTTGGTCATCTGGGAGTAACCGTATTTATCGGTTAACGAGGAATTATAATACGCCTTATCGGCGCGGTAAACCTGGATATATATCTCGTTTATCCCGCATTTTGTGCAGAATTGTATCAGTTTATCGGTGTTTTGCTTTGAATACATCACCTTTTCAGGGGTAAAAACGCTTACCCACACGCCGAGTCGTTTTTGAGACGCAGATGCGCCGGGTGCCAAAATAAACGAAACGACAAGACAAAGCGACAGAAGTATAGACGTGGCGGTTTGTCTGGATGATGATAAAAATTTTATAATATTTTTCATGGCAAGACAAATATAGTCCCAACAAAAGTAATAAGCAAGTAAAAAGATTGAATAAATAGGATGGGTATGTGTATAATAACAGACAACCTGGAGGGGATATGCCGGAAGTTTTCCTTAACGTGAAATTGCTTGAAAGGACGCAGAATGCCGTAGAGGTCATATACGCAGCCTGCCGGCAATGTTATGCTACCTCTTTTTCCGGGGATATTTATGACGAAGCGGTGACGAACCGTGATACGGGAAAAGCTGGTGAATTCATACGAAAAGTAGTAAGCAGCGGTCACGAAAGCCCGCTTGAGCATGTAAAGTTCACGTTCGCGATAGAGGGAGTATCGAGGGCGTTAACGCATCAGCTGGTAAGGCACCGGATAGCTTCGTATTCGCAGCAGAGTCAAAGGTATGTCAAAGAAACGGATTTTGATTATATCGTTCCGCCGGCCTTTAAGCGTAATGACGCGTTGAAGACGCGTTTTCTATCGGTAATGTCGGATATTCAAAAAAGTTACAGCGAACTTCTCGATCTTCTCAAAAAAGAAGGCAAAGAAGGAGAGGCCGCCAATCAGGACGCCAGATTCGTTCTTCCACAGGCCGCAGAGACCAAAATAGTGGTCACTATGAACTGCCGAGAATTAAAACATTTTTTCGCCGAAAGGTGCTGCACGAGGGCGCAATGGGAAATAAGGGCGCTAGCGAACGAAATGTTGAATATCTGCAGGAAAGAGATCCCTGAGGTCTTCGCGGATACCGGCGCGAAATGCGACGCGCTCGGATTCTGCCCGGAAGGTCCGAAATTTACCTGCCACAAATATCCGTTAAAATCAGATTTTCTCAAAAAGTAACGAATAATGACAACTGCTAAAATCGAAAACTTCCTGTAATTCGCCTGTTCGGAAGTTCTGCGCCCTTTAGAAAAATACCCTGTTATTTTTGATCTCCCGGCGTTTGACTCGCGCTGAAGCGTAAAATATTTTTATCTTTTGCGGGTATTTTTCTTAAGTGCTCGAACATTCCGAACAGGCGGATTGTGGGAAAAGTGTTCCAATGTTCATGTGTTTTTCTATTCTTTTCAAAATAGTTATGGAGCCCGCAGGGCGTAATCCCGTACCGAACACATAGGGTTCTGGTACGGGATAAAATTCTCCGATGAAAAGAGTCGATGTGGTAGAGGTTTATCGTGGATAAAGATATGCCGGGTCAGGGGCAAATCTAAAGTTTTATTCGCCGTGATAATTGATAAGGGTTGTCGGTTTGTATTTTGAGAGTTTTTTCTCGTAATTCAAAAATGGTAAGCCTATGATCGAGAAGATCCCCACTACCTCGTCGCCCTGGCTTTCTATCATTTTTGCTACGGCTTCCAGCGTTCCGCCCGTGGCTATGAGATCATCTATGATAAGCCATTTTTTTCCGTGCATAAGGTCTGCTTTGTGTATTTCTAGAGTTGCCTCGCCGTATTCTAAAGTGTAGGACTGACGAATAGTCTCCCCGGGCAATTTCCCTTTTTTTCTGGCAAGAACAAGGGGAATGGACCGCTTTATCGCGAACGGGGAAGCCAGAAGAAAGCCGCGGCTTTCAATGGCGACGACGCCGTCTATAGCGACATTTTTATATAAGTCTTCCATTTTATCCACGACGAACTTAAACGCCGTCGGGTTAGTGAATATGCTGGTTATATCGTAAAAAAGCACTCCCGGCTTAGGGAAATCGTGTACTTTGCGTATGGCCTGGTCTAAATTCATATTTCCTCCGTTTTTTTACAAGAACAGTCTATCATAATAACGTGAATTTCGCAATTTGCAAGCGTTTGACGCGTTTGGAGGGGAGAACGTGTTAAATTCTTGCAAACCGCGGTTTTATATTGTAATTTGATACAGAAAGAAGGAGATCATGGAAGAAAAGAAGGAACATATTTCAAAAGATCCGCTTCACGGGGTTACGCTCGAAATGATCCTTAACCGTCTGGTGGCTTATTACGGATGGGAGAAAATGGGAAGTATTGTGAACATCAGATGCTTCAGATCCGACCCGAGCGTGAAATCCAGCCTTAAATTTTTGCGCACAACGCCCTGGGCGCGTAAAAAAGTGGAAAAAATGTATTTAGATTCCAGGTTGTGGGAGAAAACATGAGAAGTTCGGTATTGTTCTTTGCCGGAATGACGATCATATTATGCTGTTCCCTGGCTTTGGCAGGGGAAGCAAAAGATGGGGATCTCGAGATGAAGGTATTTACCGTTAACCACGGTAACCCCAGCGAAATAGAAAAAGTCATCAATGACATGAAAAGCCCCGAAGGAAGAGTAAGCGTGTATGAAGCCACGAACAAAGTAATAGTTTACGACCATCCTGGGAATCTTCAACAAATAGAAAAAATAATCGAACAAATAGACGTCGCCCAGAAACAGGTGAGTATTAAAGTCATAGTTACCGAGTGCGTCGATCTCGAAAAGAACGATCTCGGGTTTGTTTTGGGCCGGCAGATTATAGGAGCCGAAGAGTTTCATAAAGTGAGCTATGTTTTGAATAAAAGCACAAACCTGAACCGGCGTTCGGAGATGTCTGTGCGTACTATAAGCGGAAACCCGGCGATATTGCGCGTAGGACAGGAAGAAATATATCCGGGCACGGTGTATCACGACGATGGGGTTACGGTAATTACTCCCACGAGGACACGGTCGGCCGGCAATTTTCTTGAAGTTCTTCCGCGGGTCAATAACGACGGAACCATTCTGGTGCAGATAATGCCTACAGTAAGCGAGTTTTTGGACGAGAACAGTACCCGGACAAGAGAGATCCTGACGCAGATCATAATAAATAACGGCGATACGTTGGTGTTGGGCGGACTCAACGGATCATATCAGCGGACGACCCGGGATGGGATCCCGCTTACTGGGGTCTCGGTAGCAAAAAAGGAGTCTGTGCCGCATCAGGTCGTGATGTTTTTAACGGTTGTCATTGATGAGTAAAGAAGGGGAAGAGGATGTCCGAGTTGAGATTTAATTATATCATGCAGGATTGGGTGATAATTGCGACGGAACGGGCCAATAAACCGGAAACGTTTAAGAAAGAAAAATGTGAAGAGACAATCCCCGCGTTCGACCCTAAATGTCCGTTTTGTCCGGGAAATGAGGGTGACGGAAAAGACGAGACCGCGCGTATCGGGGATGTGCATTCCTGGAAAGTCCGTGCGATATACAATAAGTACCCGGCATTGTCCCCGGACGTAAAAGAAGAAAGAAAAATTTTTGGCATACACAACAAAGCGGCGGGATTTGGTGTTCATGAAGTTGTTGTTGAAAATCCGCGGCATGATGTGTGCCTTGCCACAATGCCGGAAGAAAGCGTGTTCGATGTCGTAAAAATGTATAAAATGAGATATGAAGCGATACGGTGTGTGAATGGGATAGAGGCGATAACGATATTTAAGAATCACGGGGAGATGGCCGGCGCTTCACAGAAACACCCGCATTCGCAGATAGTCGCTACGTCCGTTGTGCCGCATCACATACGTTCGCGTGTTAATAACTCGATACAGTTCTTTGATATAATGAGAAAGTGCGTTGTTTGTGCCATGATAGAGCAAGAACTTAAAGATAAGGAACGAATGGTCCTTGAGACAGAAAATTTTGTGGCTTTTGTTCCGTATGCTGCGGTCGGACCGTTCCTTGTATGGATAGTTCCTAAAAGGCACATGGCGTCTTTTGACGCGACGAACGATACGGAACTTAGGGATTTCGCGGTTGCGCTAAAGACGGTTTTAGCCAAGATATATACGGGACTTAATAATCCGGATTTTAATTTTACCGTCAGGTCGATGCCCACAAAAGAAAGCGGAGAAGGGTATTTTCACTGGGCCCTGGTCATGTACCCCCGGATAAAACAACTCGCGGGGTTTGAACTAGGATCCGGTATGTGTATTAATTCCACTATCCCTGAAGCATGCGCCGAATTTTTAAGAGGTGTGCGAATCTAATCGATGTGGTCGGTTTGATAGGATAATTCAGACATAAATGGTCGAAACATAAAAGGAGATACGAATGGATAAATCGGAAGAGAAAAACGGACGTTACAGCACGGACTTTGAATTGTACGCTGACCTTACGGCGCATGTCGTTATTACGGTGCTTCTTGCCTGGTTTTTTTATATACATACGGACGGAAGTTTTTTAGCCGTCGCGTTGACCTTTCTGGGAGGGATATTGCTGGACACGGATCACTTTATCGATCATTTCGCTCATTTTGGATTTAAGCTCGACAGAGAGACTTTCATGTATCACAAATATCTTGATTCCGGAAAATGTTATATTGTTTTTCATTCATGGGAGCTCGCGATAGGAATATGTTCGCTTTCATACTATATCCCGGTGTTACTGCCTTTTGGAGCCGGGATGTTCGCTCATTTATTATGGGATCAGCTTTTCTCGCATATAGATGAACCGCTGTTTTATTGTTTATCGTACAGAATGTATAACGGGTTTGAGTTGGAAAAGATCTCGAAAAAACTTTATCGTAAATATAAAAAAGATTAGCAACGAGAGATCGTCGTTGGTTTTTATGACTTAGCCCGGACGAAAAGCATAGGGTGTTTTGAATGATAATTTTTCACGTTTTCTTTCGGAAGCCATCAGGTATATTATAATGTCGGCTGTATATGCCGAAACACAGGAGGCACTATGGACGCTTTTTTGTGGGCACTGCTTACGGCTTTTATATGGGGAGGGGTCCCTCTTCTTGAGAAAGCAGGGCTTTCAAGAATAGATCCGGTGGTCGGGCTTTTTTACAGGTGTCTCGGAGTGGTTATTGGGGTTGTCTGTCTCAGTATTTTTGTAGTGAAGCCGGTACATATGAAGACGGCAGATCTGAAATCTATAATATTTTTGGTGCTTGCCGGTTTTTTAGCGAGTTTTGTGGCGCAGGTCACGTTTTATCAGGGGCTGAAGGTGGGAGAAGTATCGAAAGTGGTCCCTATATCGGCTATGTATTATGTGATATCGTTCGTATTAGGGATAGTAGTATTAAAGGAGTCTGTCACGCCGGCTAAGGTTTTGGGTATAATCATGATGATAGGCGGAGCGTGGCTTATAAAATGAAAGGAAAGAAAGATGGTCTCGAGAAAAGCGGTAGAAGCGGTGTTCAAAGAATCATTAAAACTTAAACAGGGCGAGTCGTGTCTGATAGTCACCGACACCTTGAAGGAATCGATTGGGAAGGCGTTTTTCGATTGCGCTAAAGAGATAACTAAGAACGCTAAGATCATCGTGATACAACCTACGAAAGAACACGCTACCGAACCGCCGAAGGATGTGGCGGAAGAAATGCTGAAATATAATGTTCAATTGCTGATAACCGATAAATCCCTGACTCACACGGACGCTCGAAGAAAAGCCTGCGCGAAAGGCGCTCGTATCGGGACGATGCCCGGTATAAACGAGGATATCGCTAACAGGTGTCTTGAGATAGATTATGAGGATCTGAAGAGAAAATCCAATATTATCCATGATATACTCGCGAGATCAAAGAAGATAAAAGTAACGACAAAACTCGGGACGAATATAGATTTTACGGTAGGGACAAGTCAGTTTTTCGGTAAAGACGGCGGATCGTTTGATTATCCGGGCGCATACGGGAATCTCCCGGAGGGGGAAGTTTCGTTCGCGCCGGAAACATGCGACGGCGTGTATGTAGTGGACGCGTCGTTCCCGGGGTTGGGGATATTAAAAGAGCCGATCACTTTCAAAGTTAAGAACTGCGTCGTTCAGGAAGTATCCGGGGGGGTGGCTGATAAAGTTAAGGAGAGGCTCGATAAAGTCGGACCAAAAGCGTATAAGATCGCCGAACTCGGGATAGGGCTTAACCCAAAAGCAGAGATCATCGGGAAAATATTGGAAGACGAAAAAGTAATAGGCACAGTACATATAGCTGTAGGCAACGATTGTTCCTATGGAAGAAAGAACGATATTCCGCTGCATCTTGACGGAGTTATCAGGAATGCCGATATTTACGTGGATGATAAACAAATAATGAAAAACGGGAAATTTCAGGGACTATGGAAAGAATAACGGCGGTAATATTAGCTGGTGGAACTGGATCGCGCATGAATCGCGGGATGCCGAAACAATTTATTCACGTAAAAGGGAAACCGCTTATACTGCATTCCGTAGAGATGTTCGATAAGAACAAAAGAATAACCGATATAATATTGGTTTCGCATGAGGATCATATAGGAACTCTTCTGAATATCGTGAAACAGGCCGGTGTGTGTAAAGTAAGGCGCGTGGTCCCAGGCGGGAAGACCAGGCAGGGATCGTCTTTCAACGGGCTAAAGGCCTGTCCCGAAGGAACGGAAATAGTGCTTATTCACGATGCCGCGCGTCCGTTCGTTGACGACGCGATGATAGAAAGAACTATCGCCGGGGCAAAAAAATACAAAGCGGTCACGACGGCCATCGAGGTCACCGATACATTGATCGAGGAGAAAAAAGGGTTTGTGCGACGCGTGCCTCCTCGTGAGAAGTTTATGCGTGTTCAGACCCCGCAGGGTTTTAAATACGAACTTATATTAACCGCGCATAAAAACGCGCTGCGTAAAAAGAAGAAAGGTACGACCGATGACGCGGGGTTGATCATCGCGTCAGGCGGAAAAGTAAAATTAGTGGAAGGTTCTCACCGTAATATCAAAGTAACCAATTCCATGGATCTTGCCGTGGCCGGGCAGCTGGCGAACGAGCGCTGAGTTAATGAGTATGACATGGGGACGTCCTCGGAGGGCGTACCCGTTTAAACGCAATGCTCCGCCTGTTCGGAAGTTCTGCGCGCTTTAAAAAAATACCCTGTTATTTTTGATCTCCAGGCGTTTGACTCGCGCTGTAGCGTAAATGATTTTTAATCGGATAACGGCAAATCTGACCTGTCCGCCGCAGCTATATACGCGAGATCCCATTCGGTTGACCTGGCGAAACGAGAAGTTCTGTCGTTCAGACGATTTCCTTTTTCGGAGAATTTTCT
>DAONGE010000003.1:0-91924 GCA_035403965.1 Candidatus Omnitrophota bacterium | reverse complement strand
TTAAGACACGACGACGCGGTAAGTTCCTTGAACATTTTCATCCCGGCGTCTTCCACATATTTTGCCCCGGCTATTTTTTTTGTTTCGGCTACGGGCCCCCTTTCTCCCTCACCCGTCAATGCCTTTTTTTCCAAGAACAGGTCTGCTAAGAACATATCCGCCGGGTCTTTACCTGCACCGCCCGACATCGGGCTGATACACTCTGCCATGCCATCAATAAAACGATCGTGGGTTTCCAGGTTATCTCCTACTATTTCAACTTCCGCCCCGTCCAGTTCTGACCCATCCTCGTATTTCACACCGTCAATACCTATAAAATTTTCGGCTTTTTGGAGTAAAAGCTGGGCTAATTTTAAAACCCATAATTCTACCGGGGTTTTTTCTGTTTTCTCCCGCAATTTTTTAATACACTTTTCATACGCGCATTGAGCATTTCCCCATTTTCTCAAACAATGCGCCGTTATTCCCCTCGCGAGGGCATACTCAAATCCCTCACTATTCATGTCAGCCAGGTTAAAAGCCCCTTCGGCCCCTTCAATATCGGATAAAGCTGATCTTATGCGCCCGAGCGCGTAATAATCTTTCGCGTCGCCTTTACCGAAAAGACCTTTGTCGGCATCGATGTTATGGAGTATTCGGTCACGCGCGCACATTAAGCGAAAGATATCAAGCGACCACTCATCCTCATCCATAAAATACTCCGCAACGATTTCCTCAATGGCCCAAAGGATTTTGGGATCATCATCAATAACATCGGACTCATTGCCATTGTCATATACATACCGCGCGACGGTCAGTAAAGCATTATAAATATCCGAGTCGGATCTCACTTCCCCATGGTTAACCATCACATTATACACGTCTTTCAACTTTTCATCCCCAAATTTATCCTCATTACACATATAGTCAAGTTTGTCAATTATTGCTTCTTTCATCTCACTATAATCATGCAGCACGGGGCTCCTGACTGAAGTGGGTATCAGATCTTCACCCGTTATCGCCCCGAACAGTTCGTTTATAATATTCCCACGCCTATTCCCGCCTTTACTCGCGCCCGGCCAAGGCGCCGCGCCGCTTTTATTGGCGATTTCAATGATTTGTGACACCATAGTAAGTATATCCCGAGACAATCCGCGATATTCGGGACTTGCATCCTCATCCCTCCCAGAAGGAGTTACACCCGCCGTGTTCAACCCTTCAGCCGCGCACCGGCTTTTAAGATACCTCTTTAACTCTTTAAGTGTAATATATCCGAACATAAACGGCACACACATCAATATGCAGAAAGCATTGTCCACAAATTTACCTGATTCCATTTTCGCGAAATATACCATTTCCGCGGATAGAAACAAAGCAAAAAACACGTGTTGCCATCTTATCTCCCCCTTCTTCATGCCCAACAAAAACGCCAGTGGCACAGGGGAAAGAACAATATTTAGCGCCGGTATTTTTGACACCAATACGAATAAAATTAACGTTGCAGCCGAAACAATTCCCAACCATTTCACATTAGTAAAATATTTAGCCACCTCGTAAAGATCTCTCCCCACATCCTTCGCTATCATCAAAAATTGCCATAATTTCGATTGTTCCCAACCCCCAATTCTTTCTATTTCACCTGAAAAGGGCTTCTCATCATGCCATACAACCGCATCCCATTCCCTCTCATCCTCCGCCAAACTGTATATGTATGCCATCGCTTTTATAATAGCCCGATCTTTCAGCAAGAACGCATATCCCGGATTTTCCCTGAAAAACTCTTTATGCGCCGCGACAATTTCTATCGCTTCTCTGCGGATCTCACTCTGGGTGTCCCGCGACAGTTCTTCCATACGTTTATCACCCAAAACCGATCCCGTTTTCCAAATGGGATCCATAATCGCGAGCCATTTCATTTTGGCTTCAACGTACTCATTTGCTTTTTTGATGATATCGTTCATTTGTAGTGTCACATCACGACCTTGTTTAAACATTCTTGACTGCCCTAACTTACTGGCAAACTTCACAAATTCTGTCCATTTTTTATGCACCTCGTAAAACCTGAGATTCCCGATATAATCATCATCTAGAAAGCTACTCCGTTTAAAATTGTCAAGATCGTCTATATATTGGCGATTGGACACGGGGCGGTCTTTTATCGTAATTTCACATATTCCCCATATAATATTTTGTATTACAAGAGAGAGTTCTCCGTCCTTGTGACCCGGGATATTGTCCCCGATAATACCGTCGTAATTCTCCGGGAAAAGCCCTTCCTGGATAGTTCTAGTCTTTTCATGCCCCATTAACGGACATAAAAATTCATGGAACAGATATTCCTGCAATACCGCGGCATCGCCCACAAAACCTAAAAGCTCCTCGGAGAATCCTATCGTAGCGGGGTATTTTTCATTTAAATAACCGTTAATTTTTTTTATCCCTATCTCTTTTTCATTCTCCTCATAGAGGGTATTAAACCCAAATAACCACCCTTTAGGCGATAACGCGTTATCCGGATCTTTCAGGACTACGGATCTGAATGTTACAAACTTGGCCGAACGAAAAGTATAGTCGATTTTTTCTTTTAAAAACGTCTTCATATCAGGATCAAGCCCGGATATATCTATCCTATTCTTGAGCCCCATCACAACGAAATATATTTTGATCCTTTGCCATATAGTGAGCTTTTTCGCGTCACCTTGCTCTAGGAATTTCTCATAAAGTTCAAGTGGATCCCCACGCGATATGTTCCCGTGTCCTGGCATGGTTGTATGATTCTCTTTCTTTCCCCTTTCTCGCAGCGAAAGCCCATCATCCAAACCGGGATCATTGATGTATGTCCCGTTCATTTCACGCATCGCCAGGATCTTATTATTCCGGGATACCCGCAATTCCAGTCTTATCGGATTTACAAGATGTTTTCTCAAAAAAAACGCGGGAAAATCCTCCCGAACATACTCACCGTTTTCAACCCTAAACAGGATTTTTCTTTCCAGCTGCCAGTTCTTATCGCAAACGTTCACGATAAGCGGACGAGCGCTTTCCCTGGCCTCGCGAAGACGTATCATAAGCTCATTCTTATAAAAATATCCCGGGTCGTCCTTAAAATCGCTCAACATGCCCGATATAGCGATGGAAGAGATGGCTTCGGTGACTGACTTTTCTTCTTTAACTTCTCCGCCGCTCAACAACCTGAAATAAGGTGTTTCTTCTTTCGGGTCGAACGCCGGCAACACCGTGATATACGAATATCCCTTCTCCTTCAGGAGCGCTCCCATATTTTCCGCGTGAAAACCGCCTGAAACAACTATAACGACTTCTTTATCCCCGGCACATTCCCCGATGCGTTCGACAAAAAAATCATCGCGTTTGAAAGAAGCCTCATAGAACCCGGCCATTCTGTCCACGTAGCCGTCCAGTTCGTTAATATCCGGGGGAAGCGTAACGGCAACACCGCATTCCCGGGAAGCCCTCAGGATCAACGCGCCGAGATATCCCGCGGAAAATTTTTTTCTGTCGTCGGCAAACCGGCCATAATGCGTTCTGGTGAGAGTGATATTGAATAGATCTTTTAAAATGCTCAGGTTCCCGGACGCGGCGAAAAGCTCCCTCTCCGTCGCGGTCCGGCATGCCGCGTAAAACAGTTCACCGGTAAAGTTCTCTATCTCAAAAATAAGTTCGCCCCTGTCTATAGATTCATTTTTCGCGGCGTATGGAGCGTATTTCATAAGGTCGGGATACTTACTATCCACGTCAATGGACGCGGTGCGGGCTTTATTGAAAAGATAGCCGTAAAATTCGGATTGTGCCATGCCGCCGTTATTAACGAGCATCATGTTCGCCGTGAGTTTTTCCGCCTCACCGGACGAAACGCTCATCATCACATCGTCTATTATCTCTAAGCGCGTTTTCTCGGCCTTAACAAAGTCTATTTCTTTTTCTTCCCGGACGAGACGCATGAATGTATCCAAGTTGCCGTATTTTTCGGCGGTGATACCGGCGTCCTTGGCGAACGCCGCGAGACGCGAAACATATTCTTTTATATCCATTTGCCCCGACGAATAACACGACTCGGCCTTATCTATCGCGGCGGCGGCCGGCGTGTATAACGAGACCCGCAACACAGAAAGCGCGTCCGACAAGCCTTTCAATGTCCGTTCGGCTTTATCCTTTGAGGGCAGATTATCGCGATAGATCCTAAGGTTCTCGCGATATGCCTTTTCATCCTCAAGCCCTTTAAGCGTTACGCGCCCCGGATTATTGACGGCGAAATACTCGGCGCCGTTCATCTTTCCTTCTTTCATGAAATAATCCGCCACCTTTTCGCGGATAGCCGGGTCCTTCATATCAGTGAAAACGGACAGGTCGTATTCCCCCGCGCCTCCTTCTATAAGCGCGGTATCAACATTAGTTTTCTTGCTCAATAGATCGAAGATCAGATTGATATTTTTCTGGCATGAGTAATTACAATGCGAGTCCTGGATATTAATAACAGTCTTTCCATTGGTCCCGGTGTATAGTTTTTTAATTTCGCCGAGGCTCGCGGGCAAGTGCAGGTCTTTGATCGCTAAGTCGCCGCTGTTTTTGGGCATAACCTCGCCCGGAACGGAAAAACGCGGATCCGGCCTTTCCATTGCGCCTGCAATTTCACCCCCGACACTATTCACCAAAAAGGCCACCATAGTGCATAGCGCCACAAACGAACGTAAGTATTTCGTTAAAGCTACTTTTCCGGTAGCTTTACGTATGGCGTATAGAACAGCCTGTCGATATGTTGTGAATATCGTACTCAACGTGACCCCTAACGATTATATTGGCTTTTATTTGCCTAACATTATATCAACATATACTCGTTAGTTCAATGGAAATATTGATATTTGTATACGAACGCCACACACGGGTTTACACTTACCAGCAAACTATGTTTGCGAACGATCTTGAGTAAACACATACAATAGAGCTACGGCAAGCATACTTGCATTTATATAGAAGCAAATGCGAAACGAAAAGATCTGGAGTGAATACTTTTTTTGCCGGAGAAGTTTGCGTTCTTTCGTACGTGGCATCGTAAGGCCGAGCGGGCATGGATCCGGCTGAGCAACACATTATTTTAATTTTATAGATCCCCGCCTAACGCATGCGGGGATGATGCATTGATGTCATTCCCGCACGCATTTAGCGGGAATCTATAATATGAAAATCTGATGACTTTAATGTCGTGGCTCCCCCCGGACAAGTCCGGGGCTCCACTGCCAGGGCTGGCATCAGACAGAGCGTAACACCTTCGTGTCCATCTTGCGATATTCTTCGATAGCTACGGATGATTTTGTGGCAAGCGGCAAAGCCAGGGAACCGTTCATAAATCGTCTTAAGTCTTTTATCGTCATGTGAAGTAAAACATCGGCAAGATCTCCTCCAACCTCTTTAATGAAAGCGCCGTAATTCTCGTCCGTCATGAGCTTAACGCAATTAACAATGCTCTTCACTATCGCGTCGATCCTTTCCTCCTGCACTTTGCGCCATCCCGCGTCAGCGCCGGTGTTCTGCTCCAATTCATTTTTTGAGTCTATCAAGTTCACGATAAGCGGCGCCACTATTATCTGCCACGAAACGGGACAATAGTCCCCTTCCAGACCCATAAGATATGAGATCTCACTTAAAGACCCGAGGCATGACGAATACTCGTTGTTTCCTGCGCGGGATTTTTCGTTCAAGACCCAGGAGAACATGGTACTACCGGACGCTCCGTTCTTTTCCAGAACGCCCTTGAATTCCTTAAGCCGCGAGATATTCTCACCGTTCGCAGTCCCGTCATCCACATATACCACATATTTCACATTCTCGGTCTGATATTCGGCGATGCCTTTCGCCAAAAGTGTTTTCTTTTCTATTTTCGCGCCCAAAGATTCCACAACTTTCACAAAATCACGCGCGAGGACTTCGTCCACTTTATCCTCAGGCCGCGCCTTGACCACAACTCCGATAACACACGGGTGTTTAAGACACGACGACGCGGTAAGTTCCTTGAACATTTTCATCCCGGCGTCTTCCAGATATTTCCTATCTAACGTTCCTTTATCGGTACTGGTTTTATTTTTTTCATCCGCAGCCGGCATCTCGCTTCCATCCGAATGTGGGACCCGTTTATTTTCATTTACTGTCTCTGAGGTATCCGGGGAACCATTGTCTCCTTCTTCCGGATCCTTTTCCATAGTACGACTATCTGCATTTTCTTCCATCCGGGATTTTCGCGCATGATATTTTTGTCCGTCAAGACCGACATATTTTCCAGATTTAGCATACAAAAGTTGCGCCAGCTTTAGGCACAATAGCTCTAACGGGGACTTTTCCGACTTGTTTTCCAGTATTTTTACAGAGTTCCCGTACGCGAAAATAGCGTCCTCCCAATTGCCGATGCTATGAGCTAGCACCCCTCTGGCGAGAAAGTATTTATAATTATCCTTTTCCACAGAAGTTGAGTTTTTTAAGGCATCATAGACGCCGTCGATATCATACAAAGCGAATTTCACGCGCCCGAGCGCGTAATAGTCTTTAGCGTCGCCCCTGCCGCTCAATTTCTTGTCCATCATAATGTTATGACTTATCCGATCACGCGCGCACATTAAGTAAAAATAACTAAGGCCCTGCTCTAAAAAATACTCCGCAACTATTTCCTCAATGGCCCAAAGGATTTTGGGATCATTATCGATAACATCGGACTCATTGTAGTAGTCATACACATACCGCGCGACGATCAGTAAAGCATTATAAATATCCGAGGCGGATCTCCTCCTTTCCCCCTGGTTAACCAGCACATTATACACGTCGCTCAGCTTTTCATCCCCGAAATTATCCTCAATATACATATCGTCAAGTTTGTCAATTATCGCTTTTTTCATTTCACTATCATCATACAGCACAGGGCTACGAACTGAAGATGGGATCAGTTCTTCACCCGCTAGCGCGCCGAGCAGTTCGGTGATGATATTTTCCACGCCATTCCCACCTTTACGTGCGTCCGGTCCGGGCGCCGCACCGCTTTTATTGGCGATTTCAATAATACGTGTCATCATAGTGAGTATATCCTGAGACAATCCGCATGTATATTTGGAACTTGCATCCTCATACCCCCCGTAAGGATTTACACCCTCATCGTTCGCGTTTATAGCCGCGATCCGGCTTTTGAGATATCTCTTTGCCCCGTCACCAAAAGCATACACAAACATACCCAGTACATATATAAATAAAAATAGGCCATTAAAAAACAATGTAATTGCATCATTAGACAAGCTGATAAACAACATTCCAGCGGACATCTTGCAAGCATGAGAAAATTGTCTCCAACTGATCTCACCCTTTTTCAAGCACAGCATAAACGCCCATGGCATGAGCGAAACCCCAACCTTAAACACCGGCACCTTAAACGATAATATATACAAAGCTATCGTTATCCCCGTGACAATTCCCAACCATTTCACATTAGTGAAATCTTTACCCCCCCCGTAGAGCTCTCGCCCCGCATCCTTCGCTAGCATCAAAGATCGCCATAATTTCGATTGTTCCCAATCCCCAATTCTTTCTATTTCAACTGGAAAGGGCTTCCCATCATCCCGCACAAACACATCCCTTTCCGTCTCATCCCCCGCCAAATCGTATATGTATGCCATCGCTTTTATAATAGCCTGATCTTTCAGCAAGAACGCATATCCCGGATTTTCCCTGAAAAACTCTTTATGCGCCGCGACAATTTCTATCGCTTCTCTGCGGATCTCACTCTGGGTGTCCCGCGACAGTTCTTCCATATTTTTATCACCCAAAACCGATCCCGTTCTCCAAATGGGGTCCATAGTCGCGAGCCATTTCATTTTGGCCTCAATATACAATCTTTGTTCCATGACTATTTCGTTCATTTTCTTAACTTCATCGCGATTTAATTTAAACACCCGCGCCTGCCCTAGCTTACCGGCGAACCTCATATATTCCGTCCATTTTATACTTTCTTCATAAAACCTGAGATTCTGGATATAACCAACGTTGAGAAAGCTACTAGCCTTGAACTTTTCAAAATCAGCTTCGTATTGCCGCTCGGGCACAGGAAGATCTTTCATCGTAATTCCGCATATTGCTGATATAATACTTTGTATAGCAAGAGCAAGCTCTCCGTCTTTATGCCCAGGGATATCGTCACCGATAATATCCGCATAGTTTTCAGGGAAAAGCTCTTCCTGTATAGCTCTTGTATTTTCATGCCCTATTGACGGACATATGAATTCATGGAACAGGTATTCCTGCAATATCGGGGAGTAGCCTTGCACGAGATTCAGTATCTGCACCGAAAGCCCTACCGTATCAGGATATTTTTCCTTCAAATAACCGTTAAGGTTTTTCTGATCTTGTCCGACCTCATCTGATCTTTCATAAAGAGTATTGAACCCTAATAACCACCCATTAGCCGTCAACTCGTTATTCGGGTCTTTCAAAACTATGGGATTAAACGCCACAAATCTGGCCGAATGGAACACGTAGTCCGTTCTTTCCTTTAAGAACTTTTTCGTGGCCGAAGCTAGCCCGGACCTGTCTATTCTCCTCTTAAGCGCCATCACAGCTAAATATATTCTGATCCTTTGCCATATAGTGAGTTTTTGCACGTTACCTTGCTCCAGGAACTTTTTATAAAGTTCAAGTGGATCCCCACGCGATATGTTCCCGTGTCCTGGCATGGTTGTATGATTCTCTTTCTTTCCCCTTTCTCGCAGCGAAAGCCCATCATCCAAACCGGGATCATTGATGTATGTCCCGTTCATTTCACGCATCGCCAGGATCTTATTATTCCGGGATACCCGCAATTCCAGTCTTATCGGATTTACAAGATGTTTTCTCAAAAAAAACGCGGGAAAATCCTCCCGAACATACTCACCGTTTTCAACCCTAAACAGGATTTTTCTTTCCAGCTGCCAGTTCTTATCGCAAACGTTCACGATAAGCGGACGAGCGCTTTCCCTGGCCTCGCGAAGACGTATCATAAGCTCATTCTTATAAAAATATCCCGGGTCGTCCTTAAAATCGCTCAACATGCCCGATATAGCGATGGAAGAGATGGCTTCGGTGACCGACTTTTCTTCTTTAACTTCTCCGCCGCTCAATAATCTGAAATAAGGCGTTTCCTCTTTCGGATCGAACGCCGGCGTTACCGCGACGTATGAATATCCTTTTTCCTTCAGGAGCCTACTCATATTCTCGGAATGAAAACCTCCGGAGACCACTATCACTATTCCCGTATCGCGTGTAGACTTCTCTATCTTCCTGATAAAATAGCGGTCCCTCTCAAAGGCGGCGTCATAGAATTTGACCATTTCCGCCACATAAGCGTCTAAATCCAATAAATCTTGCGGGAGAACGACAGACTTACCGCTTGCGTTTGACGCCTTTGTTATCAGAGCGTTGAAATATACCGCCGTGAATCTTTCTTTGTCAGAGATAAACCGATCATAATGAGTTCTGGTAAGTGTTATATCAAATATGCTCTTTAATATCTCAAGATCGCGCGACGCGGCGAATATTTCCCTTTCCATTTCAGTACGGCATACGGCACCGAACAATTCCTGCGTAAAATCACCGATCTCGAAAACAAGCTTGTCTTTGTCGATCTCTTCGTTTTTTTTGATATATGCCGCGTATTTGACAAGATCAAGATGGGCGCGTTCCACGTCGATGGAGACAGTGTTCGCCTTATTGAAAATATAGCCCAGAAACTCGGACTCCGTCATCCTCCCGTTTTTCAGAAGGATCATATTCGCCGTGAGTTTTTCCAATTCCGCCGACGATATCTTTTTTACTGTGGCCTTTATTATTTCGTCACGCGAGATTTCGGCCTTCGCGAAATCGATACCCTTTTCTTCTTCGACAAGCAACATAAAATTATTCAGGTTACGGTATTTTTCGCGCAAAAACGGTATTGCTTTAGCAAATACGGAAAGACGTGCCGCATACTCTTTTATATCTATCGAACCTGATAGATAATCAACCTCGGTTTTATCTATCGCGGCGGCAGACGGAGAATATATATCGGTTTTCAGTTCAGAAACGGCATTAGATAAACTTTTAAGGATAAATTCAGCTTTGTCCTTTGACCTGACATTATCGCGGTATATTTTAAGGTTTTTCAGATAAGCATTTTCATCCTCAAGCCCCTTCAACGTTACGCGCCCCGGATTATTAACGGCAAAATACTCGGCACCGTTCATCCTGCCCTCTTTCACAAAATAATCCGCTACTTTTTCGCGGATCTCCACGTCTTTCATATCCTGAAAAACAGACAGATCGTATTCACCCGCGCCTCCTTCTAAAAGAGCGACGTTAACATTCGTCTCTTGGTTCAAGAGATCAAAAATCAAACTGATATTTTTCTGGCATGAATAATTACAATGGGCGTCTTGGATATTAATAACGGTTTTTCCGTTAGTGCCGGCATATTGTTTTTTTATTTCGCCAAGACTCGCGGGCAGGCAAAGACCTGTTAGGGCTCGATCGCTGTTATTTACAGACAAGACATCCACCGGAGCAGGAAAACGCATATCCGGTTTTTCCATTGCGCCGGCCAGTTCTACACCAATACTATTCCCCAAAAAGGCCGCTATCGTGGATACTGCCACCACCGACCTTAAAAATTTGGTTAAATCCCCGTTTCCAATAGCTTTACATATAGTATATAGAACAGCCCGTCGATATGTTGTGAATACCGTGCTCAACTCAACTCCTGACGATTATTTTGGTTTTTATTTGCCTAACATTATATCAATGCAACATTGTTAGGGCAACAAAAATAATTTCAATATTATACAGTAGGGACGCAGAATACTCAAACAAAACTATTGTTTTTGAAATTTGATCGAATCCCGGCCTCGCGAAACCGAGACATTACCTGGCAGATTGAGAGAATTACCTTTTTGAGCAGTACGGATAAAATGCTCCATATCTTTCCAGTGGCGATATGTCAATTTTTTAATATCCCCTCCCGCTCTCATAAAAAGCTCCTTAAACATTTCTTTTCGCACAGCGACCGGCTGTAAAAGGATGTCCTTGAGCAAAATAGAATTATCTTTATCTGACGGCATATTTTTTAAACTTTTCTTTTTCACGATCTCTACCAGCGCCATATCCTCACGCACGGCTTCGCAAAAATTAACCATCGTTCTTTTCACACGCGGATTATATTTTTCAAGAAACGGCAGGATATCAAGCCTTACCTTGTTCCTTAAATAATCTTTTTCATCGTTCGTACTGTCATGGCAGTAATCCAACCCCACCGTTTCAAGATAACCAATAACCTCTTTTTTATCGGCATTTATCAAAGGTCGGATGATCTTTATCCCGTTTTCGTCGCGAACGGGAGGTATCCCGGCCATACTTTTAAGAGAAGCTCCTGTTAAAAACCTCATAAGCACGGTCTCGGCCTGATCGTCCAGCGTATGTCCAGTGGCAATAACATTAGAAGATGTCTTTCCCGCCGCGCGGAAGAAAAGATCATAACGTTTCGCGCGCGCCACTTCCTCTACAGAACGGTCATCCCCCTCCGGAACCTTTATCGGTATCTTTTCATAAACACAATCCACGCCCATTTTTTCGCATAACTCTTTCACGAACCGCGAATCACGCGCGGATTCCTCTCCACGGATACAATGATCCATGTTAGCCACGGAAACCGTTATACCAAATTTATTCCTTATGCATAAAAGCACGGATAGAAGGCATACAGAATCCGGCCCGCCCGAGACCGCGACTAAAACCCTATCCCCGGCATGCAGCATATCACAATGCTTGATCGTATCGCATACCCGTTTAACAAATGCCTGTCTCGATAATTTCTTCATGATAATAATTTAGCTTAAGTTTATCTTTTACTGAACTCACACCCGCAATAATTCTGGCGGTACAAACCCCATTTTTTTGCGGCATCCACGGCCTTTTTGAATCCATCTTTCTTTTTAAAATCCGCGGCAAGGAACTTTTCTCCGGCGATATCCTTCCCTATCCTGTTCACTACCTCGGCTTTTTTAACTGGGCTTACGGTCAATGTCGTCGTGAACAGATCAAATCCGCCGGCCGTAAAATACTCATAGGTTTTCTTGAGCCGGAAAGCGAAGCATTCAGAGCAACGCGCGCCGCCTTCTCTCTCTGCTGAATACTTTTCAGTTACCGCGAGCCACGAATCATGATCATATCCCGTTTCGACAAGACGCGTCCCTGTCCTCTCTGCAACAACACGGGCAGCGGCAAAACGCCTTTCATATTCATCTTTTGGAGCGATATTCGGGTTGTAAAAAAATCCGGTAACTTCGTTACCCTCGGCTTGTAATTGCTCAATGACACCAGCGGCACACACCCCGCAACATATATGCAGTAAGATCTTCATACCCTCGTTTGCCATTTACAGTTATGGGCTCCGAACTTATTTTAAGAATGTTTCTCTTTCCACTTTTTCACAGTTAACCGCAGAGCGTCCTGTGTGCTGATTACCGGCCGATATCCTAAAATTTTCTCTACGCGACTAATATCGTATAATCTGTCTTTAAACATACGTCCAAATTTTTCCCTGAGCACAGGAATAAAAAGTGCCGGCTTGATCAACCAACCGGGTATAATTATCATCCTTCCCATCCCCAGCTCTTTCATAGATATCTCAAGAAATTCCCTTATAGTTATGATCTCCTTATCCGCAACAAGAAAAGTCCCTGACAACGCGGATACTTTTTCCATAGCTATCTCCATAATATCGATCAGATTATCAATGTATACCAGCTGAAGTTTGTCGTTCAATTCCTTGATCCCGGGATAAGGGACTATTCCCTTAGAAATGCGTTTAAGTATATTATCAAGCTGATGAGGCTCTCCCGGACCAAACACCATACCGGGGCGTAATATCGCGATATTAAGTCCTTTCTGACGGTATTCCATAGCAATCTTCTCCGCCGCAATCTTGGACTCTCCGTAAACATTACTGGCTTTATAAGCAAGATCGTCGGTAAGAGGCGCAATCAAGTTCCCACTTACGACCGATACCGAACTTAAATAAACAACCCTCTTTACTCCGCACCCAAGACTTGCCTCAAACACATTCTTCGTCCCATCCACATTAGCCTTAAACACCTTTTCCGGCTCATGCGTCGCCACATAAGCCGCGCAATGGAATACTATCTCCGGTCTTTCTTTATCGATAGCCGAGATGACCGATGCGGCATCAAGAATGTCACCGGTTACAAGAGTAGCTCCTATGGACTTTAAAAGATCGGTTTTGCTACTCGTTCTCACAAGGCACACTATCTGATGCCCGTTCTTTTTAAGCCGTTCCGCGAGTTTTGCGCCGATAAAACCCGTAGCCCCGGTTATGAATATCTTCATTTATTTTCTCCGAACATTATTTTAGCAGCCACTATGGCCCCACAAAAGAACATCGTAATAAAGTTAGCCAATATTACAGGAAGCGAGTGTATCATAAATCCGTATATTTCCCAGAGGATAATCCCTGTCATGAACGCGGAGTACATTATAAGGGATATATCCCTCACATGTCTGGTTTTATACACTTTTATGATCTGCGGGATAAAAGATATCGTGGTCAAAACACCGGCAACACAGCCGATGATGTCTACATAAACCGGATCTATTTTCATAGGCACGTTCTATTCTATGGTATAGCCCATACGTTTAAGAACTTTATTCATCCGTTCAAGCGCAATCTCCACCGTATTGCCTTCGGTAAGATTATCAAAACAGACTGCAGCATAACCTCGTCTGTTTTTTATCTTAAAAACATTCACCTGGGATTTAGAAATTTTCTGAAGCACCTTTCCCTTGTCAGCCATTTTCCCTCCAGACCGTTTATGAACGATTTTTGTTAAGTATTGGCCGCCAGAACATGCCCTGATTTGGTACATGTCGGAGCCGTCCCTACTTCACCCACATCATATGTACCGCCGGACGGACATATGGGATCTTTTTTTATATACGCCGAAACGATATCTACCATACTGACCGTATCGCCCTCGGGAGTGCCTGTCTCTATGGCCCAAAGGGTTTTAGCCCCGTCTATCAGCTTTAAATTGGACAAACACGTATTACGTCTGGCGATATCAGCGTTCTTCATGAAGTTCGGAAGCGCCACCGCCGCGATAAGAGCGATTATCGCGACAACTATCATTATCTCGACCAGGGTAAAACCCTTGTTTTTAAAATCCGCGCGCGCCGAAAAGATTTTTGTCATAAACTTCTTTCTATTTGGTACATACCGTTCAAAACATCCGTCATCTTGCAAAAAGACTGCGGGATACCTATATTGTCCTCATCTCCGGATCTATCCGCACTTTCCGAGCCTTTCACGCTAAAAGATATTATCCCGTTATCCGCGATTCCTTCATCCGCCGCGAGAACAGGCACGGGCCGTACCGGATCCGATGGAACAAGATTGCTTCCCGCACCAACGCCTGACATCAGCACAAAATACAATATCGCTGTCTTCATACCGAACCTCCCCGCTTTTCTCTTTTTTGTTCCAAAAGAGAGAAAAGCTTACGTTCGTAGCGTCCGTAACATTTTTCCATTACAACGTCGGGAGACCTTTTAAATTCTTCGAGCATCTCCAAACATAAGACCAGCAAATCACCCGTCTCTACCAGAAAATGTCCGTCTTTTTTTTCGTACAGTTCCCTTATCTCCACGGCATGTTTATCGATAAGATCTAAAAGCACCGCGGCATGGCGTTTTCTTCCGGTTCCATTAACTTTTTTTGAAAGGCAGTGTATCCCTTTTATCTTTTTCTTGGCGTAATTAGTAACTGATCGCGGCATAGCACCTGCTTTCATTTAAAAAACATCATTTTTATGCCGATCGCGAACATAAGCGCGCCAAAAACCCTTTTAAGAACGTCGGCCGAAGTACCTACAGCCATTTTTGCACCAAAAAAACCGCCTATAAAGAACGCCGCACATATCAAAGCCGCCGCACCAATATTCACAAACCCTTGTTTATAATACATCCACGCGGCCAAAAGTCCTATCGGAGGAACAAGTACCGCCAAGGTCGTACCCTGCGCCTCATGCTGAGTGTACCCGAAAATATACACCAAAGCCGGTATAAGTATTATACCCCCGCCCACTCCCATGATGCCACTAAATACGCCGGCAACTAGCCCCAAGACCAAATACATTATGGTATCCATATTCGCCCCGATCCGCTTATAATCCGGCTTTTAGCTTATCTTCCTGCAGGGTTAAAGCTTCCTTTAGGTGCGCATCCGTTATATACCCCAGATCCTTCATAACCTCTCCGAGCAAAGTACCGCGCTTCCAATGTATCTTCAGCGCTCGGTCAAGCTGTTCGATCGTCACTATGTTTTTCTCCAGAAGTATCTGCCCGATAGGCTTGTAAAAATTCACCACCGAATCGTCATTACTAAAAACCTGTAATGTCAGATGTTCGTCTTTATTTGATATCCTTCTATCGGCCATATATTTTGATCCGGGTATCTTTTTAAGATATTGTTTTACTTCGGCGATGCGCTCATTCAGTTCGATAATACTGGTGAATTCCGACGTACTGTTCTTTATCACAAGCGCTATCGTAACGCTCATAAGAGGAATCTTTCTTACGGTATTAGTCCTGTCCTTCGCCACAAGATACCCCTGCTGCCTGTCTTCATCCGAATAATGGAACGGCGCGATAGTATCGAACATGCATATGAAATTTTTCGCGATCTCCTTATACTTATTCGGCGTAGTGATCATAACATAATCATCTCCGCCGATATGCCCGATAAAATCTTTTTTATTGCCCCAGTTCTTGATCGCGGTATTAAGCATATACGCCGTCTGCATAATTATGCGGTCACCTTTCAGATAACCGTATTTATCATTGAACGATTTGAAATTATCTATGTCGATATGGGCGACGACGAACGGCTCATCTGTTTTAAGGCGGTCTTTAAGCGTCTCTTCTATCACTATGCCGCCCGGAAGTCCGGTAAGCGGATTAGCGTAAAAGCTATGTTGCGTCCGTTTCAGCGCCATCTCTATACGAACTCTGAGGTCCAGAGGATCCGGCGGTTTGATAAGATAATCGTCCACCCCCTGGCGGAGCGCCAAAAGCTGCTGCCTCAAATGGCGTTTATTTATAAGCGTGATGACCGGGATATATGCCGTGGCAAAATCGTTTTTCAGCATTTCGCAGGTCTCAAGGCATGTCTTTGCGGCCGCGCAAAGATCGATAACTACTACATCCGGCATGATCTTAACAATAGCAGCAATATCCGCTCCGGGCGACTCGATAAAAAAAACGTCGTACCCCCACCCGTCAAAGCAGAATTTAAGGACATCCTTCAACTTTTTATCGTTGGATATTATCAGTATTTTTTTATTTTCTTTAGTCATTTTTTATCCAAAATAGCGGTCCGTACAAAGCACCTAAAAATATGTCAGATATAGATTACCCTTATGACGTTTGTTTTGCAAGACAGTTCGGGCGACGGTACTGTTACAAACTTTGCCGACATTATGTTTATCAATGTCATGCCCGAGCGCTTTTATCGGGCATCCATGAAACCAAATACAACTCTTTCCCACTTAATATTATTGACCCCCGATTAAAACATTCGGGGGTGACAATGGACAGCATAGTTTTACACGGCCGAAAACCGTCCGAAGCGTTAAATTATATTTCTGCCGGATATCTCGTGAAGAAATTTGATTATGTTTTCCCTGAATTTCCGTTCCGAAACAATATATGCGTCAAGATGCGAACCGTTAAGTTCCACATGTGTCTTGGGCGGAGCGGCTTCGTCAAAAAGTTTTTTTGACATAAAATATGGAACTCGTTTATCGTTAACGCTGTGCATAACAAGTTTAGGGGCTTTTACATCCTTAATTTTTGAAAGACCGTCGAATCTAAGCGACATAAGCCAAAGCGGCAGATGCGAATAAAAAAGCTTCGCCATATCCGTTATCGACGTAAAAGCACCTTCCGTTATAAGCGCCTTAACTTCTCGGCATGAGGCCGTATGTATGGCAAGAGTTCCTCCGAACGATTCTCCGAATAATATAACATCCAAAGGCGCAGTCTTTCTGTCCCTCACCACATAGTCGTATGCTGCTTCCGCGTCCTGATAGAAACCTTTTTCGCTCGGGCGTCCCGCGCTTTTCCCATATCCCCTGTAATCAAATTCCAGCACGTTAAAACCAAGAAAATACAGGACCGCGACTTTGCCGATATGATGACTCACATTCCCTTTATAGCCGTGATAAAAAATGATAGTATATTTCGCGACCGGGTTTTTAAAAAACCATCCGTTCAATCGGGTGCCATCCTCAGCCCTGAAAAACACATCATCACACGGAAGTCCCGAAGAATGATGATCACACGCTAGTTCCTTGTGCGGAAAAAAAACATAAGACTGTTCCTTGCGGCGCGCCCATATGATCAAAACTCCGGCAAAAACAGAGAACATCAATAGAATCTCAAGATATACCAATTTAACCTCACATTTTCTTACGTCATAAAAACAAATCGAAATATACCAAAATTCGGCTCCACCGGCAAGCTAAAAAAAGGTGGAGGGGCTATTATAGCCCCTCCACCTTCAATATCCAATTTAATCTCTGATCATTCTTCTTTTCCGCCGAACGGCAGTTTAAAAGATTTAGTCAGATCCTCAGCGGTCTTTTTCACCGTCTCGGTAGTAGTCTTTGCCGCGTCAGTAACAGCCTGAGTTTTCTGTGCTACGGTCGAAGTTGAATCTGTAAGCGTCTTTTGCATACCCTGTGTCGCTGTCACTAGTTTCGTCTGCGCCTCGCCGGTAAGTTTTTGCGCGCCGGCCAAGGTATTCCCGAATTGTCCCTGAAGACCTTTTACATCAAAATTCGCCAACTGCCCTATCGTTGTATTCATAAGGGCCTTCACCACTATTGCCCCTACCAGAGCATTCGGATCGGTGATATCACGATACTGTTCGTTGATGTTCAAGTTAAATTCCTGCATCTGCGGGGTCCCGCCTTTTGAATAATCCAGATATACGACCTTGCCTATCTTCAACGTTAAAAGATCTATCTTTATTTCCGGAGCTTTCCCCTGTTTTGCCTCTTGCGCGGGCTCCTGCTTTGCGCCGGCTTTCCCTTTTTTGCCGGACTGCACAGGTTTCAGCGCGTCCAAATTCAGTTCACCTTTCGAGTTTTTCTCCACGACGAATGTTTTAAGATCAAGCCTCACCTCGCGCAGATGCACCATATTTTTGAAGATCGCGGGCAGGTCATAGTTAACATACGCCTCAGGCAGATCGACCATTACTTTTTCTTTATACCCGTCAGGGTTATAAAGTTTCAGGTTTTTTATTCCGACGAGCGTGTTCAGTATCCCGATATTCAGGCTCTGCATCTCAAGTTTCAAGCCGGTAACGGTCTCCACGCCTTTTTCGATAGCAACCTTAGCGATAACATTTTTTGAGACAGAAAGAACAAGACATACCGCCAGCACAACCGCAACGCATAGCATTAACTTCTTCATCTCTTCCCCCTTAGTTTATGCTAAAAGCACAATAAACATATGAGTTTATGTTACCACCGAAACATAGCCATGACAAGATTAATGAAGCTCTCCGTCTTCGCTAAAAGAGTCATACCCCCTTTCGGTCTACTTGGCGAAACGGGAAGGGATGGAGTGAATACGATTTCCCGGAGAATTTTATAACTATTTTGGGAAGACTTGGAATGTGAATGACAAGGCCGCCGAGGACTGTTTGAGCTTTAACGGGACATACGTTCTGCCAAAGAACGAATGTCCCGTTAAAGCGAGTCCCGCAGGCGCCAAAATTGTTAGAAAATTCTCCGAAAAAGGAAATCGTCTGAACGACAGAACCTCCCTTTTCGCCAAGTCAACTGAATGGGGATAGTGTGCGAGGCAATGGGGACGTCCTCCGAGGTAGCATCTCGGAGGACGTCCCCATTGAATTATAGAGATTTAAGCACGGCGGCCATTGAGTCCTCGTAATCGCGGAGTTCTTC
The DNA here is from genome assembly GCA_035403965.1 of Candidatus Omnitrophota bacterium. GTDB lineage: Bacteria > Omnitrophota > Gorgyraeia > Tantalellales > Tantalellaceae > DAONGE01. The sequence goes on along the minus strand of DAONGE010000003.1, from coordinate 72,902 downwards.
CCAGTTGACCTTGTTTATACGGAGAGTTACCTTTCCTTTATAGACTTCTCTCATGATCGCGTCCAGCTCATTCGCCGTCATCTGACCTACTTCCGTGTTTATTATCGTCCCAGGCGCGTCATCGTTCACCGCGTTTATCGCCTCACCTATATCAATTATCCCGGATTCAGAAAACGCGGTAAGCATACGGCGCCTATTCTCCATAAGCCGTTCGGCCGGAAGGCCGAAATCGACACACAGGCGGTTATCATTAAGTATCGCGCTGCCGACAATAACGGCTTTTACCTCATCCATGGTAAAATTATCAAGCGTCGCTCCGTCCGGCAATGCTTCACTCTCAATAACAATCATTCTACGCTGAGCGTCGGACAACTGCATCTCCGTCATAATTTTTTCCAGTTCCTCTTGCTGTTGTCCGACCACATTAACGCCTATCTTTACGCATAGATCTTTATTGACGGTTTTTTCAGCCTCATCTATCGCAGCTTTCAACTGGTCACGGAGCGTGGTCCCCGCGCCGTTGTTAAAATGCAGCAATAACGTGTTTACACCCATTTTCTTTCTAAATTCCTTCGCGGCCTTTTTCCCGCCGCTGACTTGCACCGCCGCCGCCTCGATATTGAACGCCGGGAGAAGGTGAATGTTCAGCACTCCCCTGTTCAAGTCGTCCGTTAGCGCTTTTATATAATTTGTAAATTCCACATTACCGTCCGGATCACGTTTCATTTGCCCCGCTAGATCCCCGGCATAAAGTTTTTCACCCGCACCACCGGCATAAGTCCCCCATGGAGTGTCTAATGTCTGCCCAAGCACCTTATCCTGCTCCCCCAAAATATCATAAATAGTGGTTTTTCCGACAACTGCTGAAACCTCATCCGCCTCAGCCGCTGGGGTCACAGAACCTTTAGATATTTCTTCCCGCAAAACTTCCACGGCTTGTAAAGCTGTAACAAATTTGACGTTTGGAAATTCCCTTTGCAGGTCAGGAATTATTTCACTATAAAATTCGCTCATGATAACATACTTAATACCGCCTTCGTTCAAAGACGTACCCATAGGGCTCACAATGGTAATACCGTTAACGCTATCGATCGGGCTCGTAGCCCCAAATCCGGAACCGCTTCCCTCAGTGGCGCTAAGAGGCATCTCATTTATTGCTCTTGCCGGGTCGATACCTTTTCGCAACATATCGATCAGATCCCTTATAGCGCCGCCAAAATTGTAACTGTGCCACATACCATGACCGTTAAACTTAAATCCTATCTCCGACGGTATGCTAAGCTGTAACATGTCATTGAATTCAGCCGCCGACGGTTTTTTAAGTACGCCCAAGACTTTTTTGACAAACGGATCAACCGGTCGATTTGGGTCATAACCTACCACCAAAACTTCCAGCTGCTCTTTATAGTAGTCATAGTCCCCATCGCTGAAAAGTAGCGCCCTTCGCCCCTCTAATGCAACTAGATTTGAAACCTTCGTACCTTCGATATCTTTTAAATACGCGTTATATCTTTCCGTATTGATCGCTCCGGTCTCATAAAATTCGGTTACTTTTCCCGAAAAGCCCGTCTCCACGACTTTAAATGATTTCCTGGCATCAAACAATTCCCCGACAGCCAGCTCCAATTTCTCCCGATTTTCAGCTGTGGAAGTTTTTCTCATTCTCTCTATTGCCTTATCAGCTTCCAGCGCGGCATTTTTACAAACTTCCAGTGCTTCGCTCCACCGTATTTCAGCCTCTTTTAATCCGCGCAACTGAGGTTCTGTCTCTGGGCCATGAACCGTTGACGGCAAGTTTTTGTTTTCCACATCTTCAGTCTTTGTCGCTACGGCGGACGGAGCTGAAATCTTATCCGACTCAGCCGCGGCGACGGCAGTTTTTGTCCATTCGAGAACATTTTTATTTACTGCATGTTCCGCCCATTCTGCCTTTTCGTTAAAATCAACTCCAAAAACAACAAAATTTCCTTCCTCTTCTTCTCTCATCTCGATCTTTAAACCGCCCATCCCGCCCTGTAAAAGCTGGTAAAAAGAGGCCCTATCCCCAGACACAAACTTTTTAAGTTCCGCTATAAAACCATCAACTTCGGAATCACCGGAATATCTCTCCCCTGGTCTGTAATGTTCAACGATATCCATCGTTTGTGGTTTAACGAATAGTTTCCCGCCCGGTTTAAGAACCCTTTCAATTTCACCATTCATTAAAGCCCTAATAATATCAAACATTACGGGCGAAGCCGGGTTATTAAAAATGATATAATCCACAGAATTGTCGGGTAACTTTGAGAATATCTCTGCGGTCGCTCTAACTATTGCAAGATTGGGAAGCCTTTGATTTTGTGCATCCAATCCCCCCGTTTGCCATTCCCGGGCGACATCTCCATATGACCCCCGTGCTTCAATCGGGTACAAATCGGTCGCGATCACCCCAACCCGGCGGTTATCCTTAGCAATAAACCCCGCCGCTATAGCCTCCCCGCAACCCAGCTCAAGCACAACTTGATCATAGCTCTCCTTGCCAGAGATAATCTTGATTGCTTTAGAAACATCATCATTCGGGCAATCTTTATTTTCGATATTTAGATATTCTTTTATATCATTCCCCTCCTTATTCGCACCACTATCCACAGAAACCGGCCCGGGGGCGGGCGGTATTTGTCGTCTAAGCGCGGCCAATTTTGTTTCACCATTTATCTGTTTGTTGGCTGTAACCACCGCGCTGAACAGCGAATCTTTCAATGTGTCCTTAAACGAATCATAATCCCGCATACCATGCGCGATCCCTTCCGGTAACCATAGCCGCAACATCCCATTGACCATATTCATCCCCAAAGAATTATTTCCGGACTGAAAGATATAGTCTTTTGTGTCTTTTTGTATAAAAGCGTTATAGAACTCTGCCACACATTTGATCATTTCGTTCACGCTCGTTTTTTCTGGATCCAAATTCAGAAATTCCCGCAACGCGTTGTGTATTGGCCCATCAGTACTTGCTCTTCCCCTGCCCCAATCGGTATACTCCGTACCATATTCCTGCAATTTCGATATTCTCTTTTTTTGAACATTTCCGGTTTCGTCTGCAATAACCATATCATCATCGGTTTGAAGCTCTGGAATATATGGCGAATCCCCGTTTCTGCCCAATAATAGTACATCGTGCAATTTCTTTAGTTCCGCGGCAAAATCAATTTTTTCCGCAGATTTCATGCGCCCTAAGAGATCAAGAAACATCTTCCTCACCTCGAGCTGATTATTAAGATAATTTTTCTGATTCAGGGTTTTTGTTTTTGACTCGGGCTCTTGGACAACATCTCGCACGGTTTCTTTCCACGGCACATGCATGGCGTTATCAACATTCCACAACATTTCTCTTCCATCCACCGAATATCCACCAATCCCCGGCGCAGGGGCCATATCTTTCTTCGTAAGTATATATGCCACTGACGGCCCTTCAACATCAAAAAAATCGTGTGTAACGTTCACATTCGGATTTTGAGCGAATATTTTCTCTATTCGTGTCTGCTCTGAATCAACAAGTACGGCTATCCCTTGCGAGTTCAAATATTTGTCCACCTCGGACGCAGTGACATTTAAAAGTCTTTCACCCACATCAACAACATTTATATCCCCATCTTTCGTGATACGATTATCATCCCCCAGTTTCGGATGTGGCATATTGAACACAATAAGATCATACGTATTATTCCCAAGCGCGCTGAAAAGATCACTGACCATGCAGGTGACTCTTTCTCCCACACCCAACCTATCGCAAAGATCTCTGGTGCATTTCACGGCGTCTTTGTTAATATCGACCGCTGTCACGGTCGCGCCGTTCTTTGCCGCGATATAAGCTTCAAGTCCCATCCCTGTTCCGATGACCAGAACTTTTAATCCCTCTTTTCCTTTTGTATATTTGTCCGTCGCATGGGCGCTTATAATCGAAGACGCATGCACGCCATGATACACACCATCCGGAACGTTTATTTCTATCGTGTCCAATTCAGAGACTGGCACATGATGTATTCCGGAATACTTATCCAAAACATCTTCTTTTACACCTGCCATTATGTCCACTATACTGCCTGTCCGTTTTGATATTAGGGCAGTAATTATTTCGGTTTTTGCGGGTATGGTCCCTTTCCCCGCCTCCGCCGCTGGGGCCGCGGAGATCGGTTTGACATCGCCCCAATCCCATGTTTTTACAGTCGCTCCTACCGAGCCGCTCCCCAAAGGCTGCTGAAGTGTAACAAATATCATCGCAACCGGATTATCCACGTCCCCTTGCGAAATAGCGCCACCTGTGAAATACCCCTCACCTCCGGCTTCGTCCCAAAGAACCACACGTTTTCCGGACTCTGCCAATATTTTTGAAAGATACGTATTAACAAAATATTGTAAATACGAGCCATAATCTTTCATCGCGTTTTTCAGCACTATTTTACCCTTTTGTGCATCCGCTTTGTCAGTTTTCAAATTTTGAAGATGCAGATAACGGTTCTTTTCTTTCTCCGGCAGTTCATCCAGTCTATTCAGATAATCGTATCCCTGCGTATTGCTACTCGCATAAAATTCATGGAAATAGTCTCCCCTGATAAAATAAATTTCACGTGAATCCATATTTGTCTCAGCCGCGAAATTCTCGCCTAACACCGTATTTTTACCCATAATAGCGTCCGCCGTGGTAGATTTGCCGATATGCGGCCCGTCAAGAACGACAATGACCGGCCTTTTCGCGTCTTTTGCGTGTACCGACCGGATGATCTCCGAAACACGTTTTATCGCCTCCTTAACAGACGGGAACGATCCTACCGTAGATATTTCTTCTTGTATCCTGTTAACCCTTTCACGCAGTTCTTCTTTCGTCATCCTCTTTTCAGCACCTTTTCCAGCTTCCGCCTCGGGGACTATAGCTCCACCCTTTTTGATATTTTCGTTCATATCTATTCGTTCCCGCATCTTGATCCTTGACGGAAAAACCGTATAAAAATGTCCGGACTTGTTCCCGGTGATACCGGATCTATCCAGAAACAAAGACGCCTCTTTATCCGAACCAAGGATATTGATAAGCGCGGCATATATTTCCCTGCCCATGTTAACTTGCGGCTCGCCATCAACGATATTAAAATACTTCCCGAAAGATACCCCTTCTTTTGAAGCCTGCGCCTGTATCATAGTCCATACGGACTTATCAGGCTTTCCATTCAGCTCCAGCCAAACAGGATCTTCGCCGACATCGATCCTGTATAAATATCTTTCTATATTTACGGTGATATCCGCATTCGCAATAAACTTTTCCATTTCCGCATCTCCGGCTTCACGGACCTCCGACAGCAATGCTTCCCGCGCGTCTTCCACCGTTCCGCCTGCACTGATAATATTAAAAAGCCTTTTCGCGTAATATTTCTCATGCCCCGCAAAACTATTCACTTCCTGGCCATTTATTTTAATTTTAATGGATATGGGTTTCTGCCCCGGCTGTAATTTACCCGCGGCACCGGAGGCATATTCCTTCGCGTTTTCTTTGCCTGGGGTTACTGAAAAACCCCACCCCTCCTGATTGGCCCCGGTACCAAAACCTATCCGGTTTTCATCGAACTTATCAAAAGAAACCATCGATCCGTGCCAATACGCTTCTTCCCGTGATGCGGGAGTTATCGGCTTAGCCGGTTCTTCTACTTTTTTAACGGCTATTTTCTGCCCTGTAGAAGCGAGATATTCATCCAAATTTTTATTTGAAGTTAACCTCTGTCCGGACTTCGGTTTAACAAAAGTAACCGTATCTAAAGTGGAATCAAATGGTTGCTGCGCTTCCACGCCTAAAATAACATTAAACGACCACCCGTCTTTAACAACAAGTTTTTCATACAACACCCGTACCATCTCCGCACAATCTTTTCTTCCTTTAAATGTTGGATCGGCCTGAACGGTCAATTGCCCGCCGGGAGTTATCCATTTCGCGGCTTTATCCCAATACGTGTCGGGAACTTTAGCGTACAAAAGCAGATTCTTAACCCTGACCGTACCTAAGCTTTCATCACCGAAATCAAGATCTAATATGTCCTTCTGCATGATCTCGACATTATTATGTCCAGTCAGTTCCATCATCCGTTCAAGGAATGTGCTCACATAATAAGATCTATCGACAAAATAATATTTTCGCGAAGCCCCCAGATCATTCGAAAAATATGCTATATTAGGCCCTGAAGCAAGATCCAAATAAGGTTTATCACTATCGTCTTTCGGCAGCTTCTGTTTAAATTCTTTCACGAAATCTATCTCATTTAACGCCGCTAATTCGGCCACCGCCCTGACAAATTCCTTGGCGGCCGCATCTGATCCATCAGCCAAGGCGAATATCGATCGCGCTATATCCTTTGCCCGTATCCCGGGTATCCTGAATTCCTCGTTTAACCCACTAACCACATAGTTTCTATCCGGGGCAAATACATCTAATTCCAGCACTTCTCTGATAACTTCTAAAAGGTATTTTTCCCCTTTATATCCAATTATACTTTTGCTCGTACTTGGATCATGCTCTGCGTACATCGTGATTATTTTTCTCTCTAAACCTTGCTTTACCCTAGCCTGCGCCACTTTATCGTTAGCTATGCCCGCCCAGCTTGAGGACGTCACCAATGGCCTAAAAGACAGGAACGCATTTTCATAAAGAAGTCCAGTGAATGTTTTTTTATCGACGTCGTCCGCTTCCATCATATCGGCAGGCATTATTTCAGAAAGCGCGTTAGTGCAGGCGATATAGAATTTATCCCGGGATAGTTCAGCATCGGTTTTCACTTTCTGGACACGGTCATATGCCATATTCACTACCGAGGAAAAACCCTCTAACGGTTTTTTATGCTCCCTGGCGCCGTCAAACCTGCCTAAAAGATCGTCGCACATATACAAGAGATATCCCATTTCCACGGTACGATGACGCTCATTCTGGCCTGGCATAGCTGTGACATAATGCTCGCCCATCATGCCCTGAATAGCAGTTATGCTGCTGCCCCTTATGGATATACCATAAGAAGCCAACACATCCCGAAACTTTTTATAATCCCCTTTATCAGGGTTCCCATGCAAGATATCCACATGTTTATGAACAATAGCGGGACGTTCTTCTTTCGCAAAGATCCTGTTGGATGCCATTTCACGCGCCGTAATATATTTGCCGATATCATGGAATATAGCGGCTATCATGATATCCCGTACGTCTTGATCACTAAAGACCTGACCGTCTTTTTCCATTCGCCGGATAACCAATCCGATAAGTTCCGCCGTAAGGATGGAATGCCGTATCGTATCTGCTTTAAAACGTCCCACCGCGGCAAGTTCATCACTGGGCACATTCGCATAAATATACGCGTTCCAAATCCCGTTAAACACGTCAATAATCGTTTCCAGAGACAATATCGGCGGTGCGCGCGGGATAATATCTCTCAAAGATCCAAAATTCGGCATCCCTTTACGTTCCAGCTCGACCATCACGGAAAATCGTGATATAAATTCCAGATCGGCTCTTGATAAATGTCTATCGGCATATTGCGCTGAACTAGCAAGATCAGGATTAGCCGCGGCCTCACCTATCGCATATATACCGGCTCGTTTGGCGTCAAAATCATCGATTATCTCACCCTTTATATACTTTCCCCATACGCCAAAACCGGCGACCCTATCGTCGGCATATTTTTTATAAAATTCACGTGTTTTCCCTATCGCGTCGAGATGATCTTTTGACATTTCAAGAGTACTGACCAACATCTCCAATTTTGCTCTAACGTTACTATCTTTTTCATCCGCCAATTTCTGATTAATGGTGTCACGATCAAAATTAAATTCGTTATGGAGATCATCTATCCTTTCGGCGACGTCCGGCCTTGTATCATATACGTCAAGGGTTGCCAGTATTTCGCCGCCATAAATTAGCGCCAACAAATATTCAACGTCCCTGTGATCCGAGAGGTCCAATCCCAATGTATCAACAGAAAAACCGTTCTGCCCCAATAATGTCTTTACCCGAGCTATCTCATCAGCGGAGGCTTTTCCACTTGAGATCTTATTCACCAAAGGATCAAGATCCCTAAAAACGCTGCCCATTTCCACTTTTGTAGCCGATATCATCAGATTGATCCGCGCCGCGTCACGCGATAAGATCCCAAGATCTCTCTCATGATCCCTGACATATGCCATACTTCTGTCCTCATGCCCAAACTTTCTGGCGCCCGAGAACGGATCAGCCGAATAATATCCCACGTCATGGTACATCGCGGCTATGGCCGTTAACAAAAGCGCGTTAGCGGACATCCCCGGATTTTCTTTAAGCACGTTTTCCATTGCTTCCATGGCCCGTAGCGCCATATTCGCCGCATGCGTATAATCATGCCATGTGACCACATCTTTATCCTTAAGGTCTTTGTCGAACATATCGTTCAACGCCCGCTCAAATACATCCAACAAACCTTTATCTATGACTCCTTCACGCCTTAACGCCCCAACGTGTTTTTCCAGTCCCCGTTTCAAAATGAGCTTATACACATTAAGGCTGATCCTATCCGCCTGTTCCCGGTTTGATCCGGGAAGCAGAGAAGCGGCGAGCACTACAGAAGTAAGCCCCTTCCCGGCCGAGGATAATTCCATCTTCAGATCAAGATCGATACCTTTTATTTCTCCTTCTGAAACATCAACCCATACGACCTTTTTTACTTTAGACCCTTCCGGCGCATCTTGATAAATACGTATCCCCACATAATTCCCGAGGATCTTAATATTATCGTAATACATACGATCGAACGGGATATTCACCAGTTCTTTCAGTTTAGCCTGACCTGAGGGGCTGATGATCACATCGAACGCGCTGCTTACCATGCGCTGCGTAATTATCCCTTCCTTATTCAATGGCTCATATTTTTCAACCGCCGCGGCTGTCACTCTATACGCCGCCGCTTCGTCTTCCAATCGAGTCATGGCGCCAAGTTCGACCAGCTCTCGATTAGCTATATGCGTCCCTTCATGCGCGATCTTTTCTCCAAGCCAGGCTTCTCTTTGTTTTTTGTCTTTAGGAATGTTTTCCGCCGGGACTATTATCAACGGTATGTCTGTAATAGCCATAGCGAACCCTTCTTCTTTTAAACCGTCGACAAAAAGCACCGGATAAACATCGTCCCTATTCCATGGAATATTTGCATCCGCGCGCATGCCTTCATAGATCTCTTTTACCATTGTTTTATTTTTTTCTTTGTTGGAATTTCTAATAGAACTCCGCACCATTTCCGCATCGATCTCAAATCCCATGCCTTTCAGGGTCGCGACAAGATCCCTTATCTGTTCGTCTGACATAACAATGTCCGGCATCTCCATACCTGCGTTATTTTGTTTAATGAACGAATTTACCGTTTCGGCTATTACTGGCGACAAACTAATAATGCCGATCCCCGCGGCCGTAAGCCATTCGCGTCTGGACATCCCCTCATTGCCAGAAGATCTTACTCCGGATTCAGAACGCGTAAAATAACTGATCGAAGATACGCTTATCGCCGCCGCGGCAATCCCAAAGGCTATACCCACCCCTAAACTGCCGGATAAAAGACTAGTAGCCGCAAAAACCACGCCCATAGCCAAAGATCCGGCAATAAAACGTGCATCTTTCAACGGAGCGAACCCTGCTTCATAGCCTTTAGTATCAGTGAAAGCTGTCTTTTTAAGACTTTCGGCTAAATATCCCAGTATTCCGGTTTTTATAACATCTCTGGGGTTTTGGGCTAAATAAGAAAAATCTCCCGCTGCTAATAAAATCTTATCAATTTCATCTTCTATCTCAGAGTCCGGTTTATCCATATAAAAATCCCGGTACCACATCTGTACGATCTCGTCGATCTTTTCATGGTCTAATGTATCGAGCACTTCCGTCTCACCTCGCGAATTAGCTTGCAACATCAGCGCAAATAAGACATGTAACGGATATTTCAAATTGTCGGTTTTATCCTCAGACACACAGTGATCTATGATATAAAGGTTCCCGTCATTTCCCTTAATAACGTTATCGCCGTTATTAAAAATATCCAATCCAAAGAATCCGATCGTGTTGAATTTACGCAATATTTCCGCATAAATATCTGATGCTTCTTTCCAATCACCCCTATCTATCAGTTCACTTACAGTCTCGCCTTCCACATGCTGCACCGCCACCATCCCGACTTCAAGTTTATTCAACCGTTTGAAGATCTCATTGTCACCCATATCCCCCACACGCGGACCTATACCATTATCCGCAAATAGTTTTTTCTCAGAATATTCGTTCTTAAATAGAACACCCGCCAGAATACCGAACCGGTATTGTTTATCACCTGCCGTTACATTCACGATGTTGTAATCTTTATACGAACCCGACCGGTGGCTGCCGGGCTCGACAGATACACTTACAAGATCGGCCGGCCTTATAGCTACGCCTGGGAACAAAGCCTGTATTTGCCGCGCGATATATACCCTATCGCTCAAATGATCCGCTATCATATCCGCGATATACCGACCGTTTTGATCAGGAAAATCTTTCCATGGATGGGTCAGCTTAAATGCATCCATATTGTTTACAGCGACCGACGCCGGGGCCCCTATGATATTTTTTATAACATCTTCGCAAGAAGCGCTAAGGACAAGATCCGAATGTGCCTCACCATCTCCGGACGCGGGATAATACTTTCTCCCTACTTCTTCAAAACCCAAGTTAAAATAGAATTTCTGCGCAGCGAGATTATCATCGCCTGTTTGAAGCGCTATACGCGTTTCTCCGCGTGAGGCAGTAAGATACTGTAGCCCCCTTAATTTCAATTGCTCCGCCAACTCGAGCATGAGGCGCTTTCCGACACCGCTACCTTGATACATCGGGTCCACGGCTATCGCATGAACATACAAGGCCGCGCCATCCACACCCTGCATTTCATTAGCAGGTCTTTCGTACGCGATCAGGACTCCAATGGGTTTGCCATCGGCGGATGTGGCTACAAAGCTATGCTCCCATTTACCGGCAAAAGGTCTATCCTTCGACGATCCATATTCTCCCTGCTTCCACATATCGGCAAGCAACTGATCTGTTGTCCACTTTTGCCCTTCGATCAGATGGTGGAGCTTTAGCAACTCTTCGGCATGATCTTGCGCGTAGGTCTTTGTCAATGTTAGCACAGACATCTGTTTAGGCGATCGTATATCCTTTGCGGGGAAATCACGCAACGTAACAGGTGAAACACCCTTGTCTCTATATTCCAACAAATAATTGGCGAATGATTTTACATCTATAACCGTACCTTTATATTCATGTTTGATCTTCTCGGCTATTTTACTGATCTCCCCTATACTCATGAGAAAAGACTTTGTCAGGGCTTTTTGCCTGGCAAAGAATTCATCATTATGAGTGGTCTCCCCGGTATTTTCTAGCATATGGGCAAGCTCATGAAGCTGCGTACTGAACATATCTCTTATCGTGTATATCGCCTGGTCCGGAGGTATCTCATCACGCAGATATTTTGAGAATTGATCAAATAACTCCATATTGGAATAGATATTCCACCCCATCGCGGAACTGTTCTGGAAAGCATGTGCCTTATCATTCCCTACAGATCCATAGAACATAACCTCGGCCGATCCCAAATTCTCTCTTTGACCAGCGATTAACATCACTGATACTTCTTTCATAAACTCTGAAAAAGCCCAATATACATCCGCATCGTCACGTCTTCCTTCGATTGGAAGCGTAATATCATAGAATTCTTTATATCCTTTTTCTCTCCTTTCTTCGGCCTGCCGGCGTGACTGTGCTTTTCTTTTCATTACAGTGGTTATACATTCGACGATATTCTCGTTCACTATGTCATCCAAGAATATCGAACCGTTCTCTATACCTTCTAAAACATACACAAGAGAGAAATGCTCATCTTTCCCTTTAAGCGATATAAATGGGATCGATGCTATAAGCTGTCCAAAAAGCGTGCCGCTGGCCACATATGGGGCTACATTTATCTGTTGCCCATTTTTCAGGGCGGCCGCGTCATCTTTCACACTATTGGGGATGATCCAGTTCCTGCCATCCTTCATAAAATCATATGGCATAAAACCAAGCTTGACTTTATTGCTGGCGAAAAGATCAAGAATGGCGATAATACTGAGTTTGGCCAAATGAGGTTGTAATTTTGACAATATTTCTTCTTTATTGGTCACATCTGACCTGTCGCTTATAAGTTCAACCCCGGCCGGAAGGTCTATTATAATCCCATAGTCGGACAATTGTTCCCTTATATGCACCGGTATGGTATCCCAAAAATATTTGTCGATCTCCCTTACATACAACCCCCTATGCGTCACAACGTTCTCTTTGTCCCCTGAATGATAAAGCCCCACTTTCCCATATTCGGTTTCAATTTGGCCCATCAGCTCCTTGTTTTTATTGATCACCGCCGTCGTGTTATTCACTGTCCAGTTTATCTTAAGTTCCGCATCATCGATCAAACAACCATATGTCAACAATTTTGATCTCACTATAGCCGTCTCGAGCTGAGGGATATCGGAATCTCTCAACCATTCTATGTTTGTTCCTTTAAAGGAAGCGTCGTCCTTGATCTCCACGGAAATATCCACATCCACGATCAACTCGCCTTTACGCACCGGCGTCATCTGGACAATAACAAGCTTTCCCGTGCCATCGGATGTTTTAACACGCACCATCCGCGCATCTTTAAGAACGGTAAAAAATCCCTGTCCAAATTTGCCCCTGGCCTCTTTATCCTCTAATTTCGTCGTACTGTCCGGAATAAGCAAAAATTTAACTACGCGTTCAATGCTCATCCCGACATTATCCGTAAAGCCCAGTTGGCACCAATCGCGTCCGTTGATAGCGGACACGTCGAGCTCCTTGCCCTTAGCGTCAAGCACGTTCTGTATTATCTCGCGTATAAAAATATATTCGTCAGAACTTTCATAGTTTATACTTTCTATTATCGAATTTTTGGCCGTTTCGCGGCTGACCTCCGTGATCAAACCGGCGGTATCGGCCCCGGAACGGGCCATGTCCAAAAGTTCCATGGCGGTTTTATCTTTTTCCATGGCGTTTTTATCTTTCATCGCGCCGCCGAGATATAAAGCCACCAGCGTTGATAACTTTAATGAATAAGGTGTGTTCAGCTCTCCTCCGATCCTGGCGGAATCAGGGCTGACATCTTTTTTCAGGATGTCCGTACCTGAATCGAGACAAAACACATATGGCCTGGCGATACGATGTACGTCTTTTGACGATGTGACGCCATGATCCGTTAATTTGCATAATACGTTCACAATGTACTCGTACTCGTCTTGCGCAGTTTTCCAAATTCTTATTTCTCCTTCCTTGTCGGTACTGCTATAGGTATAAGACCATTCTTGAAAGCCTTCAGATCTACCAATATGCCTCGCCATTATCGTCTTCCACAGGCTCAGTCGTAGTGACACATCGACATCCTTAAACCTTACAGTATCAGAGAACACCTGCAGATAATCAAATAGATACTTCGCGTCACCGGCGTCCGTGAAAGTGCTTACTATATCCAGCGAATGCCCTTTGACAGCGATATCAGATACGCGAGGATACTGACTTCTACCATCACTATCAATCGTGTTTTTACATAAACGGATCAATTTTGTAAGTTCTTTTTCTAAAACATCCAGAAAACGCTCATCCTTATTTTCCTCCACGGATACAATACCTGAGAAATACATGACAAATTGGGCCAACTCTCCAGGGGCGATTTCTCCGCGTTCTGCCGACAGAAACTTCTTACCAAGAATGTCAAAATACTTATCCTTATAACGCTGATCAAACTTATCTCCGGCGAGGATCTCCGTCAACAGTAAGATCCCTCTAACCAAAGATTCGCGATATGATCCAGACGGCGAATCAATGTCATCGAGATCATTCCCGCTATAGAAATTACTCAGATCCCATGTCATGGGTGAAGAATTTTTGGCATCAAAAACCAAGTATGTATGGCTATTGCGGTCGAATTTAGGATAAGTTATACGGGCCAACCATCTTCGAGTTGCAAGTTTTGAAAGGAAGGTTTCCATCTCTTCGCCGTCGGCAAAATTCACATTTTTCAACCGATCGATACAGCTCACAATCCCCTTCATCCTGACCAACACGTCGTGGCTATTCATTCGCTGGTTCCTACTTGAATTTTTTACAATGCCTTCAAATAGAGCCAGACATTCTCCGTAACCCATACCAACCGCCCTCAGGCCTTTGACCATCTGGTCAAAACAATTTCTCATTTCTTTGTCACTGGAAAAGAATGCCAACAGATTCATGCTGATCTTATTAATAAATTCTAACGCTACAACATCCGCCATAAAAACAGGATCATCCATCAACTTATCCATACCCTTATATTCTTCAGAGCCCAATTGATGCTCCCCTGACTCTCCCACACGGGACTTCCCTTCCCGCATACTCTCGGATCTTTTCCTTGTTAAGTCCAATATGTTCTCGACTGTTTTGGCAAAATCGAAACTCTCAATATTATAACGTTTAAGGAAATCTTTCCACAGATCTACCCGCTTTTTCCCCTTACCCAAAACATCTTTCTTAATACGCTCCTCTAAGGCTTTAACATATGCAGGGTCTTTTGACATATCATCATTAGGAAGGATTCGGCTTTCCACACTGCTAAGCATGTGACGGAAGAAAGTGTAATCTCGCCCTTTGTACGGCCCTATATTGGCCGTCCTCGGCATAAAAACATCGAGGTAAGGTATCTTTGATATGAATAAACCTATTCCCTCGACTACTTTCATTAATATCACAAGAGGGAAACTAACTATACCCGGAAAATTCCCCGCCCATTTTTTCATATTATTAAGCATCGACGTGTTTTTTTCAGAACCAATATTCTCACCAATTATCTTAGAATTAGATCCGCCTTTAACATCTGCGCCCGTAAACTGGATATTGACGTCATCAAAACCCATTAACATCTCCAAAGCAGCCACTTCTTCAACGTTGTGTGGGATATACTTACTGTTAAGGATGACAACCATATTATCGTGCACAAAAACAATGTCATCCGACATAAACTCCGCTACAAACACCTGATAACCACCCGAATGTCCGTTGAACTCCTGCAAAATTGGCCTATAATTCTTGAGTTGTCTAAACAACTCCGGTCGGATCAATACATATCGCTCTTGCAACCTTACCTGCCCCATGTATGGCACATCCGGCAGAACCCTAATATGCGATGATGTAACAAGGCCTTTTATTGTATTTATATAAAAATGTTCAAGGTTATCCCCGCGATCATTGTTGTTGCGCTGAAGTTCCCTTATCACAGGATATAGCGCATTTAAAATATCAATGTTCTTCGCATCCTTGGAAAGCACGGACAACATCTCTTTAATAAATTCACGTTCATTAGCCCCGCAGATAACGCGATCCCTGCTTTTTGTGAGTTTGGCGTCTTTGGGGAAATTTATCAATATCGTCTCCGGGGAATTACTGCACACAAGATCCACGTCAAATATAGTCACGCCATTGACCAGGATATACGCCTTCCCTTTTGACGCTCTTTTTTCAGAATAGCTCAGATCGTTCTTGCCGACATCAACGACTTTATACCCTTCGTGTTCACCCATTATCCCGGCATTGATAGGTTTGCCGTTGACATATATAGGTGCGTTACCATTAAACCTTAGATATTGTTCAATCACGTTGGAATGTTCCATGGATCTAAAATTCTTCCCGGGAAGGATCAATCTGACCGCCGTGCCTTTCGGCGTGGTAGGGATGCTTTCAAAACGTACTTTTACCAGCTGTTTACCGTCTCCCTCTGCGATATAAAACACTATTCTCGTGCCTTCTTGGCCGTTCGAAGTCTCAACGACCAGTTTATCTCCTTCATGTTTCAAATAATTAAGCACGGAATAAAATCCCACGCCAAAACGACCGATATCAAGCTCCCCTTCACCCCTTTTGGAAGACCATGAGGGGATGAGCAGATACAAAAGCACCTGGTCAAGACTCATCCCTTTACCCTGATCGATCACCTCAAAACCTCTATCATCCACATTTACCGCGACACTCCCAGATGCTCTTCTGTCATCTTCAACATAAGAATCTATCGCGTTAGCGATAATCTCGACTATAGGCCGATTCGCACCGCTGAACTGATGTTCCCTCACTTTTCTGATCTTGGACATAAAGTTATCGTACTGGGGCCCCGACATCCCGTTGACTTTGGACGCTAAATCGTTGGCTTTTATGCTACCGGCTACGGTATTCACATTTTCCCCATCCCTGGTATGCAGATAAGCCACTAACCCTGCCAGATCTATCTCGTCCGTCGCCACTTCCGCGTTCTCGGCCTTGATCCTGAAAATCGGCTCACCAAGTCCTAATTCGGCTTCAGCTTGCCTTATTACCAGATCCTCATAATTAAGATCTATTTTTACATCCGGATAACGTTTAGCCACTTCATCAAGTATAAAAATATGGTTTTCCCTTCCGCCCGTGGTTCTTTCATCAATAAGCCCCGAAAGCGCCTTTCTATCCATACGCGCGATCTCACGGGCGTGATATGGGGTCAGATTCCCATCCTTCCCGAACCTCGTGACCTGTTCAGCGGAAGCGATTATATGGGCTATGCGTTCCGGCGGGAAACCAGACGTTTGTGACAATTCATACATAAGATCTTTTTGTGTAAGCCAGAAGGTTTCTCTTAATTCATGGTACACAGCTTCGTTCACAAGATCGCTGTCTATCCCCGAATCAAGAACTATTATCAGGGTCTGCCCTCTGACAAAATGATAGCTCGGGATACCGCCGAGGTCCGCCCTTACAACCTTGGCATACTTAATACCCGGGATCTTTTTAGCCAACTTCCAAACATCACTTTCAAAACTACGCGGTAATCCTGTCTTAGCATCGATATCTATGTCGGGTATGTTCCAAATTTCGTTATGCCGCAATTTTAAAATATCGACCTCATCGATCGTAGATTCGTATGAACCCATATGTTTCATGGCATACCGCGCGGCCACAGACTCAACAAGCGGCTTCGTATCACCTTGTTCTCCGAGCGCGCGCATGGCCCCTTTTGATCGGAGCGACAAAGTCAGCAGGTTGTACGCGGCATGAGAAAGCACATTCATTCCCGCCGGCACCGCGGTAAAAGAAAGCACCATCAAAGACGCGAATTGCGCGGGTGAAACGATATCTAAACCAAAATAGGCCAATAAGGATGTTATCACAGCCCCGATGGCGGATATCGCCATAGCGGCGTATATCCCCATCATTCCCTTCATTCTTTGCGCTCTTTCATGAGCAAGCTGTTCGCCATGCTCGTCCACATAAGATTTTGTCAAAGATTGCACCGAAATATTTTCAACATTCGGGCTTTTTGTTGCCCGGGCCAAATCCCCCTTCCCGAACGGAAGAGCTATAAGTTCCGCTAAAAACGACGCGAAGTTTGTAACCGCGGTATAGCAAAGAATAATACCGGTTACGGACAGAATCGGCTGGTCTGAACATATTTTTAACGCGGCGAAAATCGATGCGGAAAGCACTGCACCAACAAGATTTGATACCAAACCCGCAAAGAGAACCTTCGGCGGAGCCCTTCCTATCTCGACACTGCCGGTAAAAAGATTTTTAAATGTCCATTTCGCACTTAGCCCGGATAATTTTGCCGCAAGAATATGGCCTAATTCATGTACCGGCGTCGCGGCCAACAATAACATCCTTAATCCGTTATCGAGCCATGCGTACTTTTTACCAAAAATATTACCGAAAGAATTCGCCAAGAAAGACTGGATCTCATCCGAATCCGTCTCAAAATGTACGTTATCACTTTCTATCGCCGCTAAGAAATCCTCAAACGTATGCGGAGAATCCAATCTGCCTCCAACCGGCGGTTTTGTGAATATTACTGTATCAAGCACATCATATCTAAAACCACCTTTATCAATCCCCAGTTTAAAATCAAACGCCCAGCCTTTTTGGGAAACCAGCACATCGTACATATCATGCACGATCTCAGCCATGTTAGCCCGGTGCCCCACCGACAAATCGGACTGCACAAATATCTGTCCACGGATTTGGACATGTCCATCGACCATAGCCGCCGGTTCAAGCCAAGCCGCCACCCGATCCCAATATTCATCCCAATATTCTTTTAGGTGGAAGTCAAGATCCACCTCGCCATATTTTTGGACAATTTGTTTTAAAACCTGTTCTCGCACATATGTATATAAATTTTTCAGACGAACTGCGCCCAAACTCCCCTCTTTGAAATTTAAATTCAGCACATCTTCTTGTTTCACTTCTACGTTATGAATATTTCTCAATGCCATGACCATTTTGAGATATGTATTCGCGAACAAGGAAGTATCCACCAGATAGTGTTCAACCTGGGCATTTTGCTTTATATCTGCTGTGAAATATATAATATTCGGTCCGCTCGCCATGTCCAGATATGGCTTCCGACTTTTACAATATGGCAATGTCTGCGAACGGCCATCCTGACTGGGAACATCGTTGATCGCTTGTAATTTTGCCACACTCTTCACAAATTCCACCGCATCCTCGTTGCCTCTTTCCGCTTCATCGGCAAAACGAAGCACTGACACCAAAAGCTCTAATATCTGATTCCCATGAAATATCTGGGTAATGAGATCAAACGATTCTAAAAACTCCCGCTCGACCTCTTTCCTGTCTGTCAAATAAACATCAAGCCATAAAACGCTACGACAGATATCCGCAATATTGTCAATATCGGATGCGCTAGCTGCCAGCCCGGCATGACGCATACATAACCCACGCACTTTCTGTACAAGATCCGATTCGACACGATCCAATTCCTCTGGCGTCATTTTAGAATATGATAAAAATTCCGTATCATCCGGGGTTGCGACAGACTTCATACCAACATTTTTAGCATTCGCTCCCACATCTCCAGCGACGGTTGCAGATAAAATATTTTCGGCTGTTTTTACGCGCTGAACCAGAACTCGTCTCCCGTCCATATCGAGAGTAATGCTTTCGTTATTAGGGTCAGGCTCTCCACCGATAACGTATCCAACATTATCCCCTTCACCTTTGACCTCGACCGGTCCCTTTGAAAGATCGGACTCAAACATAGCCCTTACAAGAACCGACCATGTCTTAACCCCAGCCTCCGTCATCTCCCCGTTGACCACCGTCGATGCATCTTTACAGAAGAAACTAAACAACGCCAAATTCGATGTCGCACTACCGGAAAGGGCGTTCAGCACCTTACCGTATTTACCGCCCAAGAGATCGAAATACGGGCATTCATACCCGTCGCAATTCTTAAAATTAGGCATTATCGATATGTACGATATATTGTTCTTCCGGAAAAGTTCATACATGTTCTCGGAATGGAAACCGCCGCTTACCATAACCGCGCATTTAGCATTAGCGGAGGGAGTAGCGTTCATCTTTATGTTTTTTATGAACACCTCGTCCCTCGCGAACGAATATTCATAAAAACAGGATATCTCTTCGCGGAATTTATCGAGCGCGAGGGCTTTTTCGTCCGCCGACGGGGTTATCCCGTACTTCGGGGATTCCGTTTTTATGAACGAGATGAACCCTTCCGCGGCGAAACCCTTGGCGTTGTCCTTGTAATATTTGTGATCGCTCCGGGTGAACGAGATATTGAACATATTCTTAAGAAGGATAAGGTTCTTTGAAAGCGTATTAAGAGAGCGTTCATCATCGTTCGTGTAGATACTTGCACGCACCGCGTTCTCAAGTCCTTCCATCTCATCCATGATTCTCGACTTATCCACGGCATCGAAGATCTCGATATAAAGCATATATTTCTTGAGTTCGCCGAAGGTGTCGATCTCAAGATTTATCATCTTCGCTTCGTCCAGCAGATACGCATAAAAATACCTTTGCGACACTTTTCCTGACCTGAACTCAATAGTTTTAGCGGCGAGGTCTTCCATCCTGCTTTTCGGCAGTTTTTTGCTCAATTCATCCACCAGGATACTTCGTTCGGTCTCGGCCCTTTTGAAATTGATAGTGTTCTCAAGAGCCAGAGTCTGGATCATAAAGAAAATATTCGGATAGGACTTAAGGTTTATACCCTCATTCTTAGCCGTCTCAGTTAACCCAAGAAGATATGTCTTTAGATCCGCATTCCCCGCTTTATACGCCGTGTATTTCATATCCAGAGACAGCAATTCCGGCGAGTAAATCTTCGTTTTCAGCGCAGAAAGATCGCGACTTATCGCTTTTATATAGCCTTCAGCCTCGTTTTTATATGTAAGCGAATCGCGATAGACATTTAGATTTTTGATATAAAGTTCGGTGTTTTCCAGCCCCCAGAGCGATACCTTTTCGGGATTATTTGCGGCGAACGATTCCGCGCCGCTCAGTATCCCCTCTTTCTCAAAATAATCCGCTACCTTGGCGCGGATCGCCTTATCCTTGATATCCGTAAAAACCGAAAGATCATAATCGCCTGTTCCTCCTTCAAGATTGACCATGTTCACGGAATATTCTTTATTGAGCAGATCGATGATCTCGGAAATGGAATTCTGCGCGCCGTAGTTACAATGCGCGTCCTGAATGTAGATAACAAGTTTCGCGTCGCCGTTCTTAAGGGCATCTTTCACTGCCCATGAATCGACAACCTTTCCCAAGTTCTCCGGCAAAGTAAATGTTTTGGGATCAAGGATTCTCTGTATATTATTTGTTGAAGAATTTACCGGGTTACTGTCGACCGCTACGACTGGCATACTGATATTTGAAGCCTGGGCATTATCGTAATAGAAACTAGTAGCAAGAAAAGTAAACGCCACAATAGAAGACACCGTCTTTTTGAACAGTGTTTTCACCTTCCCGCTGTCTATCATCCTGCTTAATCTTCCCATATCTACTCTCATTTATAATCTTTTAAATAATGGGGCATAAAAAATCTTGCCCACTACGGACATATCTCTCGGGCAAGCGCATATATATTTTTGTTACACTAACAAATATGCCTATTATTATGCAACGTTTCAAATCAGAATATCTGGATTTTTGAAATACTAACATAAGCGCATCCTCACTTCCCCTTCCAAACGAGTTTTTGAGTAAATTTCCTGCAGGTGGGGAGAAAGTCAGCCGTAGATATGTAGGCTTTTGTAGAAAAAGCGATAGCGGAAGCGGGAATATACAGCGTCATTGCAATAACAAATGTGTAGAGATTCGAAATTCGATGATTACGTAGGGGCGGGGTTTCCCCGCCCCAAAAAACATGTAATGTCATTCCCGCATGCTTTTAGCGGGAATCTATGAAATAAAAATGAGATGATTTTAATGTTATGGATGCCCGATAGAAGCATTCGGGCATGACATGAATTGAGCGTCCACGGTAGAAAGAACACAAGCTTCTCCGAATGAAGAAATCGTATGAACAACAGAAGACTTCACACTCAAAAAAAATTTTCCCCTTAGATCCTCAGCGCGACGCGGCTTTGACAAAATCCCTGAAAAGAGGATGGACGTTGTCCGGTTTTGACTTGAATTCCGGATGGAATTGACAAGCCACAAACCACGGATGATCCTTTATTTCCACTATTTCAACAAGATCCGGCCCGGGATTAAATCCGGTTATCGTAAGGCCGTTTTTGGAAAGTTCCGGTTCAAACTCACTGTTGAATTCATATCTATGTCTGTGCCGTTCAAATATTATTTCGGCACCGTATGCCTTTCTGGCAAGCGATCCCGATTTAAGCTTACAGGCATACTGCCCGAGGCGCATGGTCCCGCCCATATCCTTAACATTTTTCTGCTCGCTCAAAAGCGATATCACCGGATACGCCGTTTTTGGCTCAAATTCAGTCGAATTCGCCTCTTTAAAACCACAGATATTTCTGGCAAACTCTATCACCGCGATCTGCATCCCAAGACAAATACCGAAGAACGGGATCTTATTTTCACGGGCATATTTTACCGCGCGCACTTTCCCCTCTATTCCCCTCACACCGAAACCGCCTGGAACAAGGATACCGGATATGCCTTTGAAGGCCTTTTTTATTTCGCCTTCACTCATATTTTCAAGTTTATCCGATTCCATCTTAACTACTTCAAGTTTTACGTTATTCGCTATCGCGGCATGAGAAAGCGATTCGTCGATGGATTTGTAGGCGTCCTGCAACGTGATATACTTCCCCACAACGGCGATCCGAACGATCTTTTTAGCCGACTTGCGTATATTTATTATCTTTTCCCATCCGGACGTATTCATTTTTTTTGCAGGTTTAAGATGCAAATGAGCAAGAATAGTTTTATCGAGACCGTTCTCTTTGAACATAAGCGGGATCTTGTAAATATCGTCCACATCCCGCGCCTCGATAACGCATTCTTTCTGGACATTGCAGAATAACGCGATCTTGGCTTTTTCCTTATCTTCGACAGGCTTCTGCGTCCTCACCAGAAGTATTTCGGGCTGTATACCGATCTCCCTCAGTTTGCCGACGGAATGCTGCGTAGGTTTCGTCTTTATCTCTCCAGCCGCCGCAACATATGGGATAAGGGTTAGGTGGACATTAATAGCGTTGCCCCAACCTTCCTCGTTCTTCATCTGTCTTATCGCTTCCAGATAAGGCAGGCCTTCGATATCCCCAACGGTACCGCCGACTTCGACGATGATGATATCGACCATACGGTCTTTTTCAAGAAGACGTATCTGGTCTTTGATTTCATTCGTAATATGCGGGATGACCTGAACTGTATTCCCCAAGAAGTCACCGCGACGTTCTTTCTGGATAACGTTCAGATAGACTTTTCCGGTAGTGATGTTACTGTTCTTAGAAAGATTTGAATTCGTATAACGGTAGTAATGTCCCAGATCGAGATCTGTCTCGGCGCCGTCATCCGTAACATACACTTCGCCGTGCTGAAATGGGTTCATTGTTCCCGGATCAACGTTTATATAAGGATCGCATTTCAAGATAGCTATTTTGTATCCGTTCCACTCCATGAGCCGCCCGATGCACGCCGAAGCTATCCCTTTGCCGAGGCTGGACACAACCCCGCCCGTAACAAAAATATATTTAGGTTTTCCGGACTTTGCCATACTTCCCCTCCCGGGCATTATGCCCGTTCTGCGTAATACTCCTGAATAGATTTAACGGTAATATCCGATTTAAGTCGTGCTCCGATGCCGCTGACCGAAGCCTGGGCTCCGAAAAGCGTGGTTATGCAGGGTATTCCCCTCATGATAGCTTTACTGCGTATCGCCGCCGCATCCTCATAATAAGGAGGATTATTCGGCGCCGTCGTATTGATTATAAGCGCTATCTCGCCCTTCATAACCATATCCATAACGCTTTCTCCGCCCTCATGCATCTTTTTTACCACAATAACCTTCATGTTGTTATTTTTAAGTATCTTCGCCGTTCCCGCGGTGGCGACAAGTTCAAAACCCATATCATGAAGTTCCTTCGCGATGAATAGAATATTCCGTTTGTCACTGTCCTGAACGGATATGAACACTTTACCTTTAAGCGGAAGTTTCTGTCCAGCACCGTCCTCGGCTTTATAAAACGCGTTGCTGAAATTACCGGAGATCCCCATAACCTCACCGGTAGACATCATCTCCGGGCCCAAAAGAATATCGACTCCGGAAAAACGATTAAACGGAAGGACCGATTCCTTAACACTTGTATAATTAAGCCCTTTCATCGGGTCTTTCACATTAAGCTCTTTTATCTTCTTCCCCGCCATTATCTTCGCCGCTATTTTGGCAAGCGGCACACCGGTAGCTTTTGAAACAAACGGAACGGTCCTCGACGCACGGGGATTCACTTCAAGTATATAGATATCGCTCCCCTGCACGGCGAACTGTA
This sequence comes from Candidatus Omnitrophota bacterium, assembly GCA_035403965.1. Classification (GTDB taxonomy): domain Bacteria; phylum Omnitrophota; class Gorgyraeia; order Tantalellales; family Tantalellaceae; genus DAONGE01. The sequence continues at coordinate 49,022 of DAONGE010000003.1, read as the reverse complement.
TGTTCATAAGACCCTTTGTATCCAGGGCCTTCGCAAGAAGCACGGTCTGGCGTCTGATCTCTTCGACAATACTCTCACCCAAAGTGTGCGGCGGAAGAACACAAGCTGAGTCTCCGGAATGTATTCCGGCTTCTTCGATATGTTCCATTATGCCACTGACTATCACATCTTCACCGTCGGCTATCGCATCGACATCCACTTCTATCGCGTTTTGCAGAAATTTATCCAACAGTATCGGGTGCCCCGGAGACACTTCGACGGCGATTTCGATGAATTTATCAAGCGAAGCTCTATCGTATACTATCCTCATCGCGCGACCGCCCAGAACGAACGACGGACGCACAACCACCGGATAACCTATGATCTCCGCTTTGCGTGCCGCTTCTTCTACGCCAGTGGCCGTATCGTTAGACGGCTGTTTCAGTTTTAATTTATTCAGCATCTGTTTAAAAAGTTCCCTGTCTTCGGCAAGCGCGATAGATTCTACTGATGTCCCGATTATAGGCACTCCGGCTTTTTTAAGCTTAGCCGAAAGATTAAGCGGCGTCTGTCCGCCGAACTGCACAATAACCCCGTCGGGATTTTCCTTGTCCACGATATTCATTACGTCCTCAAACGTAAGTGGCTCAAAATACAGTTTATCGGACGTATCGTAATCAGTACTGACCGTTTCCGGGTTAGAATTCACCATGATAGTTTCATAACCCAGTTCTTTCAACGCGAACGAGGCGTGACAACAGCAGTAATCGAACTCAATCCCCTGTCCTATTCTGTTCGGCCCGCCGCCCAGTATCATAATCTTCTTTTTCTCCGATGGTACGGCTTCGCATTCGTCTTCATATGTCGAGTAATAATACGGCGTATACGCCTCAAATTCAGCGGCGCAGGTATCAACCAGCTTATACGCGGCACGGATCCCCATGGATTTTCTGAGCGCCCTTATCTCCGTTTCGTCTACATTCGTCATTCTCGCGATCTGCGCATCGCTGAACCCCATACGTTTAGCCTGCCTTAAGAGCGTTCGCGTTTCCGGATCCTTGCGAAGATCATCAACGGTTTTATTTTTCAATCCGGACGAAAGTATCCCCTCGAAATCAACGATCTCTTTCAGATTATACAGGAACCAACTATCGATCTTTGTAAGCTCGAATATTCTGCTAAGCTTATATTCCCGGCGCATTGCTTCTTTAAGATAGAACATCCTGTCGGCGTTCGGTCTTTTCAGAAAACCGTCAAGCTCGCCGTCCGTAAGCACTGCGTATTTTTTTATATCATCAAAACCCGATTTACCGGTCTCAAGTCCTCTAAGACCTTTCTGCAGCGCTTCTTTGAAAGTCCGGCCTATGGCCATCGTCTCTCCTACAGACTTCATGGATATCCCAAGCGTAGGATCAGCCTTCGGAAATTTTTCAAATGTAAAACGCGGGATCTTTACGACACAATAATCTATGGTCGGCTCAAAACATGCCGGTGTTTTTCTGGTAATATCGTTAAAAAGTTCGTCCAGCGTATATCCCACGGCTAATTTCGCCGCGAACTTCGCTATCGGAAAACCTGTCGCTTTACTCGCGAGAGCCGAGCTGCGCGACACCCTCGGATTCATTTCTATGATCACCATGCGACCGTCAACCGGGTTCACCGCGAATTGCACGTTCGATCCGCCGGTCTCAACGCCTATCTCGCGCATGATCGCGATCGATGCGTCGCGCATTTTCTGATATTCCCTGTCGGAGAGCGTCTGCTGCGGCGCGACCGTTATGCTGTCGCCTGTATGCACTCCCATTGGGTCTAAATTCTCGATCGAACAGACTATCACAACATTATCTTTTTTATCACGCATTACCTCAAGTTCATACTCTTTCCAACCGACGATAGATTCCTCTATCAGGATCTCGCTTACCATACTACTTCTAAGACCGTTCGAAGCGATATCAAGAAATTCTTCCATATTCGTAGCTATCCCGCCGCCGGTACCGCCAAGTGTATAGCTCGGTCTGATAATAAGCGGAAATCCTATAGCTTTCGCCACACCGACCGCCTCATCTATCGTATTCGCGCGATCACTTTTCGGCACATCAAGCCCGATCTTCAGCATGGCCTTCTTGAAACATTCCCGGTCCTCGGCTTTTTTGATCACATCATAGTTCGCGGCCAGCATCTTCACGTTATATTTTTCAAAAACGCCCATTTCGCAGAGCTTCATCGCCGTATTAAGTCCGGTCTGTCCCCCAAGTGTAGGAAGGACCGCATCCGGTCTTTCTTTCTCGATTATCTTTTCCACCGTTTCAGGGGTTACTGGCTCAATATAGGTTCTATCGGCCATTTCGGGATCGGTCATGATAGTCGCGGGATTTGAGTTAACCAGTATGACCTTATACCCTTCCTGGCGCAAAGCTTTACAAGCCTGGGCGCCGGAATAGTCGAATTCGCAGGCCTGACCGATTATTATCGGACCTGCTCCAATCACCAACACACTTTTTATATCTGTTCGTTTAGGCATATTTCTTCTTTTTTACGTTATCAACAAATCTATCAAAAAGATAATTCGCGTCATTCGGCCCCGGAGCCGCTTCCGGATGGAACTGAACGCTGAAAAATCCGAGTTTTTCGCTTTCCATCCCTTCCACCGTATTATCGTTCAGGTTTATATGCGTTATCTCGACACCTTTGTCTTTTACAGAATCCACATCGACACAAAAATTATGGTTCTGTGAAGTTATGCTCACCTTTCCGGTCCGCATATCCTTCACAGGGTGATTCCCTCCATGATGCCCAAATTTCAATTTATATGTTTTCCCGCCAAGCGCTAATCCCAGCATCTGATGTCCAAGACAAATACCGAATATCGGAACTTTCCCAAGAAATTCACGTACCATATTGAAAACATACGGCGCGCCTTCCGGATCACCGGGACCGTTGGAAAGAAGTATCCCATCGGGGTTATAGTCTTTTATATCCGACATCTGCACCCCGGCCGGAAACACCGTAACCTGACAATCCCTGGCGGCCAGTTCCCTGAGCATATTATATTTCACTCCGCAATCCAGAACGGCTATTTTGTATTTTCCGGTATCGCTCCATTTATAGTTTTTCGTACACGTGACGTCCCTGACGAGATCCCGGCCTACAAGAGAAACAGAATTTTTAGCTTTCTTTACAAGGCTCGCGTCATCCAGATCAACAGTGGAAAGTACGGCCTTCAACGAACCCTTTATACGCAGATGACGGGTTATCGCGCGTGTATCCACGTCCTCGATCCCCATAATGTTATTTCGTTTTAGATAATCTGAAAGACTTTCGGAGGAACGCCAGTTAGACCTGACCTTACTATATTCGCGGACAACAAAACCCTCGGCCGAGATACCCCTAGATTCCACATCCTCGGCATTAACACCATAATTGCCGATAAGAGGATATGTCATAGTCACGATCTGCCCTTTATATGAAGGATCAGTAAGGATCTCCTGATAACCGGAAATACTTGTGTTAAAAACTATCTCACCGCTTTTCTCTCCATCGGCGCCGAAAGAAAAACCCTCAAATACCCTGCCATCCTCAAACGCTATTTTAGCTCTTGTCCCACTATACATTATTTCCTCATCTATACACATAGAAATGTTCCGGCAAAATTGTTGTAATGTTAGCATATTCACAAAAAAATACAATAAAAATCGTTACATTTTACAAATCATTCCCCAAGATATTCGCCTATACGCTTAGCCGCCTGACGCCCTTCATATATGCCCCAGACCACAAGCGACTGACCCCGGCGCATATCCCCCGCAGAAAACACCTTATCGCAGCTGGTTTTATATTTATCGTCGGTTTTCACGTTACCCCTGGCATCAAGGGCCAAATTCATCTCTGAAATCAGAGCTGTTTTTTCCGTGTGCAAAAACCCAGCGGCGATCACAACAAGATCCGCTTCGACATCGAATTCAGTCCCCGGAACTTCTTTCATTTCAAGATTACCGGTTGTACTGTTTTTTATAAACCGCACATTCGCACATTGTAATTTTTTTACATGTCCATTCTCGGCAAAAAAACGTTTTGTAAGTACGGACCATTTCCGCTCAACACCCTCTTTATGGCTCGATGATGTTCTGAGTATCAAAGGATACAACGGCCACGGATAATCGCATGCCCTGGATTCTGACGGCTGAGGCATAACTTCTATCTGCAGCACAGACTTCGCTCCTTGCCTATTTGCGGTGCCCACGCAATCCGATCCGGTATCGCCCCCACCTATCACAACGACCTTTTTGTCTTTCGCGTCAATGATTTCTCCGCTAATATTTTCTCCCGATACTTTCCGGTTAGACTGCGAAAGATAATCGACCGCAAAATATATACCTTTGGAATTTCTCCCGTCGATATTGATATCCCTCGGAGTTCGTGATCCACAGGCAAGACATACAGCGTCAAAACCTTTTAGCAATTTTTCGGTTTTATATTTATCGCTACCTACACTAGTACCGAAGACAAACTCAACGCCTTCTTTTTCCATAAGATCAACGCGCCTATCCAGTATCCATTTTTCCAGTTTAAAATCCGGAATACCATATCTCATAAAGCCGCCGGCCTTCGCATCCCTTTCGAATACGGTAACAGAGTGTCCCATTGCATTCAGTTCATCCGCACATGCGAGCCCCGCCGGCCCCGATCCAACAACGGCCACTTTTTTACCAGTTCTGTTATTGATATTACGCGGCTTGATATATCCTGTCTTGAACGCATATTCAATAACGGCCAGTTCGTTCTCCCGGACCGTCACCGGTTCATCGTTAAGACCCAAAACACACGCCGCTTCACACAACGCCGGACAAACCCTGCCGGTTATCTCGGGGAAATTATTCGTAGCACGGAGCAGATCAAAAGCTTTCTGCCATTTCCCGGACATAACAAGATCGTTCCATTCCGGGATAACATTCCCTAACGGACATCCCCAGTGGCAAAACGGCGTACCACAGTCCATACATCGGGATGCCTGTTCCTTTGAAGAATCATCCGGCCGCGCGATAACCACGTCTTTATAGTCCGAAACTCTTTCCGTGACCGGCCTGTACTCCGAAGATCTTCGTGCTGTTTTTAAAAATGCCTTAACGTCTTTAGCCATTGAGCACCCCCGCAAGATTAAGACTTCCATCTGTTTTCTGAATTTCAAGGATGCGTTTATACTCAACAGGCATTACACGGACAAAACGTCCTTTTTTATTTTCAAAATCCTCCAATATCTCTTTCGCACGCGCGCTGTCGGTAAATTTATGATGCCTCGCCAGAAGATATTTTACCGTTTCCTTGTCTATCGGGGTCAACTCCTCGATCCGCACCATGCCGACATTACACTTTGATGCAAAATCCCCGGATTCATCATAGACATAGGCTATCCCACCCGACATTCCGGCCGCAAAGTTCCTTCCGGTGCGGCCAAGTATAACAACACGCCCTCCGGTCATATATTCGCACCCGTGATCCCCTACACCTTCTACCACGGCATATACTCCGGAATTCCTCACGCAGAACCTCTCCCCGGCCACACCGCGGATATAAGCTTCTCCCGACGTCGCGCCGTAAAAAGCCGTATTTCCGATTATGATGTTCTCGTCAGAACGATATGTAGCCGACCTGTCGGGATAGATCATGATCTTTCCACCAGACATCCCTTTACCAACGTAGTCGTTCGCGAGGCCCTCCATTTCAAAGGTAATCCCTTTTGTAAGAAAAGCGCCGAAACTCTGCCCTGCTACACCCCTGAATTTGCACCGGATCGTATCTTCCGGCAGAACACCTTCGCCGTACCTTCGGCATATTCCGCCACTCAACATCGCCCCGACCGTCCTGTCTGTATTCTTTATACCAAACTCTAGCGTCACGGGTTCCGCTTTTTCAAGCGCGTCTTTAGCTTTGTCGATGATCTCCCGGTCCAAAACATGTTCGATATTATGGGTCTGCTGTGTGGCACAACGCGTACACACATCCGGTGAAACCTGCGGCTTATACAAAAGCCTCGAGTAATCCAATCCTTCGGCTTTCCACGGTAATATCTCTTTATTCATTTCTAGAAGTTCGCTACGTCCGACAAGTTCATGCACGGTCCTGACGCCCAGTTCCGACATTATCTCCCTTAATTCCTGCGCTACAAATCTCATGTAGTTAACAACATATTCCGGTTTACCGGCAAAACGCTTTTCCAGACATTCGTCCTGAGTAGCTACCCCGAGCGAACAATTATTCAAATGACAATGTCTCAGCATTACACATCCCAACGTAACAAGAACTGCACTGCAAAACCCGTATTCTTCAGCCCCGAGAAGCGCTGCCATAGCGACATCTCTGCCAGTCCTCATCTGCCCGTCGGTCTGAAGTCTGACACGCCCGCGAAGGTCGTTCAACACCAAGGTCTGATGTGTTTCGGATAAACCCAATTCCCAGGGAAGCCCAGCGTACATAATAGAACTCCTGGGAGAAGCTCCTGTTCCTCCGTCACCCCCGGAAATAAGTATCATATCCGCGTGTCCTTTAGCCACACCCGCGGCAATAGTCCCTACCCCTATCTCCGAGACTAACTTAACGCTTATTCTGGCGCGCGGGTTCACATTCTTAAGATCGAATATAAGCTGCGCCAGATCTTCTATCGAATATATATCATGATGCGGCGGCGGCGATATCAAAGTGACCCCGGCCGTCGTATACCTGGTCTTCGCGATTATCGCGCTGACCTTATGGCCGGGAAGCTGTCCGCCTTCCCCGGGTTTTGCCCCTTGGGCGATCTTTATCTGAAGTTCGTTCGCGTTCACAAGATAATTGGTCGTTACACCGAACCGCCCTGACGCGACCTGTTTTATAGCACTTCTCGCGGAATCCCCGTTAAGAAAAGTTTTAAATCTTACGGGATCCTCTCCTCCTTCTCCGGTATTCGACTTACCTCCCAAGCGGTTCATCGCGATCGCGATACTTTCATGCGCCCCTTTTGATATCGACCCAAAACTCATCGCACCGGTCACGAACCGTTTAACTATTTCATCCACGGGCTCGACCTCGGATATCGGGACGGATGCGTTCTGCCTGGATTTTAGGAGGCTTCTGAGCGTTGTAGGATTCTTTGACTGATCGCTTATAAGCGCCGCGAATTTTTTGTACAATCCGTAATCATTCTTCCTGACGGCATCCTGAAGTGCGGCGATACTTTCGGGATTCCAGAGATGAAACTCCCCGTCTTTTTTCCACTGATATCTTCCTCCGGTTTGCAAATACGGAACATTTGCCTGCGCCGGCGCATACGCCTCATTATGCCGCAGAATAGTCTCCTTAGCTATCACCGAAAAATCCGCACCGCTTATACGTGAGGCCGTACCGGTAAAACATCTATCCACCACTTCTCCGTTAAGACCAAGGGCTTCAAATATCTGTGCGCCTTTATAGCTTTGCAGTGTAGATATCCCCATTTTGGACAGTATTTTCATGATCCCTTTGCTGACAGCTTTTTTGTAATTCTTTACAGCCGTTTCCCCATCGATACCAAGTCCGTCTTCTTTAACGATGTGCTTTACCGCTTCGTATGCCAGATACGGATTCACGCAATCTGCCCCGTATCCAAACAACAGTGCAAAATGGTTCACTTCTCTGGGTTCGCCGCTTTCCACAAGGATACTTATCTGCGAACGCACGGTTTTCCTGACAAGATGCTGATGAACGGCTCCGGTGGCCAAAAGGGCCGGAAGCGCGGCGTTCCCGACGTTCACCCCCCTGTCACTGAGGATTATAAACGTAAAACCTTTTTCGACGGCGAATTCCGCCTCAAAACAGATGCGGTCTATAGCGTTCAAAAGGTCTTCCTCGCAGGAAGCCTTAAAATGTGTGTAGATGGTTTTAGTTTTGAAACCGTTTATGTTGATATTTCTAATGGCCTCCAGCTCTTCGTTATCGAGTATCGGGGACTTAACGCATATTTTATGGCAATGCTCCGACGTTTCATCCAGAACATTTTTTCCTTGTCCGATATAGGTATCGAGGCTCATAACTATTTCTTCACGTATCGGATCAATCGGCGGATTAGTGACCTGTGCGAACAGCTGCTTAAAATAATCGTAAAACATCTGACATTTTTTTGAAAGTACGGCATGTGGGGTATCATTCCCCATCGACCCTATCGGTTCTTCGCCGTCCGCCGCCATAGGCTTAAGTATAATTTTAAGGTCTTCCCTCGTGTATCCGAAATTTTTCATAAGCTCCAGAACATTACCGGACACATCCTCTACCGCAGACACACGTCTTAGATCAGACATGCTCAAAGAATATTTTTTGTTCCACTCTGCGTACGGCGCCTGTTTAGCTACCCGTTCCTTTATCTCTTTGTCGTCAATAATCCTTTTTTCTTTCGTATCGATAAAGAACATTTTGCCGGGTTCGAGTCTGCCGGACCTAAGGATATCCGAGGCGGGAACATCCAATACCCCTGCCTCCGAAGACATAACGACAAATCCGTTTTTCGTAACTATGTACCTTGCGGGCCTTAAACCGTTTCTATCCAAAACGGCCCCGATATTTGTCCCATCCGTAAACGCCACAGCCGCCGGACCATCCCACGGTTCCATAATACAGGCGTGATATTTGTAGAATTCCTTCACCGAAGCATCCATGTTCTTATCGTTATGCCACGCGTTAGGGATCAGCATCATCATTACATGCTCTATCGGCCGGCCGGCAAGGGTTAATATCTCAAAAACATTGTCCAAGGTGGCGGAATCACTCCCCCCCTCGACTATAACCGGTTTTATTTTTTCTATATCCGTTCCAAAGAGAGGACTGGACATAAGACGCTCACGCGCCCTAAACCAATTGATATTTCCCCTCACGGTGTTTATCTCACCGTTATGCGCAAGAAATCTGAACGGCTGCGCAAGATCCCAAGTGGGGAACGTATTCGTACTATAACGCGAATGGACCAAAAGCATGGCGCTTTTCATATCAGTATCCGCAAGATCTACAAAGTAGTTCCGGACCTGTTCGGGCATTAAAAGTCCTTTATAGCTTAAAGTGCGCGACGACAATCCTGTGATATAAAATATGTTTTTTTGTTTTATAGCGGATTCTCTTACATATTTCTCGACTTGGCGTCTTACGATGTACAATTTTCTTTCAAAATCCAACGGGGAAGCCCACCCCTCGTCCCCGCATCCTACAAGAACCTGGCATATTACGGGCTGAGTTTCTTTCGCCCCCTTACCCAACATATTGTCATTTACAGGAACATTTCTCCACCCCAAAACGGACAGCCCTTCTTTTATAGCTATTCTTTCAAACAAATTCGTACAAAATTCACGGTCGGCCCTGTCAGTCGGCAGGAACACCATGCCCGCGCCATATTTACCGCTGCATGGAATGATTATTTTACTTTCGTCGCATACTTTCTTCAAAAATTCGTGCGGGATCTGCATAAGAATACCCGCGCCGTCACCTGTCTTTGGATCCGATCCTACCGCCCCGCGATGACTCATCCTTTCAAGTACACTTATCCCTTTTGCCACTATATCATTGGTCCGAGAACCGTCCACATTGCATACAAACCCGACCCCGCAGCTGTCATGCTCGTACGCCGGATCATATAATCCCTGTTTTTTAGGCACTCCGTTATTCATTTTGCACCCCACTCGCTATATACGATGTTTTCTAACGTCGATATTCAGTTTTTTTATTTTCATTCTTAAAGTATTTCTGTTTATTCCAAGAAGTTTTGCTGCGATGCTCTGATTACCGAAAGACCTCTTCAGCGCCTTTTCTATAAGGACCTGTTCCGTCTCCGATATAATTTCGTCATAGACCCCACCATTGCCGATGGTAAGAAATAGCCTGTCAATCCTGTCAATACACGCTTCTTTCTTCATTTTCCCTCCTTGGCTCAAAAAAAAAACCCTTCCAAAGAGATCTCTCTCTTTGGAAGGGCATCTTTGCCTAAAAACACCACATTATGTGTAAATAAAAAAGCCCTTGGGCTATCTCTGTCCAAGGGCGTCATTGCCTAAAACAACATCTTTGTCATTCAGACTAAGTGTATCATAAAAAGATCTGTTTGTCAACAACTATCAGGCCTAACATCAATTAATTTTTGCCTAAATATACGCCATTATCGGCTTTAACCACGGCTATCATCAAGATCGAGTTTTGAAGTATCGTCATATTTATTCGTTATAGGCAACCGCCTGTCCCTACCAAAGGCCCTTGACGTTATGCGTATCCCAGGTGCCGCCTGACGCCTTTTATACTCGTTTTTATCCACCATTTTCATGACTTTTTCGATAAAACCAGCCTTAGGATATTTGCGACGCAAAGATTCAAAGCTCATGTCCTCTTCGATGTAATCTTTGAGCACCGGATCCAAAAGGTCATACTCCGGCAAGGAATCCGAATCCTTCTGCCCTGGTTTAAGCTCCGCAGTAGGCGCCCGTTCTATTATACTTTCCGGTATTATATTCTTTCCGGCTTTACTATTCACATGGTCCGCCAATTCGTATACCAGAGTTTTAGGAACATCTTTTATCACGGCAAATCCGCCGGCCATATCCCCATAAAGAGTACAGTACCCTACGGCGGTTTCACTTTTATTCCCCGTAGTAAGGACCAGCCATCCGTATTTATTCGAGAACGCCATAAGGATATTCCCTCTTATGCGTGCCTGGATATTCTCCTCAGTCACACCTCTCGTTCCACCTTCCAGAATATGATCCAATAACGCCATGTAGGATTTATGAATATCTTTTATCGGCACATTTATGTATTTTATCCCTAAATTATTCGCAAGTTTTTCCGCGTCCGACATGGTCTCACCTGAAGAATATTTCGAAGGCATGGAAACCCCCGCGACGTTATCCTTCCCTATAGCGTCCACGGCGATAGCGGCTACAAGCGCTGAATCTATTCCGCCGCTCAGGCCGAGAACGGCGTGTTTAAAACCATTCTTGGCGAAATAATCCCTGGTCCCCGTAACAAGCGCCGCGTATATTTCCGCCGTTCGATCAAGTTTCTTTATGGGTCTCGGCGTTATTTTAGCGACTTTGTTTTTTGGGGACAAAGGCAAATTGATCGTTCTCAGATCTTTTTTCTTATTCGAACCGGTCTCCCGGCTTATCGCGTTGAGCGGTATATCCGCGAATATCAGGTCTTCTTCAAATTCCTTGCCGGCGGATATGATCTTTCCGTCAGGAGACATAATAAAACTCGCCCCGTCAAAAACCAGATCATCCTGCCCCCCCACGGTATTTACATAGCAGACAAAAACCCTGTTCTTCACCGCGACATCTTTTATCAACTTCGCGCGTTCGTTCATTTTACCCGCGTGATATGGCGAAGCGGATATATTGATCACAAGTCCCACGCCAGCATTGACCTGTTCCAGGTATGGACCGTTCGTTTTCCATATATCCTCGCATATCGTGACACCGAAGAGCATCTTCCCTGTCCGAAAAATAAGATTCTTGTTTTGAGGCACAAAATATCTTTGCTCGTCAAAAACAGAATAATTCGGAAGTTCTCTTTTATGATACGCACCCGTTATCTTACCGTCAGACAATACCGCTGCAGCGTTATAGACATTGCCTTGCTTATCTTTATCGGCAAAACCGACTATGGCAGTTATACCTTTCGTGTGTTTTTTGAGATATTCTATCGCTTTAATATTATTCTGAACAAAATGAGGTTTAAGCAGCAAATCTTCCGGCGGATATCCGCTTATAACAAGTTCGGGGAACACCACGATATCAGCTTCATTTTTCGCAGCTCGTTCGATATAAGAAAGAACTTTGAATGTGTTCCCTTTTATATCCCCCACCACAGGATTCACCTGAGCTATAGCCAATCTCAAAAACATATGATCCACGCCTTATGGTTACCTTTTTAATGTATCATGTGTCATGTGTCGAAGTATCATGCATCAAGTTTCATGTATCAAGGATAAATATTGTAGCATGTGAAAAGCCCCGGCACAACACATGCTTATTCAGCAAAGTAATGCCGGGGCATCAAAATTCGCGGCAAAGCCACATCGTCCGCAATTAGATCATTTCTTGTTTATATCATACGCCAGGATTATCGCCTCAGCGATATCTTTCATATTCACGCGTTTATCCATACTTGCCTTACGAAGGACTTTATACGCCTCTTCCTCGGTTATACCCTGTTGCTTCATCAGTATTCCCTTCGCTCGCTCTATCTTTTTCCGGGATTCAAGCTCTTCCTGGATGACCTTGGTCCTTACCATAAGCTCAGTGTTCAATATAGCCACGGCAGCCTGGTTCGCGATAGTGCTCATAAGTGCGATATCATTCTTCGTGAACTTATACTCCGCGGTAGTATAGCAACTTATCACACCCGTTATTTTGTCCTTCACGACCATCGGAACGTTCAGCATCGAAACCAGTTTTTCCTTTTTCGCCAGTTCCTTTTCCCTATACCGCTCGTCCTTAAGAACATTCAATATCGCTATCGGTTTACCCTCTCTGGCTACAAGCCCGACTATCCCTTCTCCGACCTTTATACTTCTTTCTTTCAGATAATCCTGGCTCATGGCCTGTGTAGCCCTTATTTTAAGCTCGCCTGTGTTTTCATCGATAAGCCACAACGCGCATATTTTAGCGTTCATGACATTCGCGGCCAGACTGACCACAAGTTTCAGTATATCTTCCAGATAAAGATCGGAAGTAATGGCTTTACTGATCTTGCTCAGTATTTCCAGATACTCGGACCCTGTAGTTTTTCCGGTAGTTTCCACTTTTTCGTCTCCGTTCTATTACATCATGAATAACATTTCCACATAACTGGGAAGTGGCCACATATCATCGGGCAAAAGGCCTTCAAGCGCATCCACGGCCGTCCTTAACTCTCCCATCATCGCGAGTATATCCGAGCAGGGCCTGTCATTTTCTATGGCTTTTTCCATACGCTGAATGGCGTTCCATCCATCAGAGATATATGAATTCAAGGAATTCAAGATCTCTTTCGTGCATTTAACATCCTCGGATTTACACACAGCACCCACCACATTGATATTTTCCGCGAGATGTTTCTGATACTCCATCGCTACCGGCATGATCATGGTTTTTGCCATGGTGAGAGCGCAATTAGCTTCAATGTGCACTGTTCTCTCGTATGCCTCTTTATAAACCTCATTCCTGGACTTGAATTCCTCTCTTGAGAGGACTTTATGTTTAACGAACATCTTAGCGATATCCGCGTCATGTTCAATAGCCGCTATAGCCTCGGGCGTGGTCAACAAATTCGGCAGCCCGCGTTTTTTCGCTTCTTTTTTCCATTCGTCAGTATAGTTGTCTCCGTTAAACAGTATTCTTTTATGTTTCTTAATAATATCCTGCAAAAGAGACTGGAGCGTTTTGTTAAAATTCTTTTTCGCTTTAACCGCCGCTTCCAACTCAGTACAGATCTCGTCTAAGACTTCCGCCACTATCGTATTCAACACGATATTCGCGCCGGAACAGGACTGGTTCGAACCGACCGCGCGGAACTCAAATTTATTCCCCGTAAAAGCGAACGGCGAAGTACGGTTACGATCCGTGACATCTTTCGGTAATTTCGGCAGAGATGAAGCCCCGATCTCCAGAAATCCGCCTTTTTTGGAACTTTTCGCGCCACCTTTTTCGATCTGCTCGATTATATCTGTAAGCTGCTCACCCAGAAATATCGATATGATCGCCGGAGGAGCCTCATTAGCACCAAGTCTGTGGTCATTACCAGCGCTGGCCACAGTCGCGCGAAGCATCGAAGCGTACGTATCTACCGCTTTTATAAGAGCCGCGATAACGGTAAGAAACTTGGCGTTCTCATGTGGAGTATCACCGGGCGTCAGCCAGTTTTTTCCGTCAGGACCGCATATGGCCCAGTTATTATGTTTACCGGAACCATTCACGCCGGCGAACGGTTTTTCATGTAAAAGGCATACAAGATCATGTTTTTCGGCGATCTCTTTCAACGCCTGCATGACAAGCATATTGTGATCTACCGCGAGATTAAGTTCCTCAAAAACCGGCGCTATCTCAAATTGCGCGGGGCATACTTCGTTATGCCTTGTCTTCGCGGGTATCCCCAATTTCCAGAGCGCCGTATCAAGATCCTCCATAAAAGCTATTATCCTGGGCTTTATCGCGCCGAAATAATGATCTTCCATCTGCTGATGTTTAGCAGGTTTGCGGCCGAATAACGTTCTTCCGGTCTGCAAAAGATCCAACCTGGGGTAATACATATGTTTATCTATCAGAAAATATTCCTGTTCGGCGCCTAATGTGGCATATGCCATTTTACCCTTGGTATCTATTCCGAAAAGATCCGCTAAACGGCACACTTGTTTCGAAAGCGCTTCCATTGATCTTAAAAGCGGGGTTTTTTTATCAAGCGCATGTCCGTGATATCCGCAAAAAGCCGACGGGATACACAAAGTCGCGCTATTCTCCCCTCTGCGTATAAAAGCGGGGCTGGTCGGATCCCACGCTGTATAACCTCGCGCTTCAAATGTCGCCCTCAAACCGCCGGACGGAAAACTGGACGCGTCAGGTTCTCCCTGAATAAGTTCTTTACCTGAGAACTTAACAATGACCCCACCTTCCTCATCCGGAACGATAAACGAATCATGTTTTTCGGCGGTAGTGCCGGTAAGAGGCTGGAACCAGTGACAGAAATGAGTGGCGCCTTTACCGACGGCCCATGTTTTCATCGCATCGGCGATTTCATCAGCTATAGTCGGATCAAGGGGCTTATGGTCTTTTATGGTGGCGCTTATAGACTTAAACGCCTTATCCGAAAGATACTGTTTCATCGTCTTGAGATTGAACACATCCTCGCCATAGACATCGGCGAACATCTTCACATCGGTAGTTCTGTTTTTCAAGTTCATTTTATCTCCTTATTTTTATCTAATTGTAAATCCCAAACCGCCCCAAATCAAACATTATTTTCAGCTATATCAAAATAAAAAAGTCCTCCCAAGCCACCTCTGGCCTGAAAGGACTTCGTTATCCCTTTAATCTATAGTTCCGGATTTTCCGTTAAAACCGTGTACCAAATAAAAAAGGCGCTCTTATTCAGAACGCCTCTTTGCTTTTTAGCACTACCTCGTGCAAGAATCATTATCCCACATTTGACATCGAAAGTCAACTGTTTTTTTATTAATAGGTACAGACACCTATTTATCCCGCCTTTTGGCAAACCGTATCAAGGCGCCGCCGATTCCAAAAAGCAACAATGCGGATGGTTCCGGAGTAGTGGAAGAACCTACCGAAAAATTATCTAATCCTAACGTCCGCCCGGCAATAGACGGATAATTCTGACTGATGGATAATACCCCCACATGCGACATGGTCTCGCTAAAACTTTTAACGGGGGTCTCTCCCGCTTCCCACCCGTTTAATATAGCTTCCTCATCGGTCCACAATGGATCAAAGTAAACCTCATAATGACACCATGAAGTATCCGCTATATCAAAATCGTTAAGCGTATATGCCCAGCCGTTATAGGAAGAACTGTAACGGATCAGAACATACGGCTTATAGGCCGGAAGCTGCTGTAAAAAGACTTTTAGATCGAACCCAAAATGATCGTACCCCAGATTCGCATAATTTCCATTAAAAATACTGCTCGCTTTGAACCCCATGTTCAAGTTCGCCGAAACCCTTAGATACCCGTCAGGATTACCGCCTGTAGAAAAATATTCCATCGTTGCATTTGTCGAAGCTTTACTCCAACCGTCAAAACCGAGAGATGGATCATCCCAATTTGAAATTGTATCCGCATTAACATATCGACTCGACATCACAAGTATGACCACCAAGATCATGAAAAAACTTTTCTTCATTTCTCCTCCTTCTTTCCCCACCCTATTTCCCTTTATTCGGGCACTCACCCGTCCAGCAATATGTGCAAAGATTCTCTTTAGGTAACCCAACGGCCTTCACCATATCATCAAGGGACAGATAACGCAATGTAGTGGCTCCGAGATCTTTGCGTATAAATTCCACCATTTTCTTATATTTCGCGCTTTTATGATCTATATATTCCGAAACCTCATCCACATCATGCCCTTCCAGCGCCCGTATTGCCCTGCGCGCGGCAAGCTCGTGTATGCTACGTGTAGAAAGACAGAACTTGCACGGATACATAAGCGGAGGGCATGCCGAACGTATATGCACCTCTTTCGCCCCCGAATCCCACAATTTACTCATGGTATAGTTTTTCAGCTGCGTGCCCCGTACGATCGAATCCTCGCATAGAACTATCCTGTTGCCGTTTATTATTTCTTTGATCGGAACCAGCTTCATTGTAGCGATAAGATCCCTTGTTTCCTGTGACGACGGCGTATAACTGCGCCCGTACCCGGGGGTGTATTTTACAAGAGGCCTTCTGAATGGTTTGCCTGACTCCATAGCGTATCCCAGGCCGTGAGCGAGCCCCGAATCGGGGATACCGGCTACTACATCCACCTCAATGTCTTTATCATGCTTGGCCAGCGCCCTGCCACACTTCTCCCTGACTATCTCGGTATTCACTTCTTCATAATCAGACGCCGGAAAACCCGTATATATCCACAAAAAAGTGCATATCTGTTTTTTCTTGCCCGGAGCCATCTTCTGCGTCATCCCATCAGCCGTAAGCAACACGATCTCCCCCGGCCCGAGATATTTATCCAGTTTGATCTTATTATTCGGGAACGCGCTTGTTTCCGACGTCACGGCCCAGGCGTTATCACTTTTACCCACGATAAGCGGTGTATATCCCATCCTATCCCGAGCGGCGTATATACCGTCTTTATGTAGGATCAAAAGAGAACATGATCCTTCGATAACATCGAACATCTTTTCTATCCCGTCGATAAGATCTTTTCCCTGACTTATGATCTTGGCGATAAGTTCGGTTACGTTGATCTCTCCCCTGCTCATCTCGCTGAAGGAAACACCTTTTGACATGAATTCTTTAGCGAGCTTCTCGCTATTCTCTATTAACCCGCTTGTTACGATACAAAACGGCCCGAATTTGCAGTTAAGGTATATCGGCTGTTCATGATTATCCGATATGACACCGATCCCTTTTTTGCCGGACATCTGTTTGCGATTTTCGTAGAATTTGGACTTAAACTGGCTCTGGCTTATGTTATGTATGTGCCTTTCGAATCCTTCACCAAGAACGGCGATCCCGCCATATTCGGTACCCAGATGAGAATGATAGTCCGTCCCGTAAAACAAAGTTTCCGTACAATCCGATTTTGAGATCACACCGAATATGCCGCTCACATGTCCTCCTTTTGATGGTAATAGGCGAAAGATACTACGACCGTTGCATTCTATCACACTTCCTCTTAAATGTCGCGCGTCATCCTGCGCGTTTCGAGAAAAGCCCTGTTATTTTTATTCTCCCGGCGTTCGCCTAGCATGGATGCGTAATTTACTTTTATCTATTGTGGGCTTTTCTCTCCAATGCTCGGATTTTCGCACGACATCTTCAACACAATCCACCACTGTCATTCCCGCACGCATTAAGCGGGAATCTATGATATAAAAATGAGATGATTTTTATGTTATGGATGCCCGATAAAAACATTCGGGCATGACAAGGTTGATGTCATTGCTGTACATCATTCACGAGTTCACATTCATTTGCCTCGCACACGATCCACATTCGGTTGAATTGGCGAAACGAGAAGTTATGGAGTGGATACGATTTCCCAGAGAATTTTATCCCGCACCAGAACACTATGTGTTCGGTGCGGGATTACGCCCTGCGAGCTCCATGACTATTTTGAAAAAAATAGAAAAACACATGAACCTTAAAACACTTTTCCCTCGATCCGCCTGTTCGGAATGTTCGAGCACTTAAGAAAAATACCCGCAAAAGATAAAAATATTTTACGCTTCAGCGAAGTATCAAACGCCTGGAGATCAAAAATAACAGGGTATTTTTCTGAAGCGCGCAGAACTTCCGAACAGGCTGAGGCGAATCCGCAAGCGGAATTCTCCGAATATGTGATAGAAGCAAGGCCGGGGATGCCCGAGTACCGGACGAAGGAGGATCGGCCTCGGCCTTGCTTAGTGTTTAGAGCGACGCTGTTCTTTTAAGGCTGTGCCCATGCCCGCGTGCGATAGTACGGCCTATATCTGATAACATTGAGCCGATACAGGGAACGCAATCGGATGGGTTTTCATCGGTGCAGATCTTATTCGGATATAGCTGATATAATTTACGGTATTTCCGCGGCGTCATATTGGGCATAATAACATTTGCCCCGCATTGCAGGGCTTTTTTGCGACCGTCTGGAGCAAGGCTTCCTATGGCCGTTGTCGCCGGAATATGCGCATTTCGCGTAATTATGCGGGTAAGCGCGATAACCTTTAGAACAAGCATCAAATCCCCTTCACCGCTTTTGTTCAGGGGTGTGTCCGGATGCGGGATAAACGGGCCTATCCCGATCATATCCAGATCCAGTTTTTTAAACATCATGATGTCTTCAGCTATATTTTCAGGGGTCTGCCCCGGCAATCCTATCATAATGCCCGAACCGACTTGAAAACCAATATCCTTTAGTATACGTAAAGACTCAAACCTTTTGTCATACTCCCCGTCCGGTTTTAGGCGTTTAAATAATCCCCGGTCCGATGTCTCAAACTTCAGCAGATATCTGTCCGCCCCGGAACTTTTTAAAGACAGGTACTCCCTCTTGGAAAGTTCCCCTATACTGACCGTTACAGCAAGGGCGAGATCTTTTTTAATTTTTCCCACAATACGACACAACCCATCGACATCATTGCCTGCCGCTTCACCCGACTGTAATACTACGGTCCCGCACCCCATATCTTTGGCTATCCGGCACGAGTCAATAATTTCTCCTTCTTCCATCTTATAACGTGTAAGTTTTTTATTACTTACACGCAAACCACAATACAGACAATCTTTAGCGCAAAAATTCGAAAATTCCACTATACCGCGAAGATGGACTTCATCGCCCATATATTTTTTCCGAACGCTATCGGCCCGGGAAAATAAAACCGCGTCAGCACGATCATCGTTACTGGAAAGGATCTTAACGATTTGCGGGATGTGCAGTTCATCCTCTTTAAAAACATTTTCATCAGCAAACGATGACTTCATGGACTCAATGATCACCTCTCGATCTACATCCGGGATCTTCGAAGGGTTATATATCACAAGCCCCGCGCCGTCATGGATGACGACACGAGCTACCGGAGAAACTCCGGCGGAAGACGGTTTTTCTCCGGCCACATACGACCACCTGGGCCCCAATATTCGCACAAGCTGCAGACAAGCGCCGTACCTCGCTGCGGTATCGGACACCTGCCTGAAAACCCCCATCACGTTAGAAGTAAAGATCTCTTTCGCCACTTTTTATCCTGTTGTAATTTTTCACAAGTTCCGGATATATCTCCGGCATTTTAAAACAGACTTCCTCAAGCTCTTTATTTATGACCTTTTCTCCGGCCTCGCGAGTCTCGGGAGACGCGAAATCATCCAGCCATTCCCTGAACGTAAGAACGGCGTTCAGTTTACAGAACTGCCCTTCTCTGCCAGACCGCAAAAGTTCCATAATGCATTCGCCGGTACGCCCGCACCTATAACCGGCCGTACAGAACGACGTTATCATGCCTTTTTCGGCAAGTTCTCGAATCACTTCATCAAGGCTTCGCGTATCGCCAAGAAAGAACTGCTGTTTTTCGCCCTTTTGCGCTTCGCCCCCGTCACTATACGCGCCAATACCTATTTTACTGGACGCATCAATCTGAGTGATACCCAACGGCATGAACTTACGCCTTATATCCGCGGATTCTCTTGCCGTAAGTATCATTCCCGCGTGCGGGACCGCAAGCCGTATCGCGATAAGTATCTTCCTAAAATCCTCATCGCTCACGGCGTATTTCAGTTTTTGCAGAAACGGCGTATTATGTGCGGGCTCTAACCGGGGGAATGACACAGTATGCGCTCCTATCCCGAATTTTTTCTCAAGTTCCATCGAATGCGCCACAAGCCCCATGACCTCGAAACGCCAGTCATACAAGCCGAACAAAACTCCTAACCCAACGTCATCGATCCCCGCTTCTATAGCCCTGTGCATGCAATACAGCCGCCACCTGTAATCGGCCTTTAAAGTCCCTTTCGGATGCAGCCTTTTATATGTATCGCGGTGATAAGTTTCTTGAAAGACCTGATAAGTACCTATCCCGACTTCATGTAACCTTCGCAGTTCCGCGACAGGCATAGGTGCGGCATTGACATTGACCCTGCGAATAGCCCCCTCACCGTTTTTAGTTTTGACCTTTGTAGAATAGATCGCGCGTATCGTATCTTCCATATATTCTACGCCAGTATCGGGGTGCTCGCCATAGACGACGATCAGCCGTTTGTGGCCTATTTTCCCCGCCAGCGTTTCAGTCTCTTTTTTCACTTCATCTAAAGTAAGTATCTGCCGTTTTGCCCCGTCATTAGAACTCCTGAACCCGCAATAAACGCAATTGTTCACGCATAGATTACCAAGATATAACGGAGCGAAAGTAACAATGCGATTATCATA
Organism: Candidatus Omnitrophota bacterium; assembly: GCA_035403965.1. Taxonomy (GTDB): domain Bacteria; phylum Omnitrophota; class Gorgyraeia; order Tantalellales; family Tantalellaceae; genus DAONGE01. The sequence continues at coordinate 28,450 of DAONGE010000003.1, read as the reverse complement.
TACTTTCTTTTTAACAAGCCCCGCAGTGTGCTCCATTTCTTCCCATACCTCAGGGTCTCTAACATTAAGTAGCGCTGCCGTTTCCTGAAGCGTCAAAGTTTCGACAGCCATGGATTTCTGCAAAATGTCTTTCACCTTCTTTGGATCAGGTTTAGCGCTCGCGATCTCCCGTTCGATATCAACGTCGGGGATAAAATCATTCCCCTGATCAAGATATTTATCTATTTCATCCTGTTTAACGCGTTCTTTTACCCACCGCTCAACTCTTCCGATTTCCATATATTCCTTCCTTTTTTTTCACTTCGTCATGATACGCTTCCAATGCCGCCGGGAAAGGCTCAAGAACCCTCCCAAGCACGTCCTGCGTAAACGCGATACACAACCCATAGTTCGTGACAGGCACTCCGGCGTTATTTGCTTTTTCTATCCTGGCAAGGGTCTCTCTCCGAGTCAGCATGCAAGACCCGCAATGTATGATCAGTTTATATTTCGCAAGGTCTTCGGGATAATCCCTGCCGGAAGAAACATCCACCCTTAGCTCGCCCCCTACATAATCATTCAACCATTTTGGGATCTTCACTCGTCCGATATCGTCCTCTATCGCGTGATGACTGCATGATTCGGCTATCAATATCCTATCCCCCGGCACGAGTTCACCGATCTTAACGGCCGCTTTGACAGAAGAAACAAGATCGCTTTTGAATCGCGTGAACAAAATAGAGAATGTCGTGCATTTTATATCGACCGGCGTATTTTTCACCATTTTGTCAACCACCTGGGAATCACAAACAACTATATCAGGCTTATTCTTGAGTTCTTTTAACGCCGCCAGATATTTATCCTCCTTGACCACAATACATATACCGTTATGATCTAAAATATCGCGGATAGCCTGAACCTGCGGGAGTATGATCCTCCCCTTCGGCGCCTCAAAATCGATAGGGACTATCAACACGGAGATACCGCTCGGGCCCAAAAGGTCCCCGACTAAAGCCTTCACGCTGAGAAAATCCTCAGGACATACTTCGAGAAGATATTTTTTAAGCTCATTAACATGCCTATCCCGATTTTTCTTATCGGCGCTGGAACATATTATGATCCTTTTCGTCACACGCGCTATACTCCCGATAAATGACGCCGATGGCGTCCTGATATCAGCCTTATTAACCACTACAATGACCGGGGTTTTCCGTTTTTCTGCCTCTTTAGCCAAGGTTTCCTCATATTCTCCCCATATATCCGGCTCGGTTATCAGGACCATTACATCGGCCCGATCAAATATCTTTTTTGTTTTTCCGATCCTCTTTTCCGAAAGTTCGGTGCTATCGTCTATCCCTCCGGTATCCAAAAACACCACAGGACCCACCGGCAGTAATTCCATGGTCTTTTCAACAATATCCGTCGTCGTCCCCGGGATATGCGACGTAATAGCAAAATCCTGTCCGAGGACCATATTGAGAAAACTCGACTTCCCTACATTTGTCCTGCCGAACAGCCCGATCTGTAGCCTTAAAGATTTAGGCGTGTCTTTCATATTGCCCTCATTCCTTACCTTTTTGCAGCGCCGATTTCACGGATACCGAGTTTATTTTCCCCAGTTTACCGGTCATGGCCCCAAGCACATCCGTATCGGCGTTCACCACAAGCGTTATAATAGAACATTTCTTTTCCGCGCATGGTATACCTGTACGGGCAAGGATCATATCGCCGTATTCCGTCAAAACTTCGTTAACCTTTGGCGCGGCGTTTTTCCTATCCTCCACTATTATCCCCACAAAACCCAATCGTTTATCCATTTTATCCTCCTTAAAAACAAAAATCCCGGCCCCATCTCTGCGATGAAGTCGGGAAAAATAAAAACAACCTGTTTTTCTTTCCCCTTAGCTTCAGAGCCAGGCTCCTCACCGCAGGTATGTACTAAAACTTTTTACGACAGTTCTTCTATAGCTTTATCAACCAATGTTACAAATGTCATAACGCTTGATCCGCCCACCAAAACGGCCACCATACACGCTTCGAGCATCTCTTGCTTCGTCCAGCCGGAATCCAGACAATGCTGAACGGCCTTAGGTATACATACGGGGCACTTATTCGTCACGCTGGATACCAAAAGAAGAAGCCATTTCGTTTTCCCCGGCAGTTTACCCGACTTAGTAAGCTGTTCCTTCTGATCAATAAAGGCTTTATACTCAGCCGGGATCGTTTTTCTAATATCCGTCATAAGCGCATTGAACTCTTTTAAAGTCTTTTTCGGTTCGTACTGCATATTTACCCCCTTTATCGATCGTTGAACGAAATTATTATATCACATCTTATAGCCGAACAAGCTATTTTCTTCACAAAGCGATCCTCTCTCAAAACAAGCTCTACCGCACGCACCGTTTCTCGCCAGTAAATATTCGAGTAAAAGCATCTCACTGCATAGCTACGGCGGGCATGTCCGATTCGCCTTTTTATTTCTGATCTCCCGGCGTTTGACTCGCGCTGATGCGTAAATTATTTTTAATCGGATAACGGCAAATCTGACATGCCCACCGTAGCTATGTATCCGATTATTGTGGAGGAGAATGGGAAAAACTCACGATCCCCTGTTGTTACACAGGCGGAACGAGAAGGTATGGAATGAATACTTTTTTCTCGGAGAAGTTTGTGTTCTTTCGGACGTAGCATCGTGAGGCCGAGCGGGCATGTATCCGGCGGAGCGACACATTTTTTTAATTTTATGGATCCCCGCCTAAAGCATGCGGGGATGACTTTTTTGGCAAAGCCGGAGAGCGAGGCCGAACGCTGAGCGAAGTGAGTCGGCCTCGTCCGGAGGCCTCGGCACTCCCTCGGACATTTCGTCCTCGGTCGCCGGGGATTTCGAGCGTCCACGGTAGAAAGAACACAAACTTCTCCGAATAAGGAAATCGTCCATGGCAGATCTTCACGCTTCGCCGAGTGAGACAACAATTGCAGAACCGTTTCTTTCACGCAAATGAAACATTATTTTTTGGATCCGGCACAACTCTCATCTGCCGTCCATACTGATCCGATATTCGTCTATAACATAGGCCTTCCATTTTTGCTCAAAACCGGCGAAACTATCACCCGTCACCGACTCTATCGCCTGTTTAAGCCCCATACCCTGCCCGACTTTTATCAAGACATCGCGAACTCCCGAGTTCCCTGAAGTCCGCTGAAGAAAATCAACTACCAGATAAGCTTCGATGTACATCAAAACGGCCCGGTTCATATCCCGAACCCTGGAAAAATCCGCCGGAAACCCATCGATCGGAATGATACCGTATCTTTCTATATACTTACGTATCACATCCCTGTCTTTGGCCGCGCCAAAATCTTCCGCTTTACTGGCCACACCTTCACTGAACCAATTAGGGCATCTTCCTCGAGCCATATCTAAAATTACCGCGTGCGCGTATTCATGATATATCATCTTTAGGACATCTTCTCCGGAATATTTAATGCGCCTGGCGGGTATCCTGACCTTGCCATCAAACGTAGCCAACCCCCAGGAAGGTCTTCCTCCCAATAATCTCGCGTACGCTTCTTCAGGATAAATGATCACAACGGTTTTATTTCGCGGCGCATGATCAAGGAACATCGCTATCTTTCCATATGCCTCCTCTATCTGCGTCTGAACAAACGATATAGCGTCTCTATCAGTATCCGGCGGACAAGCTAGGACAAAATGCATTGTTTCTACGGTTTCAAGACGATTCTCGACTTTTTCCTCGCCTCGGGCCTTGCGTAACAACTCATTTAAACCGTTTATTTTAGGATTCAAGCTGTAAGCCTTTTCCAAAGCGTCTCTGGCCTTCGACATATCCTGTGTCATATAATACGCCTGTCCGAGATTATAATAGGTATAAGCGATATCGACCCCATAATAAATGGCATTTTCATATTGTTCAATAGCGGACGAATAGTCCCCTTTTTTCATCAGAGAAAAGCCATAATTATTATAGGCGATACAAAGATTCCTCTTTACGGTTTCATTCGACGGAAGATATCGGTGCGCCGTTTTAAGGGCCTCAATAGCCTCCTCAAATCTGCCGGCTTGCATGCATTCTATACCTTTTTGATTATACTGATAGGCAGCCTGTTCATCAGAAAAGGCACTTGTGTTCTTCAAAATCAGGCACAGAATAAATATAAATACGATCGTCGGATTTTTCATATTACCATCTTAAGTATTATACCAAATCCAAAAATAAATGTCTAAAAATCGAGCCTAGACATGCGCACCACTACCATGCGGTAAAGATCAGAGCAAAGCGTTCTGTCGAGGGAATCGCAGTGGCTATCGAAGATGACACACATCTCCATTGGAAAAGCGACATTTTTTGTATATACTTCTTCATATAGCAACGATCGTATCCAAAAAAATTAATTGGTTTACCTGGACTAAAAATGGCCATAATTTTACTTTTTTTCATGGGTCTCATTATCTTACTTCTGGCTATACTTTTTCTGCCATTAGCTGTACGTTTTTTTGGTCCAAGAGAATCTCTGCGTAAACAGATCTCTGACAAAGCCATCCTTCCTCCCCTGCCAAAAATCATAATACAGGACATCATACAGGTAGTTATGGTCGTATTAACGGTATCTCTGATATCAATAATAATCGTGTACAAATCGGCAAACCCTTCTAAAGATTCCGACAAAAAAAGCAACCTTACCGTGCACAAAAAAAACATCCCTGCCGAAATAGGGAAATCTATTAACCTGCCTCCAAAAACAACAAATGTACATGACGCAAAAGGAGGAATAACGGCCGGACAGAAAAATCCGTTTATGAACACCGGCCAAACTCCTCCATCAGCATTAACTGAAAGCCCGACCCGACCCGCTACGGTCCCGGTATCCGGCGGTTCAAATTCCGGGGGAGGGATCAGTGGAGCTTCCGGTGCAGACAAAAAGACCGATGAAAAAGATGAACCCAATCTGTCCGAAGACGGTTCGGCACTATTATCCCCGTTCCAGGACAACAAGAAAAATATTCCGCTGCAAGATAAAGGAACTGTTGAAGGATCATCCCGGGCCCAGGAATCAATAATCGACATAAAACCTATCAGCAATGTGTTTGTCCCGGAATCCGAAAAATTAACGGCACCTACACCGGTCAAAAAGAATGAAGAGATCAGCATATCCGGCGCGATCGCCAAGGTCTCAAACGCCCAAATAACCGATTATTTTGTTTATTCTTTTTTCGACCATCTTACGGATGGACGTTTTGCGCGTTCAGAAAGCCTTTCATTCGTCCCACCTCTCATAACAGGCTCATCTTCGCAACCAATCTCTCTTAGCGGAGCAAAAACAATATCAATCCAAATGCAGATCCCCTCTTTATCTACCGACCAGTCCATACAGTTGCCGTTTCTCCTTAACGGCATAACATCACAAGACGAGTCAATTCTCCGGGATTTCGACATCACACCGAACGGCATTTTGTCCGCGTTGACCAATACAGCTCCCAGAACGTACGAATATAAAATCTCAAAAAAGAACGGCTGCGGCAAATTCATAAATATACAACATGATCCGACGGGATGGCTTGAAAAAGAATTCGCCGATATCCCCGCAGAAATACAGGAGATCCTTTGGAAAAACAAAAATTCCACCGAGGACAACAAGCTATTCGCGGTCGCCACAATAATGAATAAATTTTTTGCCTATCAGGCTGGCGGCACCGACATATATCTGGAACACCAAAAAACATGGAACTCAATGTTATCAGAAAAGATCAGCACAGGAGAACCGTTCATATGCGACTGTGATATACTCACCACATATTCTTTCATATATCTTTCTTACCTCGATCTTTCGCCAGTAATGCTGGTCGGTTTTTTCCCATTGGATAAGAACGGCGAAAAAACACTCAGTATCGAAGAGATGCATGCGACCTTGTTTCTGGGAACACAAAAAGGATGGATAATATTCGAACCGACCTTGTTCTCCCCTCACATAGACCGTATGGAATTAGACGAGGGGAGCACATCCGACGACAATGGCACAGATATAGAATCCGGCTCACTGGCGGTCAAAGAAACCCGTAACAAAAATACTTCTACAATGAAGGAAGCCTCGGAAAACATGGCATTACCTTTCTTTATGCCAAATATCACTGATACAAAAACCGCGGCAACCCCGGAGGCCGATACATTGGGTCTGGATAGGATCAAAAAACGGATCTTCGGCATAATCCAGGATATAACTTCTCAGGTACAAAACTCTTCGATTGATACGTTTACATCAAAAAAAGACACCTCCGCCTACTCTACCGTAATAGCCAAGATCGAAGCCATCCTATTCCTTTTTGGGCTTATATTGGCAAAAATATTGTCACAAATACGCTTCAAGCAAAAAAGTCTTTTATACGTCGGGACATTGCCATCACTTTTTTTTATTTTTGGCATATCTATCATAACTTTAGGGATTTTTTACCCGTCTCTCAACAATTCCTTAGTTTTCACACCCTTCCGAAACCAGCCATGCGAAATGGCCGGGCTCATCCTGATGGCTTTCGGCGGAATGACATCTATCTCCGCATGCATAGGATTTATTCCGACCGAACAAAACCAGATAATATCTTTTTTTCGGGATAAAAAAATTTTTGTAATGTCCTTCGCCATATTCGGAACTGGAGCATTTCTATACACCGCCTCGCTGCCCATAGCAGGAATATCTCTGTTAGCTCTGATCATAGTGATACTGGATAGATCCGCGCGAAAATGAAAATTTAAAAAACCTTGTCCCCACCCTATCGTAATGCTATACTGTTCCAAAACACGTATTTTTACGGAGGATATAATGCTGAAAGCACCTTTCAAGTACAAATTGATAACCGCAGGGCTTGTAACCCTTGTCGGGGCTATCATTATCGTTTCAGTATCACCGGATCTAACAAAGAAAAAAGATCCTGAATACTATAAACCCTACCTTGATTTTTTAGCCACGGTATATGACATAATGGAAAAGGAGTATTATGCCCCGGTCGACCGGTATAAGTACGAACAGTATATAGAGATGTATAAAAGATCCATCCTGTCACAGTTAAACCCGAATGACGGATTCGTCCAGATGATAGCATGGCGCGGAGCAGGCCTTATGATAGAAGGGCTAAGAACCCCTGAAGATCATTTCACGGCATTCATCCCTCCCAAAATAGCCAAAGAATATTCAAAAGAGATATACGGGAAAAAGATGGATATCGGGATCTCCGGAACTATGACCCCAAAAGGATATTCGATAACCTTCGTCGAGAAAAGATCCGAATCTTTTAAACAAGGCATACGCACAGGCGACATGCTGCTGGAGATCAATGACAAGGACGTAAAAGGGCTGAAACCCGAGGATGTGGTTTCCCTACTGCAACCTCTTGAGAATACTAAGGTAAAACTTAAAATCATATCTCCCGTATCAAATGCCGTAAAAATATACGAGATAACACCTAATGAATATTTTAAAGAAACCGTGTTCAAGACTGAAACAAATACCCCAGGCGTATTTTGTCTGCGCATTCCTAAATTTAACCAGATGACATCCCCGGATCTTGAGGAATTTATACGCGATATCAATAAGAGCCAGGCAAAAATGCTGATAATTGACCTGCGCTCTAACCCCGGTGGGCCACCACTCGCCGTAAAAGAATTAGCGGCCATGTTCATCCCGCCACAATATAAACTTTTCTACTATCAAAAGAAGAACACCCCTCTTTTCGGACTTACAACGGCAGGATCAAAAACATACTATACGGGGCCGCTTATGATCATGATTGACCGGGGCAGCGGCAGTGCGTCCGAAGTAATGGCAGGAACATTTAAGGCGTACAAACGCGCCGTTATAGTCGGACAGGAACCTACCGCCGGCATGGCATACCTTAAAAGCACACATAATTTCCCGGATGGCTCGATGCTGGCACTCCTCACAGGGACCTGTTTTCTTTTCAACGGCGAAAAGCTCGGATCAGACGGCGTCATCCCCGATCTCATCGTCCCAAGGGGAATAGCAGATCCGCTTAAGTTTGTTATAGAACAGGTCAAAAAAAATACTTGAACCGTGTTTTTCTGTAAACATTGCATAAATTACCATGGAACACATACTGAAGTCGTGGCTACGAAAAGAAAGCGTCAAATACACCCTGCTGATACTGATAAGTATAGCGGTCGGCATCCATTTTCGGCTTTATGCCGACCTGTATAACCTAAACACACGAAATAACGAACTTTACCGTTTTGTGGTATATTCGAACATACAAAAACAACTCGCCGGCAATATTGAACGCATGTACCCAAACGCGCGGACGGATGAAAAAAAGGCCCTCTTTGAAAAACAATTCCAGTCCGTGCTTCAAAACAACAAAAAAGACATAGATAAGGCCGTAAGGCTAGTGCGGTCAGGGCAGAAAAACGATCTTCTGCGTTTTTATCTACTCGAATCTGACCCGTATTTTTATCTCCAACTCACGACAAATATCATCTCGACCGGAAAAATATCCCCTAAAATAAAAGACGGTAAATACTGGCACCCCCTTATGATGGCGCCATACGGACATTGGAGACTGATAGAACTCCACCCCTATATCGGCTATATCACATATAAGCTATACTCATTATTCAGCCCCGGAGTATCCATAATTTTCTCGCTTGCGACCGTACCGGTAATATTTTTCTGTCTTTCGATGCTTCTGTTTTTTATGATATGTCGTGTTTTGAACATCCCGAATTTTATCGCGTTCATAAGTTCGTTTTTCTTTTCGTTATCACCTATTTTTCTCCAGAGAAGTGCCTTCGGATGGTTTGACACCGACCCCTACAATGTCTTCTTACTGCTCCTTGCCGTTTTTCTGCTGTTAAAGCTAATAATGCCCGGCGAGAAGCACAGCGTCGTATATCTTGTACTGTTATCATTAGCCAGCGCCGTTTATTCCCTTATGTGGCAAGGATGGCTGATCGTCCCACTGCTCATGTCCATTGTTTTTGTTTGCTTGACCATACGGGGCCTATCCGCTCGCCAACCGGGACCTTTCCTGCGTTATTTATTCATCTACTGGATCATTACACCTACAGTAACCGCCATTTTTCTTACTCCGTCAGGTTTCATGTATTCCACAAAAGATATTCTGGATATTTTTTCAGGATTTTTATTTCTAAAATCCGCACCTTGGCCGGATATTTTCCTTACTGTCGGCGAACTCAATGTCCCTTCAATGATCAAGATATTTCACCTGCTTGGCGGAATTTTGCTTCTCCCTCTTTCCGTCCTGGGGACCGCACTTTTATTCCTCAAAGCGCTCAAGGATAAGCACGCGTTTCCGGAACTTTCTCTTGCAGTACTTTTCACTACTTGTTTTTTATTTAGCAAAACGGCTCAAAGATTCGTTCTATTCCTGCTACCTGTGGCTTCATTGTGTTTCGCCTGTGCGCTGAATGAACTTTGGCATTTTTTGAAATCGTTGAAGACGCTACCTGAAAAACACATGTCTTATCTCACAAAGGTTCTCTCCGCCGCACTTTTGGTATCGCTTGCAATGCCCATCACCTACGCACATGTAAGCTCCTACACACAGCTGCCGCTTTTTAACACTGTATGGCAAGAGGCACTTGAAAGCATTAAGAACAATACGCCGGCAGCCAGCATTATTAACACCTGGTGGCCGCCGGGACATTTCATAAAATCGATCGCAGAACGGCGCGTAGTTTTTGACGGCGCAACAATAAATACTCCACAAGCATACTGGATGTCTCTTTTCTTGCTGGATAACAATGAAAAAAGATCCCTCCGCATACTCAGGATGCTGAATCTCAGCGGCAACAGGGCCACTGAGATATTGCTTGAGAACGGTTTAGACATATCGAATACCGTGAACACCATCAGAGCAATGTCTGAAATGGATAAAGGATCCGCGAAAAAATTTCTAAAAAGCATTTTGATCGAAGATAAAACCGTGGATGAAATCCTGCCATTAATGTACGGCCCCCCTCCCCCTGCTTATTGTTTCCTATACAACGATCTCGTAGAAGGAACTCTAGGACTTTGTTATGTCAAAAACTGGGATTTTTCAAAAGCCTTGGACCTTGAAAAAAAACGTTATACCGAATTTAAAAAAGGTAACTTTCTGTGGCGCGGATCACAGAATAACGTGTCCTCAGTTTGGTCTATATCAGGAGGGATGCCTTATTTAAGCGGAGAGATGACGCCTTTGCGAAAAGAAAACGATGTCATAATTTACCCTAACGGTGTCATGCTTAACACAAAACTTATGGAAGCTTTCATTAATAACCTTGAGAACAAGGTGTCGGGAATACCGGAGTCTATCATATACCTAAATGATACCGGCGAATTCACCGAAAAACTCCTTAAAAACTCGAATCTCAGGCTTTCATTGATACTGATACCTTACCCGGCAGGGTACAACTGCATCGTAGGTCCCAGAACCGTACTGACATCCATGTTATTTAGGTTGTACTATCTGAAGGGCTCGGGTTTAAAATGTTTTGAAAAATTCGGAGAAGTCGAAAACCCGATACTCAAAACAAAAATTATCATATACAAAATAAATTGGCCAGGCTCCGAATAAATCCCTCTGTCTCAAAATAAACGCTATCAAATTCACAGGATATTTTCACCGCTGTTATTACCATTTTGTGGCAGGATCTTCTTCAGCCTTCTTCGGCTGGAGTTTCATTTGCGTTCTGAGAGTGGCTTTCATCGTCGCCTTCGGAGATTTGGGCTGTTCGGCTTTCATTTCACCAGGAGATTGAGGCCCAGCGCCGCCCCCTACCATTGCTGAATCTCCGGACGAAGCTCTTTTAGATTCGGTCTTTTTAGCGCCGTCATCAGCAACAGCGGTTTCTGAAACTACTTTATTGGCACATTCTTTATTATAGATCGCTATCATCTCATCGAGAGGGATATTTTCACCGTTATTTTTTCTGCGCATCACATATTCAAGATACGAGGCAAGATATTCTTCCCCCACATCCCTCAATTTTGTCACAAATTCCAGCGCTCTCGGACCATTTCCCTCCAGTATATATGCAACACCCGCGAGGTATATCAGCTTAGGATCTCTGGGGGCCTTTTCCTGCGCAGCCAGTACATATTGAAGCGCTGTAGCAGGATCATTCTTCCGGAAAAGATATATAAAACCGACTTGTGAGTTCATCAGAGCGTCCGTAGGGGCATACTCCAGCCCTTTTTTAAAGCTCTGCAGCTGATTTTCCATGTCTCCCATACTGCTATATGCGTATCCCATACGCATATAGATCTCAGGTTGATCAGACTTAACAAGAAGAGACCTATTAAAACACGATAACGCGCTTTTTGAGTTCCCTTTTATGAAATACGCGCTGCCCATTACGTTGTATGCAGGATAAAATCCCGGATCTATTCCTATAGCTTGTCTGCAATTGGCAAAGCATTCGTCATATTTGCCTTCGTTCAAAAGAGTATAGGCATCCTTAACTAGCCTCATCGCCTCTTTTTGATATGCATAGCCATTTACAGCCGGGAGACCGAACAGCATCACCGCCGCCCACATCGTGACAACTATGCATCTAGCAGATATATGACTCATGATATTTATGCCGTAAAGAAATCTTCGGGGAACTGATATACAATAAATTTTTCTATTTTGATACTCGCCTTCACCGAATAGCTGTCGCGGTCTTTCGGCGCGATATTAAACGATACTACACGCAGTAATTTTTTGGTATTATCGATACCGTATATTAAATTGATAAAATCGTTCATAGTCGCGCTGCATTCCACGGTTAGAGTGTACAGCACGTTCTCGCCTTTCTGCTCAGTATTCACAGGATTTATATTCGTAAGCGAAACCTTAGATTTTGCCGCTAATTCTTCAATTTCATTAAGGAACTCCGCAATCATCTCCTCTTCGGTAAGGCCTTTTTTGGTAAAGTATTTACCGTACATAACGTATTTATCTAGGATCGCGTCCTTATACCGCAATATCAACACATTCTGTTTGATCATATTGGTCTCTGACGAGATCTTATCCCCAATGACTGTGGTTTCTTTCGCGATTGGGCCTATTATCACCCTATCAAACAGAGCAACACCGATAATTATACAAGCGATATAAAAAATCTTCTTCTCGCTTTTTGAAAGTCCTGAAAAAAATGATTTTATGAAATCGTTCATATCCCGTCCTCGACTGTTATTGTAAGACCGAAATCGGCCACTTCCTTATCGTCCACCCTGCGTGTTCTGGTAGAATCCACTTTCACATTACTAAAGTATTTATTATTTTCCAGATCAGTAACAAGCGAAAATACCCTCGACATATTATCCGTAGTCCCGGCGAAAGACAATGTCCTGTCATCACGATACCCAAGACTGTTCAGATAGACTTCCGGAGGAAGGGCGTTGAATAATTCCGTAAGTATCCTTAGAACTTCCCCCTTCTTATTCAGAAAAAGCTCAACCGTACCGGTTTTGGTTGAAGTCATCTTCAGTTTATCCGCCTCGCTCAAATGGGACGTATAGCTCGTACTCAACTTTTCAAGATACAAATTTTTGAATATCATATTAGTCAAAAGCCCGGTGCAGAACAAAAATATAGAAATAAGAGAAAATGCCGCAACTTTAGTCATAAGCCTGGTGTGATCTTTTACAGCCTTTCTTATTTTTACGTCCTCCGGGATAAGGTCCAATTCGAGCTCACCATAAACACACGGCGGAGTGATAATAGAAAGCACGGCCGCCCCCGGCTTCTCACGCGTAATTGTACTATCCTGGCTACCAAGACCTATAAACCATGCCTCTGTCACTACATTGCTTACGATCGATGTAAAAGTCAGCATTTTTTCTTTAAGATCCCCTGCCGCATCCATCATCCCCGTAAAAAATATACTTTGCGGTAAAGACCCTACATTCTCCGACTGATATGACTCTATCGATTTTTTAAGCTCATCAAGGAATTTATCACGTGCCGCTTCTGACTCTAACGCAAAGTTCTTATTCCCCACCGGAATAGACCGGATATAGAGACTTTTGCCTGCATGTCCTACGATAAAGTCCGTATGGACATTATCAACGTTCACAATCGCGACAGGCCGAGGATTAGCATTCTCAGGAGCATGTGAAGTAAAGAAGCATTTCGCCATAGATTCGGCGGAAAGAACGGTCCGGCTCACTTGAAAACCAGCCTTTTTGATCATATCGTATCTTTTTGAAACGATGTCTTTTTTAACTATGACCAAGAGTACTTTCGTATACCGCTCATGTACAGTACCCAGGTTCATATACCCGAGTATGATCTCCTCACGGGAATACGGTGTATGCCGACCCGCCTGCAGATCGATGATATCATTTATCTCTTTTTTATCGACTGACGGGATCTCAATATTCTTGAAAATAAAATAATTACTCGGGACAACATTGACTATTTCCGCTTTTTTTATTCCCTTAAAGCCACTTGTCAGCTCGCTAATCTTCTGCGCCACGTTATCTTCCGGCAATTTCGCGATATCGGCGGTTTTTACGCCTAAGATCTCCGGTTTTCCCCCGTCTATCTTGATATGCGCCACCTTAAGATCATTAGAACCGATCTCTATCGATAAAAAATTACGTTTCCCCTGTTTGTTTTTTTCAGTCATAAAACGCCTTCCGCTTATTGAATAATATACCTGAATCCCCAGTATTTTACATCCCAATTTCTATCAAATATACAAATTGTCTCGCCGCGAACATTTCTGTCAGGAAGTTCACTTATACACACAGCCTTAAACACACCCGATTTCACATCGACATTTCGTTGAACGATAATCGCCAATAATTCGGCTTTTTCCGAGTTTGTAAGCGCCGTATAAGCATTGACCGAATTTATAATATTTTGTGTAGCACTGAACAAATTATCGTCCGGGGTTCCCTCTAATCGGTCGTTCCCGGCACGATACAATATGACCTTTTCCACCAACTGATCCGACAACCCCAGGCTTAACAGTACACTCCTTGACGCAGTATTTATGTTCACCCGCCCGGAACCGAATACTGTCACATAATCGCGTATTTTTACGAATACCTCCGGATCCATTCCTTTGACCAGCAAAAGCTCTTCAACGGCCTTAAAATCCGAATTTTTCGGCGCATTCCCTCCGCCCATACCATAAGTTATGCTTTCGCTAAAAGCATCTTTTCCTTCACCGACGATATCGTCCGCATCACGCCAGTCCACAATAGCGGCGGCAAGTCTAACCGACCTTGAAGGGTCAATCCCCGCCACTTTGTTCAAAAGTCTGTAAAGAACGGTACTGCTTACCGTATTTATATTTAAGTTTCTATCCTCATCAAGAAAACCTGAACATTCGCGGCTTTTTCCGGTCATATTGTCAACATAGTAGAATTGTACATTAAAAGATCCCTCGCCGCATCTTCTTTTTTTAAAAAAGACCTTATTATCAACCCACACATCGTTCAAAGAATCGCTTTCCGGGGAAAGTTCCTTTTCCACATTCGTTTTCATAAAGCTTATGGCATTCGCGATCCCGGACGATCCTATATCGTATAAAAGACGGGATTCTTCAGTTCTTTTCTCAAGAACGATCTCTCCCCTTACTATCCCACTTGCTATCATCCCCAGAACACTTAAAAACATCAACACCCATAATGCGACAACAAGTATCACGCCGTTTTTTTTAATATACAAATCCATTTACATTATCCTGCCAACGGGATCTCTACCCGTCTATAGTAAAGTTTTTCTTCACCATTGCTATCACACATTTTTACGACGATCTCAATAAAACGGGGTACAACACCCTTCCAGCTTTCAATTCTCTGGATTGGAGCATCTTTGGCCGGCAACACATAAAAACAAAAACTTGCGTCTTTGATACCGCTAATAACCCTTGTTTCATGCATAGGGCTTTTTGCGTCATATGCATATTCGTATCTATCTATGGTCCCTTTAGTCGAATCAAAAATATATTCTACTCGTGTAACAGAATCTTTCCCCGTATATCCCGAAGCTGATATATCCTTAAGTGGCATAGACAAAAGCTCGGTTTTATGTACATAAAAGGATATTTTTTCTCCCACACCTACAAATGAATCGGTAGAGATATTAAAGCTGTTCACAAGATCATACGATATTTTATCCATAAACACGTTTATCCTGGAACCTGCACGGTCTTCAGACTGCCAAGCCACAATCGCCATACCGTTAGAGAACGCCTTATAGACCGCCAGCCCAACCAAGACGGTAAGAGCTGAAGCGAGAACGACCTCTATAAGCGTAAAACCGGCAGCAAGCGACCGTTTTCTGACAAAGAACGCCATATATTTACTTTGGGCTATATATCCCCATGGTCCTGTCAAGTGTGATATCCTTTCGCCCTTCTTTCCAGCTGATCTTCACGTTTATTTCACAAAGATCCGGAAAAATATCATTGCGTGTAAGCTTTGAAGAAACATCCATAACAGGCACATCCCCCATATTCTTCCGAGATGAAAAACCGGTCATCTTACCTCGTTCTGTCATCAATTTATTTTTTAGCTGCCACACTTCTTCGTCAAATATGAAACCCGCAGCCTGCCTGTTACAAATATGCCTGTATACCACCGTTACGTCAAAAAGTATACGGAATATCATGGCAATACCCGTGGCAAAAACAGCAACGGTAATCATAACTTCCACAAGCGTAAAACCCCGTTCACTGCCCCTTATCGAAAAAATCATTCCCAATTCCTTATAGCCTTATCGTCATCCTGCCCATTCTTGCCCAAAGAAATAAGATCATAATCGTTATTATGTGTCCCGGGATATTTGTAAACATACGGCCTTCCCCATGGGTCCATAATACTCTTCGCTTCAACATACGGGCCACGCCAGTTTTGAGGAACAGGTTCCTGCGTCGGTTTTTCCGTAAGGGCCTTTAACCCCTGTTCTGTGGTCGGATATCGTCCATTATCCAATTCATACAGTTTTAATGCAGTAGAAATATTAGCCTGTATATCAGCCTTAGCTATCGCTTCTTTAGCCTGTTCTGAGCGCCCTGTAAGGCGAGGCACCACCATTGCCGCGAGTGCGCTTATAATAACTACCACCAAAAGGATCTCTATAAGTGTAAATCCTTTTTCAGAAGCACGTCTATGCCCAAAAACTCTTTTCACCAATTTTCTGCTCATATAACCATCCTTTGCGTATGTGTTTATACCCTTAAAACGTTCATATTCAATATCGGCAACAATACCGCCATAACTATGAACCCCACAACAAGGCCTACGGCAAGCACCATCACCGGTTCTATAAGGTTCGTCATGGTCTCGATAGCTTCCTCACAATCCATTTCATAAGAATCAGCGATATTATTCAACGATTCAACAAGATTCCCGGAACGTTCTCCCACTCCTATTAAACTAGAAACAAAAATCGGGAATGTTTTATTATTTTTAAGTGTCTCACCGAAAGACCCGCCGGCTTCCAATTGTCTCAGGCTCTCTTTAATATCATTTACGATAGCATATTCGTTGATTATCGGTATACATATATTTATCGCCTGTATAACAGGAATACCCGACTGCAATGACATAGCAACAGCCCTTGAAAACTGAGCTATTTCCGACTTCATAAGGACATCCCCAAAAACAGGTATACTAAGTTTAAATTTCGAAAAGTGATACGCAAAGATCTTATTTTTTAATGATCTTTCGAATATCAGAAAAAAGATAAACACCCACAGTAATACCCACATCCAATTATTACGCAAAAAATCACTCATCCAAATCAGCATCCGTGTAGGCAACGGCAGTTTCATGTTAAGATTAACCAATAGAGGAATAACCCTGGGGATAACATTAGTAAAGATAAATACAAGGGTCAATGCTCCAACAACCAGTATAAGTATCGGATATGCCAATGCCGATTTGATTTTTGATACCAGTTGATACCGTTTCGTATAGTAATCAGCGATACGGTTCAACGCAACATCGATCGCACCGGAGTTTTCCCCGGCGCTCAACATGGCACGGTAAAAAGAAGGGAACACCCTGCCGTACTCCCTGAGTCCGGAACTTACCGTCTGACCATGTTTGACATTCTCCGCAATATCCCCTATAACATGCTTAAAATGCGGGTCCCGAGTTTGATCTTGCAGTACAGACAAAGCCTGCAATATCGGAAGTCCAGATTTTATCAAATTTGCGAGCTGACGTGAGAACGAGATCAGCTCCTTTAATCTTACCCCTAAAAAACGGTTCACACCGGCGGAAACCACGCCCTTCTGCTCCTCCATATGCATTTCTTGAACATTGGTCGCCGTCCAGCCCCGGTTATGCAGATTATCGACAACCTCCTGGACCGTATTTGCGTATATCTTCCCTTCTACGATCTGATCGGGACCTGTTTTGGCTTTGTATGTAAATGCTTTCATACTGTTATGTTTTCCCCATTATTTTTTCGCCGAAGCGCAAAATTTTTCGATGATCTGCCGATCTGACTTTGCCATATCCAAATAACAAACAGCGATACGTGTCATATGCGGGAGGTATCGTTCAATACGCACAACCTTAGCCAAACATGTCACATCCCGGCTTTCACCTGGGATCTTTATCGAAAGATCTATCATAGAACCAACAGGCAACACATACTCTGTATTCATAACCAAACCACCAGCGCTTACATTATTTGTCTTTGCCGGAATATCTTTGACTTCATATTCCGATACGATATCGCCTGTTTCCGCCGAGTTAACCGATTCCTCCCCTACGGTTTTACGCACGATACCATCAGAGAATTTATGAAGTTTAAGAATATCACCTTCGCTTTTTTTGACAAGACTGTAACATATCGCTAATGCTTCAATGAATCTCGTATAAACACGTTTATTTGAAGGGTCCGTATCCTGCTGCGCTTCCGGGATATCGGCACCATCCTCTCCTTTAGACAATTCCGGCTGTATTTCTGTTTTTTTCACATCTTTATCTTCCTGCCCTACAGCGGGAATATCCTTAACCGGTTTTAGGATAAAGTCCTTCCCGCTTTCCTGAAGATCCAGCATGAGATCGGAATCTTGACATGCCCGTAAAACCTCTTCCGGGGTCGTTACCCCCTCGGCGACTTTTCGCCATCCGTCTTTCATCAACGTCTTCATACCTTTCGATACTGCTTTCTTTTTTATCTCAGAAGCGGCCGCTCTATCAAGTATCATTTTTCTGATCTCGTTATCCACATTAAGGATCTCATACACGGCCGTTCGACCGTAAAATCCGCTAAAATTACATTTTTCACAACCTTTTCCCCTATAAATTTTCACATCATTCTGCGATATACCCAAATTCTTAGCTATCAGTTCTTTTATTTTCGGATCTATTTTAAGATTCTCAGTTTTACAATCGTTGCATATCACCCTTATAAGCCGCTGCGCAATGAACGTCTGCACGCTTGACGCTATAAGATAAGGCTGTATGCCGATATCCATTAACCGTGTTACCCCGGTAGCCGCGTCATTTGTATGTAGTGTCGAAAAAACAAGGTGTCCCGTTAATGCAACGCGTATCGCGATATCGGCTGTTTCTCTATCCCGAACCTCTCCTACCATCATGATATTCGGATCCTGTCGCAACATGCTCTTTAAGCCTTTAGCAAATGTAAGGCCAACTTCCGGGTTAATCTGTATCTGAACCACACCTTCCATCTCATACTCTACAGGATCTTCAATAGTAATTATTTTTTTATCAATCGTATTCAATTTTTCCAGACATGCATACAAGGTTGTTGTCTTTCCGGATCCTGTCGGGCCCGTTACGAATATGATACCATTGGTGCGTTTCATCAACATTTCAAACTGTTTCATATCTGCTGCGGTCAGACCGAGTTTCTCAAGATCGAACTGCCTTCTGGATGGCAATATTCTGATAACTACACTTTCACCGTGTGGAGTTGGCATAAAAGAAACTCGCAGATCAAGAACCTGATCCTGTATACGAACTATCGCCCTCCCATCCTGCGGGAGCCTGTGTTCAACAATATTAAGATTCGCCATAATCTTTATACGAGATAATATCGGCGACAGAAATTTGCTAAAATCCTCCGGAACCGGCTGTTCATGCAGCTTTCCGTCGATCCTATACCGAACGGATAATTTCCCCCGAAAAGGCTCAATATGTATATCGGTAGAACGTTTTTTAAATGCCTCAAGTATTATCTGGTTCACAAGCCTGATAATAGAGGCATCATCCGCCATTTTTTCAATATCTTCAATTCCTTCATAAGGAGTGCTCTCACTGTATTTTCCATCCGAAGGTCCGCCGACCATTTTATAAACTGTATCAGCCGCAAGCCCGTAATGCATTTTAAGCAAGCTCAGGATCTGATCACGTTTGGCCAAGAGCATAGAGATCTCATACCCCAAACTTAACCGTATCTCGTCCTGACTGCGAACAGACAGTGGCGAATTAACCGCTATCACCAGTTTATTTCCCTCAAGAGATACTGGTATGAATTCATAATGCCAGGCAACTCTTACCGGAACAGCGCGTATGGCGGATTCTTCTATAATCGTTTCTTGCAAACTAACAAAAGGTATACTAGAAAGCTCGGATTCTATCTTCAGAAGATTTTCTTCAGGGACTAAATTATTAGACTGGAGATATAAAAGAAACGGGACTTTTTCATTCTTCGATAGTTCAATAGCCTTATTAATCACTTCTTCGGACAAAAGCCCGAACCGGACTATTTCGTTGCAAACGTCTTGATCGAATTTTCTCATCTTCGCTTAGCCCTGCCTATCATGTAAAAATCACGCGCGCTCATATCGTCGAACTCCCCACTCATGATCCTTTCACATCCATCTATAGTGTCTTCAACGGGCACATATTCGCCCTTGATCCCAGTAAACACCTCCGAAACAAAAAATGGCTGTGTCATAAACTGCAGTAACT
Source organism: Candidatus Omnitrophota bacterium (assembly GCA_035403965.1). Classification (GTDB taxonomy): domain Bacteria; phylum Omnitrophota; class Gorgyraeia; order Tantalellales; family Tantalellaceae; genus DAONGE01. The sequence continues at coordinate 8,542 of DAONGE010000003.1, read as the reverse complement.
TATCGGCCCTCAGATAATCCGTTTGATCCTGAGGAGTCAGCTCTTCAAGGCCTATAACCTGCACTATCTTATCTAACTGTCTAAATTTGCTTATAAGATATACAACTTTCTGGGCTACATTAAAATGACGCCACCCGATAATGTCAGAGTCCATGTTCGAGCTGGAACTTCCTATGGGATCTACTGCCGGATAGAAACCTTTCGCAGCAAGATCCCTGGAAAGTTTTATAGACGAATCAAGATAACTATATATGGCCACAACCGACGGGTCAGTCATATCATCCGCGGGCACATATACTGCTTGAAACGCCGTAATCGAACCCCCGCCTTTAATAGAACGTATCCGCTGCTGTACCGCCGATACTTCAGATGCCATAGTCGGCTGATATCCGGTCTCAGACGGCACACGTCCCAAAAGAGTGGATACTTCCTGCCCCCCTTGGACAAAACGGAATATATTATCCATAAAGAGCAAAACATCCTTACTTTTACTTTGTAAAAACTCGGCCAAAGTTATACCCGTATTCACAACCTCAAACCGAGCGCCAGGCGGTTCATTCATCTGCCCGAACACCATCATAACCCTTTCGAGAAGATTGTGTTCCTTAAGTTCGTAATAGAGATCGTTCCCTTCCCTTATACGTTCCCCTATCCCTGTAAAAACGCACGCCCCGTTATGTTTTGTTATGATGTTGTTTATCAGTTCAAGAATAACAACTGTCTTCCCGCAACCGGCTCCTCCGAGTATTCCGGTTTTACTCCCCTTGGTCAAAGGGAACAAAAGATCAATTATTTTTATCCCGGTTTCGAGAATTTCCGGTTTTTCTATCTCTTTTGAAGAAAGATCATAAACAGGTTTCGGAGGAGGACGTCTTGTCGGCCATCTTTCATTGGTAACAACCTCGGGACCATTATCGAGAGGGCGCCCGAATACATTGATGATTCTACCAAAAAGTTCGTCCCCGACAGGCGCCGTTATCGTAGTCCCAGTTCGATACACAACAGCATTATTTTGGAGATTCAGCGTCGATTCAAGTGATATACATCTGATAATATCTCCCGGTAAATGCTCCGCGACCTCCAATAACACCTCGGTGCCGTCAAAAGCCGTTGTACGGATAACTTCATAAAGAGACGGTGACGTTTTTGCTTTATCAAATTTCACGTCAACGACAGGGCCTTGGACGCTGACCACACGCCCCTGCATTTCATTCGGATCGTTCCTCACACTTTCTGATATATTTTCGAATTGATCGCTCATATCCAGCCTTTTCCGACTATTTACCTTCGTTCATAAGTGACGCTGTAAAAACCTCACGAAGGCTTTTGTCTATATCCCCTCTTTTTGCTTTCCGAAAGTTCATCATCATTTTCTTTTTTATATTATTCAACGTTTCCAAACTGGACTCAAGCTGTTGAGCCTGCGCAGCATAACCTGAAACACTGCAATCCTCCAGCATCTGATACACTCTAAATGATATCCACACACCTGCCAGATACGAAACAAGCTCACTCGGATCCGACTCAAAAATAATCTTTTCTGTCGTTGTTTTGACAGGAGACTTAACCTGCCCCTGCTTAGCCAAAAGATCCTCCGGCGGAAAAAGTTTTACGACATTATTCTTGATCAAGCTAATGGTCTTTGCTCTCGGATAGACCGCGACCAATTCAGTTATTTTTTTCTCTTTAACAAGTTGAAGAACATGATCCTTGATCCCAACAGATATCTCATAGAAACCTTTTCGTTCAACTTCAGCGAATAATGTAACCGGTTTGTCCGTAAGTGGAGTTATCTTATCATACCCTTTTTTCCCGACGATTATGAACTCAGCAACATCCATACGTGCAGCCTCTGTAATCGCCGTACGTACGATTTTTGCGGTCAGATCCGCCATAAAGCCACCTTCCGACGTAAATGCAAGTATGGCCACCTTCCCTTTTTCCTCGGAGTTTAAGATAAGCCTCCCCTCGGGCACATTGGTCGCTATCTGAAAAAAATCGTCAAATACCCTTTCAAATTCATCTTTTTTCCCTTTTTTCCTGAATATTTTATAAAAATGGTTCGACGCTATATCCTTAAGGATCTCTATTATCCCCATCAGCGCGGTCGTACTATCAAGGTCAGCTTTAACTTGAGTCGTTTTAGACATCTTTACCTCGCCATTTTTTCAGCTGTTTTTTCCTTGATCCTACTTGCCAGACTCCCATCCAGAACCAAACTCCCGAACTTCAGAATAACACCGCCTACTATGTTCCGATCTACCGTCATTTCCGATTTAATTGACGCGGACATCTTTTCGTTCAATGCATCCGATATTTTCTTAAAAACCACATCCGACACTTTGCGGCTTGTTATTATTTCTACTTGGGAAGTCCCCGCCGGGATACGGGACTTATCGACTTTTTTGAAATCATCAAGAAAATCTTCAATAAATATGTTATCCATTTTTTCATTTAGGGCGTCCCCCATCATGCCATTGATAAGCCCCGCACAGGTCCCCAACATTCTATCCTCTTCTTCTTTGCGGATCTCTTCTCTGATCTTTCCTTTCATATTCTGCGCGTCTGTGACTATTCTTTCAGCTTCTTCTTTGGCCTTTTTAACCATGGCATCTTTCTTTTCACTCATTTCTTTTTCAGCGGCATCTTTATATGCGGCCGCCAACTTTTCAGCTTTTTCTTTCATAGTGTTATATTCTTTCTCCATTTCAAACATCTTGTCTGCCATTTCCTGTTTTTTCTGTGTTAGCTCCTTATAGGTAGCATCCAGCCGGCCCATTGCACTTTCAGTATCGCCATAAAGAACTTTTTTAAGTAAAAATATAACCACGCCAAAAATTATTATTTGTATGATTACAAGCTGTGCTAAAAACATATTGCACCCTCCACGTTAAATTATGAGGCAAATAAATGAAATATAACCAAAAGCGCTATAATCGATATCGCCTCGATGAACACAAGAAACACAATAGTCCCCATGAATATCTTGGATGCCGATGACGGATTTCTGCCCAACGACATTATTGTAGCATATCCCAAAACGGCAATAACAGCAGCCGGTCCAAGTACTACTATAGTCATTATCACAAGGAGCAAAAATGTATGCATATAAGTCTCCTTTTACAATTCCACTATCGCTATACAATCATTTTCGGAGAATTTTATTATTCCACTCTTTACCGGAATATACTTTTGCCAGTCAATTATGATCCTCCCGGGCGCAAGTATGCTCATCAATGGATAATGATACGCCAAAAGCTCGAACTCCCCCTTATCCCCTTGCACAAAAACACTTCCAACTGGCCCCTCAAACAAGGTCTTATCGGGATTCATAACCCTTAATTTAAATTTCCCGGTCATAGATAACATTCTCCCGTTCACGCCGTTTTATTCTGTGCCACACTCTTAAAATACTGTGCGAAAATATTGTCCATCTGTTTTTCAAACTGCGGCAAAAGCTCTTTTTTTTCAGAAAACTCACGAACGAAATCCGGAAAATTCTTTACAGTAAAATCATATATTTGGGTCTTCATGGTCCGGATCTGCTCCATCTCCAGATTATGAAAAATTTTCTTATTAAGTCCATAAAAAAGCATAATCTGCTCAACCATGGGCCGTGGGTTATCTTTGTCCTGTATAAGCAGTTCCGTTAAGATCTCCCCTTCTTTCATCTGCTCGATAAACTCCTTACTTCTTTCACCACTTTGTAATTTTGACATCTGTAGTTTCTGTCTATACTGCAGATAGTTCAACCTTAGTTTACCGGCGACTTTTCTCATAGCTTTCCATTGCACTTTACTTCCGATACGTGAAACCGAAAGTCCTAGATCTATCGCGGGTTTAAACCCCTCACTAAACAACTGAGTACTTAAAAGTATCTGTCCATCGGTCATTGAAATAAGATTAGTAGGAATGTAACCTGTGACATCTCCTTCCAACAATTCAACCATCGGGAAAAAGGTCATCGACCCTCCGCCCAGTTTTTTAGAAAGCTGGGCCGCCCTTTCTATCATTCTTGAATGAAGATAAAACACATCTCCTGGATAGGACTCACGTCCCGGCGGCCGTCCCATAAGTAGTGATACTTCCCTATAAGCCCATGCATGTTTGGTAAAATCGTCAAAAATCGCTATAACATGCTGCCCCTTGTTCATGAAATATTCTCCAAACGAACTAGCTACATACGGCGCCAGATACTGCTGTCCGGGAGATTGTCCTGCCAAAGCCGCCACAATTATCGTATAATCCAAGGCACCACGACTCTTGAATAAAGCGACCAACCTGTCCAAAGCGGTAGTACTTTTTCCGATACAACAATATATACAAATTACACCCTTCCCCTTTTGATTGAGAACGATATCCGTACCTATCGTTGTTTTCCCAGACATTTTATCGCCAAGAATAAGCTGACGCTGCCCACGCCCTATCGGGATCGCAGCGTCTACCGTCTTAAGTCCCGTTTCAACCGTAACTTCTACCCCATCCCTCTCTAGAACGGATGGAACACGCGGGAATATCGGCGCATACTGTTTTACATTTATCGGTCCGAGATTATCCATCGGTTCACCCAGAACATTAACTACGCGACCGATAAACTCATCTCCAACCGGGGTATTAAACGGTTCAAGTGTCATTACCGCCTTATCGCCGGTTTTAGGGGGATTTTTCTCTTTGATGAGCAATATCCCGCTCTGATCGTCCGTAAAACCCATTATAATGCCTTCAGTTCCGGGGCCAAAACGAACCAACTGCCCATTTATGCAGTTTTTGAGCCCCTGCACCTGAATAATACACCCTCGGATTTTCTGTACTGTTCCATATTCTTTGTATTGTAATGGGGACATATACCTTCCTGTTTTTGATATAACTAATAATATATAATGTTTACTTCATAAGCAAGACATGTCGATCAAGTTGATTTCTTTTTTGCATCTTCAGCCGGCTGCACTCCTGAATTTTCTTTTAATATATTTTGATAATTATCCTTATCTTTCTGAAATTTCTGGTACCAGGCAAAAAGAGCCACACTGGTGACTACCGCCACAAAGATCAACACCCCTAATATCATTTTAAAAAGAGATATTTTACCTTCCTGAAAAATCTTTTTCAAAAGAACATCAGATATTTGTTTTATTTCCTCCATCAATTTCATATCCCTCAACACATTGTGCTTTTTAGCTGTATCTTTGCTGGCAAGACTTTGCAACTTAAGAAGATCGTCTTTGATAAGATTAAAGCGGTTTTGATTTACCTTATACGCCTCAATCGCCTTATCTATCGTATCCGCCTCTTTTTGGCTAGAAAGGATATAGCCCCCTTCCCGTTTTATTTCGTCCAAAAGCGCCTGACTCAACTCACGGAATTTCGAATGCTCATAATTCACCCGTGTTTTTTCGGCTTCGTCGATAAGATTCTCTACCTCGTTATCCCGGTATACCCAGCGATTTCGAACTTTGACATCCCAGCGTTTGGTCTGTTGAGGCTCAAATGTTTCTTTTTTTTCAAGATATGACCGGCCTTTTTCAACATCATATTTAAAATCGAACCCAGCAAAATCAAGAATATCTTCCGGATGGACATCGTTTGAAAGATAATATTTTAGTGGGATTTCTAATTTGTCAGGAGTAGGATTCTGAGCCTGAATAATCAATTTCAATGTTTCATCAGCCCGAGTACTCTCAGCTTCTTTATTTTTGGCCAGACGATCCATAGCAAAAATATCGTCTTTGATCGTATTTATCTCTTTCAATGCTACATAATATTTCTGAACACGTTTTTCTATATCTGACTCGAACTCCTGTTGCTCTTTTTCAATGACCGAGATACGATCCTTTATATCCTGGCTTGCCGCTTCGGCGATCTTTTTCTTTTCCGGCTCCTCAACCGCCTCAACAGTTTTTTCCAAATAATCCTTCAGGGTTTTGATCTTTTCTTCCGGGATTATCCAGATATCATTCACGACCAACTTTAGGACTCTGTTCTCTTTCGGGCCTAATTTTAGAGAACCTGCAACATAATACACACCCAATTGAGAATCATATTCCACTTTCAATCCACCGGCATCTTTTACATCTTCAAGCTTTAACCCAGGCGGAAGATCGTACTTGACCGGGACTTCTCTTTCTTCCGAATCAGACGGGTTAACCACTACAACTTTTATTGCGACCTCCGAATGCGCCTCACGGCCGCAAAAAAGCATTAACGCAATCGCGTATAATGCTATTTTCTTAAAATAAATATTGGAGTAATTATTCTTTTTCATACCACGATTTAACAACAACCTCTTCTTCTCCTTTGGCTTTCCTTATAAGATCTAATATCTGTTTAATCTCGTCTACTTTGCTTTTCACAAGCGCAGTATCTTTTATCTCCTGTTCAGTCAGCGTCTTCACAGATTCTACTTTTAAATTCAATGATTCCGCGGCTTTATTTACAGCATTTGTCAATCCATCAATAACCGCTTTCTTCAATTCATCGGCATCGGCCTTTGTCGCCATATTTTGTGTAGATTTCATTACATTCGCAATATTAGTCTGCAAACTTTTCAATAAGGTATATGCGTCATCTATCCCAACACCTTCCTGCCCTTCTATTATTGCCCTTATGGCCTGGGTATCATCATATGCGTTAAGTGCATTAGATTTCGCTGACCTTATCTGCCCAAATAAAGTATCCGCGTTAGAAGCATCACTCGGAGAACCTATAAGTTCAGCATAACCTTGAACATCGTTAAGTTTTCCAAACACGGTCGCCTGTGAGGCCATATCGGACGCAGTGCCTAAAAGATCCAATATTTCATCTATACCATCCAAATTCAAATCTTCGATCGTTTCAAACAAAGTTTTGGCCGGAACCGCACTAGATACCCCCAGCCTGTCTTTAATATCTTTAACGTTCTGATCAATATCACCAAGATCAAAACTATCCACGGTATCTTTGATATTCTTACACAGGCCAAAAAGCGTACCGGTTCCAACAGACGCCGATGTCCCTATAGTATCGCGCAAGTTCGTGACAATTAAATCTATATCGTTGATATCTTCGTATATTTCCTCTATATGGTCACCCAAATATTTAATACCATCCCAGTTTATGCCGGCACTGGTCATTCGCGCCAGATCAGTCCAATTGATTTTAGAAATAGTTTGTCCATGCACATCGGTCCAGTTTATCCCGGAGCCTGTCATATATGCCATATCCTGCCAGTTAATGGCCGCCTTTGACATTTTAGCAGTATCAGTCCAATTGACGCCGCTCTCCGTCATAACACCTATATTTTCCCAATTGATTCCACCTTCAGTAACACGGCGCATATCTTCCCAGTTGATCCCGGCATCCGCCATATCACCTAATACCGACCAGTTCACGCCAGCTTCAGTCATACGCGATACGTTTTCCCAGTTTATACCCGTCTCTGACATTTCACCGATATTAGACCAGTTTATGCCTTTTTCACTGAGGCTAACGATATCATCCCAATTTACACCGGCGGAAGCAAGAGTTGCCAAACTTTGCCAGTTAACTCCGCTGGATGTTAACGCTCCAAAGTCACTCCAGTTGATACCCGAACTTGCTAAAACCGACATATCGCTCCAATTGATACCCGACTCTGTCATAGATTGTACATTCGACCAATTAATGCCAACCGATGCCATCATCCCCAGATCTGCCCAATTTATCCCTTCCTCGGTCATTGACATAATGCTAGCCCAGTTTATTCCGGTCTCGGACATCATCTGGATATTACCCCAATTTATCCCGACCGTACTCATTAACTGTATGTTAGACCAGTTTATTCCTGTTTCTGTCATTGATTGTATATTTGCCCAATTTATACCAGATTCTGAAAATAGCTGTATATTGCTCCAGTTTATCCCCGATTTTGTCATATCTCCTAATGATGCCCAATTAATACCGACTTCTGTCATACCTTGAATATTAGCCCAGTTTATTCCTGTTTCGGTTAATGCCTGTAAAGTTGCCCAGTTTATCCCTGCCTGAGTCATAACCTGTAAATTCGACCAGTTTATTCCTGTTTCTGTCATATTGCCGATATCCGCCCAGTTTATCCCTGTCGCAGTCAACTGCTTAAATTCTGCCCAGTTAATCCCTGTCTGGGTCATAAGTTCCATATCTGACCAATTGATTCCAACACTACTCATGGCGCTAATATCATCCCAATTTATACCGGTTTGTGATAATGCTTGTAAACCAGCCCAGTTTATTCCCACAGTCGTCATTGCTTGAAAACTATACCAATTTACCCCAGCTTGCGACAGCTCACCCAAGTTTGCCCAGTTTATTCCGGTCTTAGTAAAGTCTTGGAATCCTGCCCAATTTATCCCCGATACTGAAAGGTCTCGTATTCCATACCAATTGAGCCCTGATCGCGTCATATCCAGCAAATTTGCCCAGTTTATTCCGCTTTCCGTCATTGTCTGGAAATCATTCCAATTAATCCCTGAACGAGTTAGCCCATTAAGGTCTGCCCAATTTATACCTGATTCGGTTAACGGTTGCAAATTCGCCCAGTTTATGCCAC
>DAONGE010000002.1:0-137154 GCA_035403965.1 Candidatus Omnitrophota bacterium | reverse complement strand
TTTCCCGGAGAATTTTATGACTATTTTGGGAAGGCTTGGAATGTGAATGACAAGGCCGCCGAGGACTGTTTGAGCTTTAACGGGACATACGTTCTCTGGTAAAGAACGGATGTCACGTTAAGGCGAGTTCCGCAGGCGCCAAAATTGTCAGAAAATTCTCCGAATAAGGAAATCGTCTGAACGACAGAGCTTCTCGTTTCGCCAAGTCAACCGAACGGGAGATAGTATATATAGCTACGGTGGGCAGGTCAGATTCGCCGTTATCCGATTAAAAATATTTTACGCATCAGCGCGAGTCAAACACTGGGAGATCAAAAATAAAAAGGCGAATCGGCCCTGTCCGCCGTAGCTGTGTGTGTTTTTATATAAAAGCGAAGGCGGACATGCCCACCGTAGATATGCTGGCGCAATTACACATAATATTACGAGTTTTACGGGATCTTGGCCCGCGAATCACGGAGCGGAGGGTTTATACTTTTCAGGCACTTCGAATTTATCGTTCGAGATTATGGATCTCAATATGGTCTTTTTAAACTTTCCCGTAGCGGGGTCTTTCTCGGTAAGGTTCAATAAATACGGTTCGCCGACACTGTTGCCATTTTTGTCATATATCACTTCCACCTGCGGGCGCTTGATATCGAGCGAACTTTCTTTTACAACGATAGCGATTTCATCGGAATCAAGTTCAACAAGCGTTCCGGGCGGATATACTCCCACAAGCCTGAAGAAATGATCAAGCAAGAGAGGATGAAAATGTTTACCGGAAAGCTTGATCATTTCTTCATATGTTTTTTCAGGAGCGACTTCCCCGGCATAGGCCCGTTTACTGCGAAGCGCATCATAAAAATCAGAGATAGTCACTATCATCGACGCAAGTCCCACTCTTTTGTCGAAAGCGCGGTCAGGATAACCACCCATATCGTATCTGATATGGTGTTCAAAAGCAACCTTAGCGGCAAGAACATTTATATCGGGACTCTCAAGCAGAAGTTTTGCGCCATAAACAGAATGCCGTTTTATGATCGCGAATTCTTCTTCGGTTAGAGCGCCTTTTTTACGCAATATCTCCCCCGGTATAGATATTTTTCCTACGTCGTGAAGAAGCCCAGCTGCGCCGATATCGTTAAGATAGCGCTGTTCAAGCCCAAGCCCCTCAGCCTGCAAAACGGAAAATATCGAAACATTTATATTATGAACGAATGAATATTCATCATGACTTTTTACGGCCGTAAGTATCAAAAGCGACGCACGATTGTTCAGAAGATTATTAATAATATTGCTGACGAAAATCCTTATACCCTCGACATTAAGCACCTGATTGGTGTTTATATCGTCGAATATCTCCTTCATCAGATTTTCGCCGCTATTATAATTTTTTCTGGCGGAAAGCATCACATCTTCCGGGGCTTCAGCCGGCTGGTCAGTCTGATCTTTTTTTCGTAGACTTATTTTCCCGACCGCAACATTTGTGATATTGCCCATTTTAAAATAAACCTCGAACCCACCGGTTCTTTTGATGGTTTCCGGGTTCAAAGCCAGGATAGAGACAAACTCCACCAGTTCCTGAAGGTTCAATCCTTTATAGAAAGTGATCTTATCGGCACCGATAGACTTAAGATGCTGGATGAACCCTTTTATCTGCCTGCTGGTCTCATAGAACGGTTCCTTGCCATAAGCAACTTCGTCCCCGATAACTCCTATCGTGATCTCTTTTTCCTCGAACAAAACATCGTCCAGCATATAATAAAGGGTGTTCAGCGAGCTTTTGAACAACGTATGTTCTTTGCTGTACATACCTCTCATCTGCACAGCGCCCGCCAAATCCTTTACAAGTCTTTCGACTTTATCTCTGATCGGTTCTTGTGTCACGTTCCCCCAATCGAAGAACAAGTTCGCACATCTTTTTTACAGAATCTATTTTTGTATTACGTGCCTTAGTGACGATATCAAGACATTCCGGCGTCCTTATCTGCCCCAGACTTACTACGGCCGCGATCTTAAGTTCTTCCAGCATAGCCGTGGCAAACAACGCTTTCTTATTCAATATTTTTTCAAGATATCCAATCGACGCTGCGATCCTGTTGTCCCCGCAGCCTTTTACCAGAGCTATCCGATATTTCATCTTCCACGGATCTTTCTCTAGCTCCCTCATTATGTCTTCTATAAAATTCCAATCCCTTGAAGCGGTTATGATCTGCAACATATGATTTTTGACATGTTCGTCTTTCTCTTTACGGAATTTATCCCACATATCCTTCTTTTCGGCATCGGTCCGTAATACATAGTTCTGCAGGGCTTCCAGTCTGATCCTGGGATTACTGTCCTCCAGAAGTTTTGACGTTACGCTTTGCGCTGTCTCCGAGTCGACTATCCTGAGGATCTTAAGAAAATCTTTTTTCGATTCAAAATCGCTGGTATTAAGCCGTATAAGGATCTCCCTCGAAATATCTTTTCCGATCTTTATAAAAATATATTTGAACCTGTCTTTGCTAAAAGGGTTGTCTTCAGATATGAACGCATCCAGAAAAGCATCCTTCCCTTCATGCCCCGTCTTTCCTACAATATAGGCGATATCGTCCAGCGTATCGTCTTCTGCGTCAGGGACAAACGACGTTATCGCGCGCACGACATCCTTACCGGTAACTATGCCGACGGCTCTTTCGATACTATCCGCGGCCCGCGGATCTTTTTTCTGTTCGGGACGGACTTTTTCCGTAAAGAACTCAACATATCTTTTTATATTCCTTATATCTCCGTCCCCGATCGTCTGATTGAAATATCCAAGGGCTATATCCGTAAGTTTCTCTATTTCCTCAACCTCATTTTCCAGCCAAAGAACATTCAACATTAATCTGATCTTTTCCTGTCCCATTTCAGCATCATCAAAACTTTTTTTAAAATCCCTTACTAGCAACATAAGTTCGCTGTTCGACGCAGAAGACTGCGTTGATTCGCCCGCGAACGTATCAAGCGTAAGTTTATACACCTGCGACACAAAGCTGTTGCCGGGATGGCCCTTGAAAATTTCCTTGATCGACAGCTGAAACTGCGCCAGACTGTCTTTATCCATAGCGCCGGACTGAAGAAGATTATCCGTAACAAGAGTCGCTATATTGCCGCTACGGTTCTTTTCATCTTCCGGTAACATTTTATCGAATATCCTCAGAAGGTTCTCGTTCATCCCGCCTTCACTGCTTATCAGCGAGGTTATGAAATCACCAAACATATCGTCCGTAAAATTTTTCGTTATCTCCTTCGCCAAATCCTCTTTACCTGCACCTTTATCAAGAACGTTCACCACCAAACCCGGATCCAGTTGCGAGACAATATCGGCGAGACGTTTTCTGACCATGCGCGAATCTTTCCCGGATTCCTTATCGAAATACTGCGACATCTTGAGAATGGCCGATTTTATATCTTCTATCGTTCCTTTCTCGTTCTCTACTTTTCCTACCGCCTGTTTGTATATCCTATTCAGCACGGACGCCGATCGTTTTGAGTCCCGCAAAAAGTCTGTCAAAAATTCGACCTTATCGGACGGCAGTTTCCCGTTTTTGGATTCATCGGTTATCCCACACAAAGATTTCCAGACATCGTGATCTTCCCCAGTAGCTTCTTCGCCACCGCCGCCGCTAACAAGAACGGCGCTATAATCTATTTCTTTCACCTCAAGATTCGGCGATCCGGCCATTATTTTGGACACCCCACCGTTTTCCCGGATAAATCTCGGTGTTTCCTTAATAATCGATAAAAATGCCGTCAGTTCATCATTCGTAACGGCAGCATGAACCTCTATCGTAAGAATTCCTCGCGCATGTAGATAATTGGCGACTTCCGCGTAGATTATATCCTTTTCTTTGACATATTCTCCATTAAGCAAAATATTACCCTGCGTGATACCGATCGCCAGATCTTTTGACGCGACGAACCAATTATCCATCGACACCTTAAGATTTTTTATGGAAGATTCAAAGACAGGATGAGAAGGCTGATACAAAGCGCTATTCTTGACCGCGGTACCGAGACTGCGCACCACATAGTCAAAAAGTTCTATCATTTCTTTATTCGGACTATTTTCCACGCTAATAAGAATACTCTATGAAATCTGCCGGGACAAGAGCGCATCATGTGTCATTGCGTTAAACTGTTAGAGCATTTTTCCTGCACAGCTACGAATGAAGTGTAAGATATTTTTAAATTAATAACGGCAAATTACGACAAAGAGAAGTTTGTGTTCTTTCGTACGTGGCATCGGGAGGCCGAGCGGGCATGGATCCGGCTGAGCGACACATTTATTTTAATTTTATGGACCCCCGATAAAAGCGTTCGGGGATGACTTTTTTAGCGAAGCCGGGGAGCGAGGCCGAACGTTGAGCGAAGAAATCCTCGCAGGGGATTTCGAGCGTCCACGGCAGAAAGAACACAAACTTCTCTTTGCAAATCGGACATTCCCCCGTAGCCATACAAGAGAAGCAAGGCCGGGAATGCCAAGTATCGAACGAAGGAGAATTGCAGGGCACACAGGAATATTATTACACTCCTCACCTGACCCCGAATTTCCGTTTCAGTTCAGGCAGCCCCATCTCGTTCAGCACTTCTTTTAGCAACGCTTTATTAGCTGGAGAAACGTACTGCATCAAAGCGCGGTGCTTTTTTCTTTCGCGGAATGTTTTAGCGGTATATATTTTTTCGCCCGTAAAAGGATGCGCTCCCGTATGGTATATGCACCCCGACAACGTCATCGGGAGCGGGATAAAATCCTGCACCTGTTCCGGATGCAGTTTTCTGTCCGCGAGATAACATCCCATTTTCACTGCGTGCCCCATAGTGGCCCCCGGATGGGCACTGATAAAATAATTGACCAAAAACAGTTGTTTACCGGATCTCTCTACGGCCTGTCTAAACCTTTTCTCAAACGCGGCATACGTCGCGACCGAGGATTTATTCATGACCCTAAGCACATCGTCAACAAGATATTCCGGCGCCACCTTCATCTGCCCGCTTATGTGATATCTGCATATTTCATCCAAATAATCCCTTGCCTCATCATCGGCCAACAGATCATGACGGAACCCACTCGCAAGAAACACATGTTTCACGCCCGGGATAGCGCGAAGTCGACGATACATATCAATACTTTCCTTGTATCCCAGAATAAGGTTCTGGCATTTTTTAGGATATAAACATTTTTTATCTTTGCATGCTCCGTGTCCTTGCCACGCGCGGCATGAAGCAGCGTACATATTCACCGTAGGTCCCCCGACATCACGTATAGTCCCCCTAAAATCCTTATCTGTCACCATGCGTCTCGCTTCATCCACTATAGATTCCACCCCACGACTCTGAACAATCCTGCCCTGATGAAAATATAATCCGCAAAACGCACATTCGCCGCAACAACCGCGATGCGACACTATGGAGAACCTGACAGGTTCTATCCCTTTTATCCCCCCTGATTTATCATAAACCGGATGGCTTTTCTTTAGATACGGGAGTTCATACACGGCATCCAGTTCTTTTTCCGATAAAGGCATCGCCGGAGGGAACTGTATCACAAATCTGTCGGCGTGTTTTTGAACGACCGGTTTAGCCGTAAACGCGTCCTGATTATAATACGCCATCTTAAAAGCTTCATTAAATTTTCTAATGTCACTTTTGACTTCCTCGAACGACGGTATCATCACATATTCTTTGAGAAAATCTATGTTCTTTCTTATGACCACCGTTCCGCGAACATCGTTTATCTCTTCCGGCGGGATCCCCTTATCGAACCTGTCGGCGATCTCCTTTATCTGTCTTTCGCCCATACCGTATACCAACATGTCGGCGCGCGTATCAAGGATCATAGAACGACGGACATCATTGTCCCAATAATCATAATGCGCTAAACGCCGGAGACTGCATTCGATACCTCCGAGCACTATAGGCACTTTTCCAAATACCTCGCGTATCTTGTTCGCATACACTATCGCGGCTCGATCAGGACGTTTCCCGGACTTTCCTCCGGGCGAATAATCGTCCGTATCGCGCTCCTTTTTGTTCGCGCTGTAATTGGCTATCATCGAATCTACATTACCGGATGTGATCCCAAAAAAAAGACGAGGTCTTCCAAGTTCCAAAAAATCTTTGGAGCTCCTCCAATCCGGCTGAGCGATGATCCCGACCTTGTGACCCGCTTCCTCCAGAACACGGCCAATGACGGCAACTCCATAGGACGGATGATCCACATACGCATCGCCCGTGATAAGAATAACATCCAACTCGTTCCATCCGCGTTTTTTCAGATCTGTTTTAGATATGGGCAGAAAATCCATTTATACCTTTTCTCTTTTTTCGAATATGACATTAATTGTTTTAAAACCGGGTAAGAAGATTATCCTTGTATCATTCCCTGTCAAAATCCCTAGTCGCAATAAGGTTTACCCCGAGACCGAGAATGTTTTTTTTGACTATATCCCCGCACCGAATGGGTTCCGAAATAATTATTTTTTTCACTTCTTCCATGGCTTCCATTATACGAGTTTTTGGAACAGGCTTATCGGTCCGCACCGGCAGCATTCTAAGCGATAATCCCTCGGCTATCACCGCCGACGTCAGCACTCGCGCAGGCGCCTCGACTTCCGAAACGGCATATTTCGATCCTTTCGGGCAACCGTTTCCTTCTACTTTTACAACACGCCCGTTTTCCGCATCAACCTTGAGAACGCATCCTCGCGGACATTCTATACATATCATTGTCTGTTTCGTCATATTAAAGACTCCCTATATATTCCGCCGCCATTTTACCGGCTATTACGCTGTCACGCGTCACCGAATCGACGATATCGTAAACCTTGCACGAATTCCCGCAGACAAATATTCCGGGGATAGAAGTTTCATTCAATTTATCGGATACCGGTGAGTTTGTTTTTTTATCCATCCTGACACCTGCCATCTCGACAAGTTCATTCTCCGGGATAAGTCCGGCCGAAATAAGAATAGTATCGCATTTTATCTCAAACCCTGTTCCGGGCAGTTCATTGTAATTATCGTCCACTCGCACGACACTTACTTTTTCCACGCGATCCACTCCATATATACGCGAGATCTTATGGTTATAGTACATCGGAATACCAAAATCTTCGATACACTGTACGATATTACGGACCAACCCTTTGCTCGTTTTCTGTATCTCCACAACAGCTTTAACGGACGCGCCTTCCAATACAAAACGTCTTGCCATAATAAGCCCGATATCACCCGAACCAACGACAACAACCTCGTTCCCAGGCAAAAGACCTTCTATGTTTATCAGTTTCTGTGCAAGCCCCGCCGAAAAAATGCCGGCAGGACGTGTTCCAGGAACATGTATCATCTCCCGCGTCTTTTCCCTGCAACCGGTTGCCATTATCACAGCCTTTCCCTTTACTGTATCAAGCTTTCCAGGATGAAGATATGTAACAACCTTTTCCGAAGTCATAGCAACGGCGAAAGACTTGAGACTAACTTCTATAGCGGGGATGCTTTTAACTTTTTCAATGAATCGCTCGGCGTATTCCGGACCTGTAAGCACTTCCTTAAAATAACCCAATCCAAAACCCGTATGGATACATTGATTAAGTATCCCTCCCAAATACTGATCCCTTTCAAGAAGAAGTATATCCTTCACCCCTCTCTCGTACGCCGATACAGCGGCCGCCATACCGGCCGGACCTCCTCCTACTATAACAAGCTCTCTCTCAACCATCACGTCTGTCCTTTTTGACTATGCAGGAACATTTGCCTCTTTTTGTTATTTCAGTGAGCGGGACCCCGGTTTCTTCGGACAATATACGCATGATGCGCGTGGTGCAAAAACTTCCGTGGCAACGTCCGGCTTGGGCGCGTGTCCTAAATTTCACGCCGTCCATAGTTCTGGCCCCGCGTTTTATCGCTTCGCGAACCTCTTTAGCGGAGACCATTTCACATCGGCAAACTATATCCCCGTATGACGGATCCTTCTTTATAAGTTTCAGAGTCTCAGAGAACGGCAACGCGAACAAATGTTCCGTTTTCTTTCTATGCCGGCGGAAAAACCATTTTTTTCTCAAGGCAAGCCCGTTTTTGCCAAGAATATCCACGACCATTAAAGCGATGGCCGGGGCGGCGGTAAGTCCCGGAGATTGTATACCAGCCACGTTCACAAACCCGGGGACTTTGTCCTCATGCCTTATTATAAAATCATCGCCGGCCACCGGACGAAGTCCGGCAAAATACGCTATCACATCGTTCTCGTCTATGGCCCCGACCATTCGTTTAACGAACGTAACTACTTTTTTAAAACCATCTTCTGTTGTTGAACGATCCTCTTTATCATCGACATCCTCGGCGGTCGGCCCTATCATCGGGTTTCCATCCGATGTTTTTATTATCAAAACGCCTTTTGAAACTTTTGTCGGCAGTGGGAATATAAGATGATTTGTTATGTATTGCCGTTTTTTATCCAGCAGAAACTCTTCGCCTTTTCTCGGTTTTATTTTAAAATCAGAGATACCGACCATAGATGATACTTCGTCGGCATACAGGCCGGCGGCATTTATAACGAATTTGGCGAAAAATTCCCCGCGTGTAGTTTTGATAATAAAATTCTTACCTTTTTCGGCCGTTATCCCCAAGACCTTAGTATCGGTATGTATCCGGACCCCGTTACGCGCAGCGTTCTCGGAAAGATCGTAAACAAGGCGGTACGGACTGATTATTCCCGCGGTGGGAGCGTATAACGCCGCGACCACTTCATCCGAGAGATTAGGTTCGTTCTTTTTAAGCCAATCCCTGTCCACTACCTCTACGCCTTCTACCCCTATAAGCTCCGCTTCCTTTTTTAATTCATGCAATTTTGGGATATCTTCTTCGCTGAAAACCACGACCAGCTCGCCGACTTCTTTAAAATCAACACCGAGCTCTTTCGCGACCTGTCGGATAAGCTTGTTCCCCTCAACACACAATTTGGCTTTCAGTGATCCAGGAGGATTCTGTGTACCGGGATGTATTATCCCGCTATTGGATTTTGACACACCGAAGGCAAGTTCTATCTCTTTTTCAAGCAAAGCAACTTTGAGTCTATAACGCGACAGTTCCCGCGCGATGGCGCTTCCAGTGACCCCTCCGCCGATTATTATCACATCATACTGTTTCATCGATATCCCGC
Organism: Candidatus Omnitrophota bacterium; assembly: GCA_035403965.1. GTDB lineage: Bacteria > Omnitrophota > Gorgyraeia > Tantalellales > Tantalellaceae > DAONGE01. The sequence goes on along the minus strand of DAONGE010000002.1, from coordinate 127,988 downwards.
TTAAACCGAAAGAGTTCTTTTGACGGCATTATGCCAAGCTGCGTAAAATTTCGCAGCGGTTTCTTTTTTCATACGCGGAGAAAAGACCCGGTCCACATGCCAGCATTTTTTTATTTCATCAGTATTGCGCCAAAAACCTACCGCCAGGCCAGCCAGATACGCCGCCCCCAAAGATGTAGTTTCAATGACTACCGGACGTACTACTTTCTTCCTTAAAATGTCGGACTGGAACTGGCACAGAAAATCATCGGCCGACGCGCCTCCGTCTATCTTTAATTGCTCGATAGAAAGCCCTGTATCCCTGCGCATAGCATCAATAACATCCTTGGTCTGATAACACATAGCTTCCACCGCAGCTCTGACCAGATGTTCTCTCCTGGTCCCCCTTGTTATGCCGAATAACGCGCCGCGTGCGTTCTGGTCCCAATAAGGCGCACCAAGCCCAACAAGAGCCGGAACAAAATAAACCCCCTCATTATCCGTTAAACTCTCGGACATGCCTTTGCTTTCTTTTGCGGAATTTATTATTTTAATACCGTCCCTCAGCCATTGTACAGCAGCCCCGCCGATGAATATAGAACCTTCAAGCACATAAACAGGTTCACCCTTTTTCCCGCATCCTAAAGTAATGATCAAACCGTGCTTCGTTGACGGCTTGTTCTTTCCAGCGTTAAGAAGCACGAAACATCCCGTTCCATATGTGTTTTTTATACTTCCCGGCTCAAAACACGCCTGCCCGAAAAGCGCGGCCTGCTGGTCTCCGGCTATCCCGCATATAGGTATCCCGGCCGGAAGTTTTCCTATACGCGCGGTTCGTCCAAAAACACCGGAAGACCTTTTAACATCCGGAAGCATCCGCTCCGGTATCCTAAATTTATGTAAGATCTTCTTGTCCCATTCTTTTTTTTCTATATTAAAAAGCATTGTACGCGACGCGTTGGTAAAATCCGTGGCATGCTCCCTTCCCCCGGTAAGCTTCCATAAAACCCACGAATCCGTTGTGCCAAAACACAATTCGCCCGACCTTGCCCGCCGGGCGGCATCTTTTACGTTGCGGAGTATCCATTCTATTTTTGTGGCCGAAAAATACGCGTCTATCGGAAGGCCCGTACTTTCCCTGAAGAACCCGCCTATTCTCCCGTCTTTTTTCAATTTATCGCACCGTCCGGCCGTTCTTCTGCACTGCCACACTATCGCCCGATAGACGGGTTCGCCCGTCTTTCTGTCCCATATCACCGTTGTTTCCCGCTGATTAGTTATTCCGATCGCCTGAACTTCGGCGTCTCTCGTTTCCGACATAACCTTCTGTATGGAATTATTAACACTGGCCCATATTTCTTCCGGATCATGTTCAACCCAGCCAGGTTTAGGAAAATACTGCGGAAACTCCTCATAAGCGCTGGCTATTTTGTTTCCTTTTTTATCGTAAAGTATAGCCCGGCTTCCCGTGGTCCCCTGATCTATGGCAAGTATACATTTCATATACACGTTTCCCAATCTGCGTCGTTCTTCTTATGCCGCGTTATCCATCCCATAATATCCCGGAAAACTTTTTCCCGGCATGTATCTATCGACAACGCGTGATACGCGCCGTCATATTCTATTATTTCTTTGTCCTTCGTTCTCATTTTTTTATATACATCTTCCGAGGCTTCCACATCCACAAGTTTATCGCTTCCGGCCAAAAGAAAAAGCACCGGCACGTTTATTTCATGTTTCGGAGAGAACGCCATCGACTGATATTTTAATATCTCAAGCAATAACGTCGGCGTCGCCAGCCTGTGTTCAGCCCGCTCCATATCCATCACGTCCTGATACCACACATCTTTAGTACACATCGCCGAAGTGAACGGCATCTCGAACTGTTTCTTTTTATCAAAAACGGCCGCAAGCATTATCTCCGTCAAAAACCCCAGGTTCATTTTCATACCGCTTCTGAAAGCCGGAGAGATACAGATCAACCCGCCGAAAAGATCCGTTTCCTTTATCATTGAGAAAGATATCAACCCTCCCATGCTTTCACCGGCCAGAAAGATCTTTTTCCCCTTATTCTCGCTCGCGGCAAGTTCCGCCAAGGCCTTTATTTTTTTGAAATATGTCGTGAAAGAATCCACATACCCTTTATGCCCCGAAGTCATTCCAAACCCGTCTAGCTCTATGGCATAAGACGCAACATTGTTTTTCAGCATCGCTTCCGCGAGAAACATCCACCGTGCGCTGTGCGCACCCATGCCGTGTACTAAGACCAAAACGCAGTCCGGGTCCTCAAGCCCCCATTTCCTGCACAAAACACCGTCGCATTCAACGAGAGGAGGGACCAGATCCTTTCCGTTTCCCAAGCAATTGTTTCTGTTCATCCTTCATCATCCTTTTTATCACTATGACGCTTCTAAAAATCACATATATAATGATCCATGACGACAAATGCAGTAAAAAAAGGCTAAGATAGAATTTCGTGTAAAGGTTCCCGGCTATGGAATTTCGGCTTGTGGCCCCAAAAACGCTCAACACTATAAAAAAGACAAAAAATGGCATGAAAACTTTTATCTCACGGATCGAGGCTTCGATGATAGCGTCTTTGTCCATACAGGTCTCCGTTTTTATCGGTTACGACAACATCATTTCCTTAATGTCAATTCTCGAATTATGGTATCTTCCTTTGCCAACAGACTTCTCCCCATATTGTATGGCGGAAGACGGACACCATTGTATACAGGCAAGACAAAATTGGCACTTGTGATCCCACTTCGGTTTGCCATTCTCCAATTTCACATTATCCGACGGGCATATCCTTGCACATATGCCGCAGCTATTACATTTATCGTTCACCCAGAATTTTTTATCCGCGCGATTCATGTGCTTAGTAAAAAGTCTATGAACAGCCTTTCCAATAACATTGGTTAAAACATTCCCGAATTCTTTTTTATGCTCTCTCTTCTCTTTTATAATAGAAGCTATTTGTTTTATTCTTTGTTCTTCCTGTTCCAATATCTTCTCATTACCTTCCTTATCTATTTCCCCCATCCAGGGGATGTAGTTATCCGGCATTTTTATACCGAACCCGGAGCTCAACGCGATCCCCCGTTCGGCCAGTGTCTTTTCCATTATATGAAGCGCGCTGCCACCCATGCCTCCGAAATTCACTACCGCAAAAAAGTACCTATCCTTAGAATCTTTTATTTTTTTAATGAAATCCACCACCGCGAACGGCAATCCGAACGCGTAAACAGGGCATACTATCCCTATCGTTTCTCCGGACAGACAAACTTCTACGTCTTTGATCTTCGCGATATTGACCACATCCGCGCCGCCGAGCTCGTCCGCGAGATCTTTAGCTATTTTCAGCGAATTACCGGTACCGGTGAAATAAAATATCTGTGCCTTCATATATCCTCCCGGGGCATGTTCTTGCCCCTTAAGCTAGAATTATACATTACCAATACATAGTTGAACAAATCCGATTTATATTTTGTTCTTTATAAATAATTATATCTGATGAATCTGCAACGGCAGGGAGCACGACATTCCCAATATGTAGAATTGTATGGCGGCTATGATGCCCTCTCGCCAATCATCTGACTGGGATCCGGATTTTTTACTTACTAAATATGATGGGGTGGCGATTAAATCCCCACCCCATCATAATTTCAAAATTATTTCTTTTTACGCCTTACAAACGCCAACGCAGACGCCCCTAAACCGAAAAGCGCCATTGATGCCGGCTCAGGAGTAACAGCCCCCTCGGCGATACCGGCACCGATATAACTTCCTACACTTACGCCCCATTTACCATCTCCAAACAATGTAACATAATTTCCCAAATACATATCATACGGGACTTCCTCAAAAGATAACTGTGTATAACTAATCGGATCCCCACTGGCCCATGCCCATTCATTTAAGCTTCCATAACGATACATCCCTATCCACATTGTGCTGTGTGTGCCGCTAAACATATTCTCCACAAGCCAAGCATTTTCAGCGGCATCGTTTATTGTGACAAGATCTCCCCCCAGAGCTTGTGCCATAGACCTGGACTGATCCCATGTCTGATCCAGCCCTCCATTTACTGCATAAACGGTTTCATACCAATGTCCGTTATAATATTTTTTTTCGGCATGCGCAACCGAGGCTATTGATAAAACTAATATCATCGAAATAATGTAAAAATTCACCTTTTTCATTGACCCCTCCTATTTTTTAAAATCAACATTGTGATGATTTTAACAGTCCAAGCTTTTACTGTCAATTCCATTCAAATATAAATTAGAAACACCTGAATTAAATACCCGGGATTGCATTAATTAGACGACATGTATATCCATGTTTCGGTGCGCTATAAATATCATTACATGAAGCAATTTCAACAAGCGCTCCATCCTTCATCACTCCAATGATATCCGACATGAATACAACCACACGAAGATCGTGTGAAACAAAAGATTTGAGTCTTCATATATCCTCCCGCGACAGGCACTCGCCCCTTAAGCTAGAATTGCATATTACAAACACATGGTAACACAAACTTGATCATATGATTTTGAACGTTGATAACAACTGCCAAAAACGCGAACCGACCTGACTGATGCACTATGCTCGAAAGATATTATGCAGCGGACAAAACCTTCCATAGATTCTTCGCGGCCTGCTCTACAGCCCTGGCGGCCTCTTTTGAGCAGATGGGCGGCATGATCTTCTGAACCGTGAATATATCACCTTTATTCACTTTTTTTAGCCATTCATTCAGCATATCCGAAAACAGAAATATTCTTGCTCCGTCGCTACTGACCGGCAGCAGAAAAGATATTCTGCTATTGTCGGCTTCCTCTCGCATAAAGGTACCACGAACTTCGTCCGCTTCCTGTTCGGACATGTCATCCGTGACAACGGCCATATATTCGCCTTTTTTCAGTTTCCCTTCATGCATATCTTTTACAATACGCGCCCTTCCAATAACCGTGTTGGCATCATATCCATGGCTGGGAAAATCTTCGGCTATCCTTTCCATTTCTTTTTCGGTAACAACCTTTACAATAAAATCGTCCGAGATATTAAGCAGCTTTTTTATTTGCTGTTTACCGAGAGCGGTCACGCTGTCCATGTCCGTCTCTTCAACTCCGGTAATAACAAGCTCGAAGGAAATATTCTTTTTTTGAAGCGTCCTGGCTATTAATATATTCCCACGAGCCATCATTGGGATATCCACGGTCCTTTTCAAAACATCGATCGGCATACAGACACTCAATTTTGAAACATCGTTGACCTCACAAATATGCTTCCGCACCTCACCGAACGAAGCTGAAAATGACATCAGTGATTCTTTGACCGTTTTTCTGAGATTTTCCGCGGCCTTTTTTATTTCATCCATCAAACTGAATGATCGGTCATTTTGCGCCCTTATACGGTAAAAAGCCCCTGAATCATCCTGTACGACTGTTACAAGTTTATATTCTTCTCTTTCTCCGAACGGCACTTCAACCACATCCGAAAGATTTTCCCCATCTCCCCAGTTTGAAAGTCCGGCTTCCGCATGACCGCCGTCCGGCATAGCGCAAAATGCCGATATTTTTCTGCTATCTCCGTTAATTCTCACATAATCGCGCGGAAGCTCGACCTTTACCAACGTTTTCGGCTTAGCGGGATCTGTATCGATCGTAAGCATTTGCCATGTATTTGCTTCCGTCTTCCATATTATGGAAAAAAATCTTTCCGTATCCGAATTGTTCAGCGTACGTATATCCGTTCCTTCTCTCGTTGTCACGGCACGGTTGAATTCCATAGCGAGCCGTTTCCATTCCGACTCACGGGCAAGTCTCATAAGATCGTCAAAAGTCTGTCTGCTCTCCAGCTCCGTCTCCTCCAGAAAAGGATGTCCATCCTTACCGGAATTATTGCCCCCGACAATGGGTATAATGTGCCCCATCTCCCCAAGATATTCCCGCATATCCACCATAGAATTCACACCAAGATGAGATAAAGCAATAAGAAGCATCGTGAATCCTTTTGTAGCGCCGCCGATGGCTTTAAGTGACATCTGATCAAAATTGGTAGGATATATAAGATCTCTATCCCCGTCTTCCAGCGCTTTTTTTACGGGCAGATCCAACGCCCTGGCGCATCCGTGCCCTCGACCCAAATAATAAAATGTGTCGAATATATCACCGTCATACACACGATCCGCCCCCATGCCGAGCAACGCCCCTTGCTCAAAGGAATCGTATGTTTCCATATTAAGCTTGATACTTTTTCCTTTTCGCATCGCATATTCTTTAGCGAAACTTATCACTTCACACCACATCTCATCATTATTGGTTACGGTTACCGGCCACGGTCCATAAATACCATATTCCGAAAGGTTTTTTGATAATAATAGCGCCGCTTGATCCACACGAACTTCGTCAAAACCAAGGTCTATAAATCTTTTCAATGAGTCTTTATAATATTGTCTTACCGCGGAACTATATGGATTTAACATGACCTGATCCGAACTATGGCTTCCATAAAATCTTAGATGATGTACCAATATCACACGTTCTACATCACCCTCGGTTATCCTTACCGCACAACGCCCGCCATTTCTGGACAGAAGACGCTCGATCCATCTACTTTTTTCTTCCTCATTCGACATGTTCCTAAATTCATTATTCTCATACTCGGATATTTCGCTGTAAAAAGTCATCTTGTAATTATCGACGCTGATCGCGCCCGGCGAGAGCCACGGGATAAAATCCGCCACCATTTTAATTTTAAGGGCACGTGCGGTTTCCATCAGGTCATTAACATCCTTCTCTACATTGCTTTCGGAAAGACCGGCATTCCATTTCGCCATTCCTTTTATCGAGAACGGATTGCCAAAAGAATCCTTGAGAGTCAAATTCCCCATTTGTTTCCGCTTGGTCAGATATCTTTCGACCATCACAGTAGCGTTCCCGTCCCTTATAAAATATCTACTCTCATCAGGCACCTGATGCACTTTTCTCGACAGTTCCCCCATTTCATAAAGCCCACCATAGATGTATATCTTTTCAAAACCGTCCTCCGCGAATCCGGGCAACATAGCCCTAAGTTTACGCAGACTGTTACGGTATACGACCTGCCCGTCTATCACCTCAGACCCTACATCCATCAAATTTACCGCCATCATCATGTTGGGCAGTTTAGGCCTTCCGGCTAAGTATCTGCCAACATCCGAGTCTCTTCCGGCCAGCCCCAGAACGCTTTCCATCCGTTCCGCGGCATTGAAAAATATTGCCGGAAAATTTTTATATTCCCCACTTTCCTCCTTCTCTCGAAGCAGAGGATCCACCATCGCAAAAAACGACAATTCTTCCATGCTGAGATCTTTCCGATCTATCAACCGGTTCGTCACAAGCATATCGAGTTCAAACGCCTTCGCGATAAATCTCGCTAAACAAATATCACCGTTCTGTTTCGTTGCGGGATCTATCTTTGTATACAGTTCGCGTGCTTCCTCGAATTCTTCAGACATCAGGATGTGTCTCTCTAATTCCTCATACCTTGCAGCATGCTCACGCATCTCTCTTTCGGTCATTAATTTATAATCCGCATATATGACAGCACGTATTAACGACAAAGGTTCCGACAAGGTTTTCCCGCGTATAAGATATACCCCTGACGGCATTGGAACGGCATCAACAGCACCGTTTTCAAGCAACTCACTATACCTTGCCGTCTCGGCTGTCGCACCTTCTATTTCCCGGAAAAAACCACTTTTTTTATATTCGTCCGCTAAAAATTCTCGCGCAACCGGGGCATTCTGGGTATAAGTCCATATGTTTAGGGTCGCATTCCGGCTTTCCTGTGCAAACACTTGATTTGGAGGACAAAAATTACTGAAAGGAAAAATCAAAACGATACTACATATCGCACATTTTCGGACTACCTGCTTTATGTATTGAGGAATCCTCATCATATTTTTTCGCAGTTACCGCATTTTTATTTCAGATCTAAAACTGTCTGTTATTTGAGCTAACACATTATATCATTTATACAAATATTTAGACAATAGAATTATTTTCCAGCAAATCAAATGATACCTATATTAAAAACGCCAAAAATCTTTCATGCTCAAATAGTCGGGATTGCACTTATAAGCCGACGCGTATATTCATGTTTCGGCGAGCTATAAATATCATCGCACGAAGCAATCTCAATAAGCGTTCCATCCTTCATCACACCGATGATATCCGACATGAATTCAACCACACGAAGATCGTGTGAAATAAAAATATATGTTAGAGCCAATTCTTCCTGGATATCTTTAAGAAGATTCAGTATGCTGGCCTGTATCGAAACATCGAGGCTCGATACCGGTTCGTCCAGGATCAACACCGCCGGACGGCGTATAATCGCTCGTGCGATAGCTATCCTCTGTCGCTCGCCGCCAGAGAATTGATGCGGATATCCTTTAAGAACGCTGCGTCTGCCAAGTTTCACCATATTCAGCGTTTCGGCGACTTTTGTCAAAGCGGCTGACCGTTTAATTCCCCTGACAAGAAGAGGTTCAGCTATTATTTCCTCGATCGTCATGCGCGGATTTAAAGAGCTAAAAGGATCCTGAAAAACCATATCGACGTCTCCAGACACCTTTACGCTACCACTATCCGGCTCAATAAGCCCCGTAATCAGTTTCGACAATGTGGTCTTCCCGCATCCGGACTCGCCTACAAGACCGAATGTTTTCCCCTTATCGACAGAAAAGCTTACGCCATCTACAGCTTTCACGATATTCGCGGCCGTTCCGAACATCGTGTTCTGTCTGAAATATTTTTTTACGTTATCGAGCTTTATCATTGAATTTCCTTATATTTCCACCGGCAAACGACGTCTTTTATCCCCCAGGACCGGGATACAGCTTATCAAATGCTGCGTGTATTTTTTCTGCGGCGACTTTAATACGTCCAAACGCGACCCCGATTCGACAACAAGACCGTTCCTCATAACGCAAACATTATCGGCAAGCATATTCACCACCGAAAGATCATGCGTGATAAAAAGTGTCGTTATTCTGCGCTCCCTCTGTATATGTTTTATAGTATCCAAGATATGTTTTTGAAGCATCACGTCCAGCGCTGTGGTAGGCTCATCCAGTATAAGAAATTCCGGATCGCACGAAAGCGCTATCGCGAGCATAACGCGCTGCCTCATCCCACCTGACAATTCATGGGGATATTTTCCTCTCACTTCTATCGGCAACTTAACCATTCCCAGAAGATCATTCACACGCGCGTTAAGATCCTGTTTTTTACAAATACCGTGCGCAATCAATGTTTCTGCTATCTGATCACTGGCGCGCATCACCGGATTAAGCGCGGTAAAGGGCTCCTGAAAAACCATACCGATACGTCTGCCGCGTATTCCTCTCATATCGCGCTCTTTTTTTTCAAGAATATTTTCTCCGCGGAATATTATTTTACCTTTTTCTATCTTAGCCGCGGGCGGCAGAAGTTTTAATATCGCCATGGCTGTCATGGTCTTGCCGCTCCCGGACTCACCAACAAGCGCCAGCACCCCTCCCTGAGGAACGGAAAAACCTACATTATCCACGACCTTCCGGCCACCGATAGATATGGTCAGATCTGTTACATCAAGTATGTTGTACATAATATTCATATTCTACTTTAGTTAGTAGTTTGGAGCTTGGAGTCAGGAGGGGGTGGGATTTAACCCTCCCGTCTCCTAGCTCCTAACTCCCAACTAATATTCTAAATTACATTACACAATCACATCCAACTCTTTGCGTTCCTTTAAACGAGGATCAAGCATCTCTCTCAAACTTTCGCCTATCAGATTAAAACTCAGCACGGTCAGCAATATAGAAACCCCTGGGAACACCGTCAGCCACCACGCGTAGTCGATATAATTTTTTCCGACGGTCAGGATATTCCCCCAACTCGGAGACGGTATCTGAACCCCGAGACCTAGAAAACTTAACGCGCTCTCTACAAGTATCGCCGAACCTACGCTTAAAGTCGCGCTTACATAGACCGGCCCCATAGCGTTCGGCAGTATGTGCCTGAAAATTATCCTGAGATCCGGAACACGCTGCACACGCGCGGCCTGAACAAATTCTCTCTCCCTTAAAGTCAGGAACTCCGCCCTGACAAGTCGGCATAGCCCGGGCCAGCTGGTAAGGCCTATTATTATCATGACGTTCACGATATTCGGCCCCAGAAAACTTATTATCATCATGATAAGAAAAAATGTCGGAAAACAATACATGATCTCCACAAAACGCATAATAACGGCGTCTATCTTCCCGCCGTAATAACCGCTAAGTCCGCCGAGAAAAACCCCGACCACAAGGGATATGAACACCGCGATGAATCCCACGCTAAGCGATACACGAGCGCCGTATACCATACGGCTGAAAACATCTCTGCCGAGATTATCCGTTCCGAAAATATGTTCCGCCGACGGGGGCTGCAGAACATTATCCGCCGAAAGGTTCATATCCACCGGACTATGTGACGCGATACACGGCGCAAACACCGCCGCCGCGGCCATTATTATCACTATCGCTATCCCGAACATTAATCTTATCTTCATCTCATTTTTTTCTTTCGTATCTGATCCTTGGATCCACGAACGCGTATGTAATATCAGCTATCAATATCCCGAATAAAGTAAGCAAAGTCGCCATGACAGAAACACCCATTACAACCGGATAATCATAATTCATTATCGCCTCATATCCCAATCTCCCCATGCCAGGCCACGCGAATATGGTCTCAAAAATAAAACTTCCGGATATGAGCCCCGGCAGCGACAACCCAAGTATCGTAACTACGGGCAATAAAGCGTTCTTCAGCGCGTGAACATATATGATGCGGTTCTCAGTAAGCCCCTTCGCGCGCGCTGTCATTATGTACTGCTGTTCCATGATCTCGATCATACTTGAACGAGAATATCTAGACAGAACAGCGAGAGAACCGAACGACGTCGCGGCCACGGGTAGCACAAGATGCCACAAAACGTCTTTGATCTTATCGAAACCAGATAAATACTGAAAATACCAAGGGTTCATCCCTGAGATCGGGAACCATTCAAGTTTGTACCCGAAAATATAAATAAGGACCAGCGCAAGCCAAAAGGTCGGCATAGCATAACCGATAAAGACCGTAATGGTCGATATATTATCGAACTTTGTCCCTTTTTTCACGGCACTCGTTATCCCGAGCGGCAGAGAGATCAGCAATATAACGAAAAGCGAGACCATCTCGAGCAGAAGTGTAGCCGGTAGACGCGATAAGATCTTTTCCCTGACCGGCGCGTCATCTATAAAAGAATTGCCAAAATCCATACGGGCAAAACGCCCCATCCAGTTCAGATATTGTTCTAAAAAAGGTTTGTCCAACCCGTAAAGTTTATTGAAATTCTCCCGCGCGGAATTAGAGACCTCGGGGTTCAATCCATAACGCACCGCGGTCGGATCAGACGGAGAAAGATGCATCACAAGAAAAAGAAGGAAGGATATCCCGATCAGCATCGGTATCACCAACAACAATCTTTTTATTATGTACTTGCGCATTATATCTGGATCCTAAAATTTATATTTAACTTCTTTTTCATCAACATACCAATCCTCAAAATTATATCCGACTCCTGCCGGGGCAGGATCCACGCCGGAAAAACGCTTATTTATCCCTATCTGAGAATATCCGAAAAACAAAAACGTATACGGCGCTTCTTCGGCCAGTATCCTGTGTATCTTGTGACAAATGGCCGCGTTCTTCTCGACGTTAAGCTCTCTGCGCGAGGCCTCTATGAGCTTATCCACTTCTTTATTCGAATACGAAATAGAATTCAACCCGCCGTTCTCGATGGAATCCGAATGCCACACCGCGTAAAGATCGGGATCTATCGGAATGACCCACGCGAGTAGTATGGCCTGGAATTTTTTCTTATCGATGAACTGATCGAGAAAGGCCGCCCACGCTACGACTTTAATTTCCATCTTAACGCCAACCTTAGCCCATTCCCGCTGTACTATCGTCGCGACGTCCTCCCTCTCCTGATTACCCTGGTTCGTCACAAGCTCGATACGGAACTCTTTTCCGTCCTTTTCAAGTATCCCGTCCCCGTCCGTATCTTTCCACCCCGCCTCGGCCAAGAGCGTCTTTGCCTTTTCCGGATCGTACTCATACATCGTGACCGACTGATCATAATAAACTGAATCTTTCCTAAAAGGGCCGGTACACGGCTCTCCGAAACCAAAAAGCGCCGCATCTATCAGCTCTTTTTTATTTATCGCGTAACTCAGCGCCTTCCTGACCCTCAGATCCGAAAGTACCGGATCTTTCAGGTTATATCCTATATAGGTGTAGGTCGGGGCCAACGTGGAATATTTATTGATACGCCCGGAAAATTCCGGGGTCTCACTCCGGTATTTATATTGATACGAATTGAGCCTCATCGCGTCTATACCACCCGAGACAAGTTCCAGGAATTCAACGGATTGATCGGGTATTATCCTGAATACATAATATTTTATCCCCGGCGCGTGCTCAAAATATCCTTCATTCGCCTCCAGGATCATGTATTGCCCACTCTCCCATTTTGAAAATCTATAAGGTCCCGTACCGATAGGAGCCCGAGCGTAAACAGATCTTCTTATATCCGGTTCTTTCTCAAAAATATGTTTCGGAATTATCCCCATTCCGAGTTTAACCAATGCCCCCGAATACGGTTGTTTATACTCAAAGCGGACCGTGTATTTATCAACAACCTCTATCTTTTTTATATCCGTATATCCTGAAATATACGGCGATCCTGAAGCAGTGTCCAATATTTTTTCAAACGAAAATTTCACATCGTCCGCTGTGAAGGCCGCGCCATCATGCCATTTCACATTCTTTTTCAGATAAAATGTTATAATAAGACCGTCACCGGAGATCTCCCATCTTTCAGCGAGATCTCCCACGATATTAAGATCTCTCCCTATTTTTGTTAAGCCGTTATAAATAAGACCGCATATGCCGGCCGATGTAGCGTCATCGGCAAGCATCGGGAGGAGAACCCGCGCGTCACCTATACTGGAAATAACATACGCGTCTCGCGGGATAGCATCTTCTTTCTCCTGGGAATATAACGGCGAACAGGATACTAACAATAAAACGACCGCTGTCTGCAGAGCAAACAACGGTCGTTTTATTATCTTTATATTTTTACATAAAACCATATTAGGTCTATGTTCTTTACTTATTCTCCACCGGGGCCTGAGCCTGTTGGGCGGCTTTAACCGGAGCCTGAACCGGCGCCGGGACTTGCTGTACGGCCTGTTGTACAGGAGCCGCCTGTGTCTGACCGGCCGATGACGATTGCGCCGGCTGCGAACCCGCGGCCGCCGGAGCCGAAACCGGCATCTGCGGCAATACGGGAACACCCATCTGCTGGAACAGCGACTTACCGCTTCGAGCAGTCATTATAGCCAGAAGCAGCGATATAACCATGAATAATATCGCTCCTATCTCGGTAGCTTTCTTCAGCATATTCGGAGCCTGCGTACCAAGAATAGATTCGGTAGCACCGCCAAAAGCCTCGTTAAGCCCGCCGCCTCTTCCCGCCTGGAGAAGAATAACGGCAATCAGAAATATACAAACCACAACATGGATCGCTATCAGAACATAATACATTTTTCTTTATCCTCACTTGTTTGCGTACAATTTTGACGTGGTCTTTACCATGTCTATAAAACTATCGGCTTTAAGACTCGCTCCGCCGATCAATCCTCCGTCTATATCTTCTTCTTTCATGAGCGATTCAACGTTATCAGGTTTCACACTGCCGCCGTAAAGTATCCTGCATGCGGCGGAAAATCCCGCGGAATACAGCGCAGCTAACAGTTTTCTTATCATAGCATGAACTTCCTGCGCCTGGGCCGGAGTTGCCGTCTTTCCCGTTCCAATCGCCCATACAGGTTCGTACGCAATGATCAACGTTTTAAGAAAATCAGCGTCTAACCCTTTTAGCCCGCCTTCTACCTGCTGTTTGACCACATTCATCGTTTTACCGGATTCTCTTTCCTCAAGAGTTTCCCCGACACACATTATAGGTATGATGCCGTGTTGAATGGCCGCTTTAACTTTACGGTTCACGGTTTCATCCGTTTCACCGAAATATTTTCTTCTTTCGGAGTGCCCAATCACCACATACTGGCATCCCGCGCTTTTCAGCATTTTCGCCGAGATCTCTCCCGTAAAAGCGCCTTCCTCTTCCCAATGTAGATTCTGCGCCCCGAAACCTATCATGCTCCCTTTTACGGCTTCTTTTACACACGCGATATCGATATAAGGCGGAATAACTATCATCTCTACGTTATTCACTCCTGTCACGCCTTTCTTTATTCCTTCCACAAGGCTTACCGCCGCGGGTATATCGTTATACATTTTCCAATTCCCGGATATTACAGGTTTTCTCATTTTATGTTCCTCTCGATCTTTTCTTAAATTATTTATCGTTCAAAGCCGCTATACCCGGAAGGATCTTTCCTTCAAGATATTCCAGAGAAGCTCCGCCGCCGGTCGAAACATGCGACATCTTATCGCCGAGCCCGAGTTCATTTACCGCGGCCGCCGTATCGCCTCCGCCTATCACGGTAGTGGCTTTAAGTTTAGCCATGCATTTCGCCAATTCATTCGTACCTTCATCGAACGGCTTCATTTCAAATAGCCCCATCGGACCGTTCCAAACGATAGTTTTGGAATCTTCAAGAACAGACTTAAAACTTTTTATCGTCTCGGGACCGATATCAAGGCCTATCCAGCCATCCGGAATATGCTCTGTAACAACCTTGCTCTTTGTTCCTTCTTTGACCTCTTTCACGACAACATGATCTTTCGGAAGGAAAATACCGACTTTATTCACACTGGCAAGCTCGAATATCTTATTAACGGTAGGAAGCATTTTATCTTCCACCTTGGAATTTCCTATGCCCTTCATTCTGGACTTAAGAAACGTGTATGCCATCGCGCCGCCGATAAGCAAAAAATCCACTCTCTTCAGCATATTCTCAATGACCGGGATCTTATCCGAAACTTTCGCGCCGCCCAGTATCAAGGTGAACGGCTTTTCTGGATTCTTCGTGACTTTTTCGAAATATTCTATTTCCTTGCCGACCAGGAATCCCGCGACGCTCGGAAGGTATTTTGTAACACCTTCGGTAGAAGCATGCGCCCTGTGGCAAGTACCGAACGCATCCATAACGAATACGTCGCCTAAAGAAGCTAGCTGTTTCGCGAAAACCGGGTCGTTCTTTGTCTCGCCCTTATGGAACCTCAGGTTTTCAAGGAGAACCACTTCTCCTGCCTTCATCTGCCTTACAGCTTCTTCAACGTCTTCTCCCACGCAATCATCAAGTTTCTTGACGTTCAGTTTGAGAAGCTCGGAAAGTCTTTCGGCGACAGGGGCCATGGAATATTCCATCATAACTTCCCCGTCCGGACGACCGAGATGGCTCATCAATATAAGTTTTCCACCGTTCTGGAGCACGTATTCTATCGTCGGAAGAGCGGCCGTTATACGGCTGTCATCCGTTATATTTCTCTTTTCGTCGAGAGGCACGTTGAAATCAACGCGCATCAACACTCTTTTACCCTTGATCTGCACATCTTTAACGGTTTTCTTCATGTTTCCCCCTCCATTATTATAGGGCTATGCAATGTTTTTACACAGAAAAAGCCCCTTGCGTAGGTCAATATTTATAGCATACTTCCGCCCTTTAGGCAAAGGTTTTTTGCCCATAGTCCCCCCCCTTTTGTCCATTTTGCCTTTTCTTCCGCCGAATGGGGAGAAGGTTCAATTTTTTCGTTCAGACGATTTTCTTTTCCCAAGAATTTCTCGCCAATTTTGGCGTCTGCGGAACTCGGTTTAACGGGATATATGTTCTTTAGCAGAACACATACCCCGTTAAACCTCAAACAGTCCTCGCCGCCCTTGTCATTTCCATTCCAAGGGTTCCCAAAATTGTCAAAAAATTCTTGGGAAAATCGTATTCACTTCAAAATTGAACCTTCTCCCCACCTCATCGCATATCATGGAGCCCCTCGAACAGGAATCTGCAGTTCCTTTTTATTGCGGAATCCCGCATCGAACACCATGTGTTCGGCATCCCTATTCACCCCCCAACCGGAGTTTGGGGGGTTCTGGTGCGGAATAAAGTCCAAACGGCAAGATCCAAGGGGCCCCTTCAAAATTTTAGTATTTTTTGAGCTTTTCAGGGAAACAGGCATGCAAATGTCTGAGCCCCGACGGATATAGGAACACATGGGGGGCGAGTTTTTGCATGCCCCCTGAAAAGCGATAAAAAATACGTTAAAAAATTTTGGGGGAAGGGATCTTACCGTTCGGACTTTATACTGCAAGCTGACCACAAATCCGAAAATAACCGACCACTAAATAAAAAGGGGCGGTTCCCGATGAACCGCCCCTTCAAACACCCTATTTTACAGGCTATTAACCCTTTTTCACCATGAATCGCACGAGATCAACGACCCTGTTAGAATAACCCCACTCATTATCGTACCATGACACGATCTTGAAGAATCTCTTCTCGCCCTTCAAATTGTTCTGAAGCGTAGCGAGTGAATCGTATATCGACGAACGGCAATCGTGTATGAAATCGGTCGATACGAGTTCTTCTTTGGAGTATCCGAGATACCCTTTGAGATACGTCTCGGAAGCCTTTTTCAAAAGACCGTCGATCTCTTCGATCGACGTATCGCGGTTAGCCCTGAACGTAAGGTCAACTACCGAAACATCGGCCGTAGGTATACGGAAAGACATACCGGTAAGTTTACCCTTAGTGACCGGAAGAACCTCGCCTACCGCTTTAGCGGCACCGGTCGTAGAAGGTATGATATTGATCGAAGCCGCGCGGCCGCCTCTCCAGTCTTTCTTAGAAGGGCCATCAACCGTTTTCTGCGTGGCCGTCATAGCGTGTATCGTCGTCATGAGGCCTGTTTCGATGCCGATACCTTCCTTAACTATGACATGCACAAGCGGAGCCAAACAGTTCGTCGTACATGACGCGTTGCTTACGATGTTATGCTTCTGAGCGTCATATTCCTGCTCATTAACTCCCATAACTATAGTTTTAACCTCGCCCTTACCCGGTGCGGATATAATGACTTTCTTGGCGCCGGCTTCGAGATGGCCTTTGGCCTTTTCGCTGTCCGTAAAAAGACCGGTCGACTCGATAACATATTCCACCCCAAGCGCCTTCCATGGGAGTTCACTCGGATTTTTTGTAGCCATAACGCATTTGATCTTGTGACCGTTAACGACGATCATGTCGTCTTCCTCTTTGGAAGCGTCACTCTTCGCCGTAGTGACCTCATGTTTGAATTTACCGTGAATAGAGTCATATCTGAGCTGATACGCGAAATATTTCGCGTCCGTGGAAATATCCACAACAGCGACCACATCTATCTCTTTACCGAGAAGGCCCTGATCGCATATCGCCTGGAATACAAGACGACCAATTCTTCCGAAACCGTTGATACCTACCTTAATAGCCATTTTACTCCTCCTTGATTTAGAACAAACGCTATAAAGAAACCACCCAAAGCTTGTATGGAATGAACCAACACAGAGTCAAATTATATACTTCTGTTCCTGAATATGCAACAGAAAAATACCGGGCCATGGGGCATAAAATACCATACCTGACTGGCGGATATTACGCGGCCGAATCGATCTGTTTAGCCATAAGATCACAAATGTCGCGCATCACATCATAATTGATCGGAACACTTTTAGGGATAATGGATATCACGCGTTTTGTTATCATATCTTCAAGTTCTTGTATTGTCTTAGGCTCTTTAGATATAGAGTCATAGATCTTCTTTATCTGCGCCAATCCAGCGCCTCTATATGCCATCATATTGATAATAGCCGCCTCAACGACCGGTATATAATTCATGCCGGTTGAATCATCAATCGCCGCTATCCAAGCGCTTCCCTCAATGCTCTTAAATGCGGCATGCTCCACGCTTGATCTCAAGGCGCTTATAAAGACCTGCTCCGAGCTCAATTCGCCCTTGTCCATACGTTCACCGATATTTCTCACCAACACATCGCTTGTCCCTATCTCGACGATCAACTTTGGGAACATCAATTCACCATTTTCATCCCGCGCGTCTTGAAGTTTCTTCAATGCCTTGTATACTGTAGACGACAGCACTGCCTCTCGATGGCTATCCGATCCGGTCTCTATCCCCAGATAATGGTATGTGTCACTATTTTTCGTTACCCGCGCGAGATGGACCAGAAATATCCTTGCCCTCAGTGGGACATCTTTAATAATCCCGTTTATGACACGCTCCGTTTCAGCATCTCTTCCATACTTAATAATATCACTCTCGCCTTTGTCCGAGAAAAGGGCGTAAACCCTATTCATGGTCTCTTCTCGAACGGCCCTAAGCTTTGACATCTGTTCAGACGGGCTTAAGCCTTCCTTATTATCCACTATTTCTTTGGTTTTTTTATGAAGCCCGTTAACGTGAGCATATTCAAGAAACACCTCAATGACCTTTAACTCTTCGGCCTTAGCCCTGGAACACGCCTCGGCAATACCATCGATACCGAGATACATTACAACATCTTTCGCTATCATCTTCGCAACTATCGCTTTTATGCGATCGGACGGCATACGATCAAACACACGGTCTATCGTAGTGGAATATCCTTTATCTACCTGTGACAGATCTGGAAAATATTCTTTCAGATAGGATAATACTTTAGGAGAATAATCTCCTTTTCTTTCTCCGACCAAAGGCGAGTTCAATATCGATTCCGTAAGCCTTATCACTTCGGCTGACATCTTTGACGAAATACCGGTCACCACCGGGACATCCGGCTGTTTTTCCGCCTCAATCCTCAATGCCCAGAATTTTTCCTTCGCGTTCGCGATACATTTCGCGAGGACTTGCCTAAAATACTCTTTTTTAATATCGATTGTCAGCTCAGATTCTCTGAACAAAAGGTTAGAATCTATCTCCTGGCGACTGGAAATTTCAACGCCGACGGAATTAGCTTTCTCATCCGGTTCGATCACAACTCCCAACTTTTCCAAATTATCTCCGGCGCTTTTTTCCATAAACACGTTAGCCCCATAAACTATACTTTTTGTCACCGGGGAATCATTCTCATCGATAAAAAGCTTCCAATTTTTTTCGTTTATCGCGTCTTTAACCCCACCGCCGGGCACCAACATATCCGCTTTTGTCAGAAAGAAAAGCGCGTCCCGCAGAAAAACGCCATGAACTTTTATTCTGACAGGAACCCCGTTCACGCCCCTCTCAAGCACCGTTATAAGCGGCTCATCCTCTTTAAGCCCTGCTTGTTTTTTATATATTTTGTCAATGCCAAGCTCTTCCAAAGTTTTAGGATCGAGAGCACGCGCATTCATGTATTTAAGCGACGCCTCACCAAGCTCTATATAATTATCCTCTGCCGGACCGGATACAGCCCGCGCCACAAAACCTCCTTCATGCAATTTCTCTTTTGGAAAACTTGCCGCACGCATCCCTTTGTTATACATCTCGTAAAGCGCCTGATGATCTAACCCTTCCGGATCGAACATCACTCCTGAAATATCGACCAGCGACCGTATCCTGGCATTTTCACCGTAGTGATGCATAAGCCGTTCCACATTACCGCTGCCGACATCCCCATCCAGACCTCCGGTCATCGAAAAAAAGATCGGCTCATTTTCTTTGGATGTTATAACACCTTTATCCCTTAAATATCTCGCCATTTCCACGGCATGCGTGATAACACCCTGCGACGTTACCCTGTTCCCTGATTCCGGCGGATCCAGCAGATCGTTTTTCATATGAGAAACCCCGAAAAGAACGTCTGCCTTACCGGTCATTAAAAGCCGCCAATCGCTAAGCCCAAGCATCCATGCGCGTACCGTTATCAGATTTGCCAACTCAGCCGTTCCCTCATCCGGCCCTAATTCCAACGGATCAACGGCAGACGCTCCGGCCCCGACCACTATCCTTTTATTCGGCATCATGCACTCTATCAAACCATCAACATATCCTACCGACGCGGCGACAGGGTTCAATCCTTCCTCGCAAATAAAAGCCCCTTTAGAGCCGCCTTCGGGTATATCCATATGTTTTTTATGCTGCGTGAACGACAACGCGACGCATTCAGAAAGCACTTTATTGCGTAATTGAGTACGTTCCGGCCTTAAAAATCTTAATCCACCGCGCGCGACATTGCTATACCGCGAATGGGCACCATATACACCATACGGGACATGCACCCATATTATGGCGGTAGGCGGCGTCCTGATAAGCGCTTTACTCCTGTCAACCAGCACCAAAGTACGGGGCTCTATCCTAAAAGTAAGTTCTGTTCTTTTTGGGACATAATAATTCGTTCTGACAGTCGAGACCATCATGGCGAGCGTCGTATAGAACACCTGCATATCTTCAGAATTTATCCCCGCCTGATCCATCAATTTGACCATTTCATCCCTTATCGCCCCGGCGGCTTCACCGCGAGCATTAAGATCTTTTTCCGGATCGAATTTTGTCTCAAAATATGATATGAAATACTTTGACAGCTCGGGATATTTTACAAACGTTTCTTTTATCTGTTTCAGTCGTTCTTTATTATCAACACCTTGCTTTTCCGCCATGAACTGAAGCGCGAATTCGCCCGCACTTCGAAGTATATCCAGCTGTTCTATGGTTATGTTCTGCCCCTTTTCAAGAAGCGCGTTAAGTTCATCATGCGGTTTTGTCCGGCTCAGGATATCCGCCATTACACCCAGCTCCGGGGCGAGTTGCGAGAGAAATTCCGTGTAAGATATTTTTTCCTTTTCGGCCATGTGGTAAAACTTCTTAAGTTTCTCAAAACTCCCTATATTCGGAAGATCGTTAAGATATCCCGTCGCTTCATCCGGGGTCAACCATACCTGTCCATTTTCTTTTGTCCCGGACATTATGCTTTCATAAAAACCATGCAGATCCGAGCGGAAACCGGCCCCTTCGTTCAACCCAAATATATCCACCAAAACAACATTACACATCTTTTCATAATAAAGGCGTTTGTCTTCCTCAATATCTGAATTTTGCCCAGCCACATCAGCCGCCTGGTTTTTTTCCCGATAATGTTCAGGTAAACTTTTTCGGAATACATACTCCGCAAGCCGTTCAGGCGATCTTCGATACAGATAATCAACAATTTCGAACGAAAACCCATAACATGTCTCATATGGAAGAAGATTGAAATCAAAAAGATAATCATTCGGTCCGGTCACAACAGCATCAAAAATATAAGTATCTTTTTCAATTCGACTTTCCAGGTCTATAAGATTGTCCAAAGCCATAGCTAACACCCGGCGATACGATTCCGCCACTCTGTCTCCATTCTCAAAAACTTTATGTATCGCTATATCCGTCGCCTCGGCAAGCATTTCTCTGGCGGCATTTATTTTTTCGGCTGACGAAGACACCGGAAGGTTATGTTTTACAAGCGCCTGCAAAGGTGAACCTTTCCCGAACGCGCCTGGTTCCAAATAATGGATTATCTCTTCACGAACGGCAGCGCTCTGATCAGGTACAATATCATCACTGGTATTCGGTACAGCCAGACAATCTTGCTGTGGAACACTGGCAAAAACCTCACTACCAAATAAACTTTGCCCGATCAAAAATGACAACACCACAAATACAGATACAGTTTTTTTAGGCAGGTTAGAAGAAAGGAAATGCTTTGTCATATCTTTGTTCTCCTATTCTATTTGTGTTTATTATGTAAATTCTATAAAAATTTACTTTTTATGTCAACATTGCAGTGTAAACTTTTTTAAAGTTAACATGGTTCGGCACTCTAGACCATGGCATGCGATTTAGCTTGGGATGGACTTAAAATACAGCCTGAGTTTTACATTGGAGAGAAATTAGGCGCCTAAAACTACACCTTTGTTCAACTTATGCCCACGCAGGAATTCCCATTTTGACATTGTTTTCTTACCTTCAAGCTGTACCGTATCGAGGATAATGGCGTTCTCCCCGGCTTTTACTATAAATTCTTCTTCGCTTATCACGGTTCCGGGCGGAACATTTTCCTGAGACGCCGTAACACGCGCTTCGATGACCCTCAAGGCCTTACCATTGATCTTGGTATAAGCCCCCGGCCAGGGCTGTAACGCGATAATTTTTCTAAATATCATTATCGCTGGGGCCTTCCAATCTATTTCGCCATCCTGTTTTTTCAAACGCGGCGCGAAAGAGACCCGCTTCGCGTCCTGTTCCGTAAAATTCTCTTTACCTTCCGATATTTGTCCAAGCACTTTTATGATAAGATCCGCTCCGCTTTGTGACAGTCTCTCTGAAAGCCTTTCCGCGTTCTCATCGTCGGAAACCCGGATCTTTTCCTGCGCCATTATCGATCCTGAATCCATGCCTTCATCCATCTTTATCACCGTCACACCGGTCTCCGTCTCACCGTTCATGATCGCCCAATTAACGGGCGCGGCGCCGCGGTATTTTGGAAGAAGAGACGGATGTAGGTTTATGCAAAATTTCGCCGGGGATGCCAAGACCTCTTTCCTTAATATCTGTCCATAATCGACAACGACAAAAACATCAGCCTTGAACGTTTTAAGCTCCTTGATGAAACTCGGATCCTTAATATCGACCGGCTGCGAAACAGGCGTAGCCGGGGACGCCTGCTCGATGAACGCCTTCACATATGTCGGGACAACGTTCATTCCCCTGCCCTTTTTGCTATCGGGCTGCGTTACAACCAACTCAACATGATACTTTTGGTCGTTAAGTATTTTTCTGAGCGTCGGTATC
This sequence comes from Candidatus Omnitrophota bacterium, assembly GCA_035403965.1. Lineage (GTDB taxonomy): Bacteria > Omnitrophota > Gorgyraeia > Tantalellales > Tantalellaceae > DAONGE01. The sequence continues at coordinate 105,147 of DAONGE010000002.1, read as the reverse complement.
CCGAATTTGCCTGTTCCAAAAAATATTATTTTCATATTTTGCCCACCTTGCTTTATCACATATTCATCGGATCCACGTCCACCGCGACAAAAACCCCCGCGCTTTTCCTGAATCCAGAAAGCGCTTTTTTAAGGTCTGCGTTCATCTTCCATATATCCTTCGTCCTGATTATTACGTTCCACCTGTAATATCCTCTTAACTTCGTCATCGGAGAAGGCGCCGGCCCTATAAGATCTACGCCCGGAATCATTTTCATTAGTCTTTGCGCCAAATTCTCGGCATTTTTTATCACATGGTCCTCTATCCGTGACCTCAACGTTATTTTTATTAAATTTACGAACGGCGGGAAACCGAGCTGACGTCTGGCTTCTATCTCCCTATCATAAAACCCGTGATAATCATGTTTCGCGGCAAAACTTATAGCGTAATTATCCGGCGTATACGTCTGCACGACAACCTCTCCATCAAGGTCTCCTCTCCCCGCACGGCCGGCTACCTGCGTGATAAGATCGAACGTCCGTTCCCCGGACCTGAAATCCGGCAGGTTCAAATTCGCGTCGGCCGACACAACCCCCACAAGCGTCACCTTCGGAAAATCCAGCCCTTTCGCTATCATCTGTGTCCCTACGATTATATCAAGTTTATGTTCCTTGAATTCTTTCAGAACACGTTCATGCGCACCGCGCTTCGCCATGGAATCACTGTCCATACGGGCTATCCGCGCCTTGGGCATAAGATTTTTCAGTTCCGACTCTATCTTCTGCGTCCCGGTTCCGCCATACATAAGATTGTCGGCTTTACATTCGGGGCACATTTTTAGAGGTTGCACGCGTACGTTACAATAATGACATATCAACTCTTTCTTTTCTTCATGATACACCAAGGTCGTATCGCATTTTTTGCATTTTATCACATGCCCGCATTTTCTGCAGTTCACGAACGTAGAAAATCCGCGGCGGTTCAGGAAAACAATCGCCTGCTGATGTTTTTTTTCGATATCAACACGTAACGCCTCAGACATTACGCGCGATATGACTTCACGTCCGGTCCGGGTATCAAGCTCCATCCGCATATCCACCACTTTTACGCGTGGCAATTCGTAATCTTTTATTCTCTGCGTAAGCTCCACAAGATGATATTCGCCTTTCACGGCGTTATGAAAAGACTCGAGCGACGGTGTAGCGCTGCCCAAAATGACCGGGGCCCCGGCCACGCGAGCACGTTCTATAGCAACTTCGCGAGCGTGATATCTCGGGACATCCTCCTGTTTATAGCTCGGTTCATGCTCTTCGTCTATCACCACGAGTCCCAGATCGTTGAACGGGCTGAAAACCGCCGAACGCGGACCTACAACTATTCTTGCCCTTCCGTCTTTGATACGCGCCCATTCATTGAAACGCGCGCTTTCCAGCATTTTAGAATGAAATATTGCTATCCTCTCCCCGAACCTTGAGACAAAACGCTCTACGGTCTGCGGAGTAAGAGAGATCTCGGGCACAAGCATGATCCCGGTTTTTCCTTTGGAGAGGACATTGTCCATGGCCTGCAGATAAACCTCGGTTTTTCCGCTCCCGGTTATACCGTGGAGAAGAAAAACCTCGTGCCTCTTTTCGTCAATACATTTATTTATTTTCCGCAGGACTTCTTCCTGTTCCGCGTTCGGCACATGCGGTTTCGACGCGGCGATTATCTCCTTTTCTTCCAAGACCCGTGTCGTCATGGATATTTTGCCATGTTTCATTGCGCTCGGTATCATCGCCTCAAGAGCTTCTCCCCATGAACAAAAATAACGTTCCTTTATCCATTTAGCGAGTTCTATCGCTTCTTTTGTGAACACTGGTTTCTCGTCGATTATATCAAGGACCGGTTTAGGTTCCGCGACCTTTGGCTCGTCTTCCACTTCAACGATATAACCGATGCGCGTCATTTCCCTGAACGGGATAGAAACACGCTTTCCCACCTCCGGCGGGAACTTTTCCCTTCCGGTAACGGCGTACTGAAACGTACGGTCTATCGGCAATGATGTGACTACCTCAACATATTTCATATATTTATTTTTGAGCCGGTATCTTTATGCCCAATTCTTTGGCTATTTTTTTCATATCTTCCCACACGTCTTTTTTACCGGAAGAATTCCGTAACAAATACGCAGGATGATAAGTCGGCATTAATTTTATTCCTCTATATTCATAAAAATTACCACGAAGCGCCGTTATCGGCGTTTCCGTCGCGAGCAAAGTCTGAGCCGAGAACTTACCAAGCGCACATATCACGGACGGTTTTATTAATTCTATCTGTTTATGCAGATACGGACTGCATACGGCAATCTCGCCAGGCATCGGATTTCTGTTCGCCGGAGGCCGGCATTTAAGGATATTCGCGATAAAAACATCCTCCCTCTTGAGCCCCATCGCCTCGATGATCTTTGTAAGAAGCTGCCCCGCTCGCCCCACAAAAGGCCTCGCCTGCTCGTCTTCATCGGCGCCAGGAGCTTCTCCCACGAACATTAGTTTAGCTTTAACATTCCCTTCCCCAAAAACAACGTTCTTCCTAGTTTTGGATAATTCGCATCGCGTGCAGGCGGAAACAACTTCTTTAAGTCCGTCCAGAGACCTAACAGCGATCCCGGGAGCCTCCGTGCCCTTTTGGAGTTGATAGTTTCCAGAGGGGGTCCCACAGGAAAGCTGCCGTTTTGACATCTTCCCACAACAACATATATCTTGTATCCCCGACAGTCTCTCTGTTTCGACCGCCACCTTCACACTGTTCAATATTTTTTTTATCTCTTTTTTCATAATCCCTTTCGTTCCATGTTGCCATTCCGTATAATCGAATCTCGAATTTCGAATCTCTACACGGATGTCATTGCAATGACATCCCTCGCACTTCTATTTGTCTACGCAATATCCCTCAACACGGCATCAACAATATCATCCGCCGCGCGCGGTCTGCGAATCTTCTCTATCCCGGCCCTCAAAGAATCGTAAACTACCGGGGACGAAAGTATCGCGTTAGCCAGGGCAGGGATCTCTTTTATACTCGCCGCTTTTCTGGCCGCGCCCGCCTCAACTAAAAGTTTTTCATTCCACGTTTCCTGTCCCGGAATAGATTCAAAAAGTATCATGGGAAGACGCATATTCAAAGCCTCCGTCACGCTGATACCACCGGCTTTTGTCACCATAAGGTCCGACACCGCCATAAGCTCGGCGACCTTATCCGTAAAACCGAAAAGTATCACCGGATAATTCAACTTATCACGCATCGCCTCGATATTACTGTACGCCTGCTTATTATGCCCACACACGGCGATAACCTGTATCTTTTCTTTGCACGCGCATAATTCTTTCAATATCTCTTCGGTCGGCCCTACACCAAAACCCCCGCTGAGCGTAAAGATAGTCTTTCGATCAGGCTGTATACCGTATTTAGATCTTAATTCCGCGGAGTTCATTTCGCGCGTGAATTCTTCCACGGTCGGGATACCCGTCACGGTGATCTTTTCTTTCGGTATTCCTTTTTTCAACATAGCCGGCATCATGGCATCCGCGCCGATAAAATATCTATCAATGTCTTTCGCGATCCAAAACGCGTGAGGACCGTAGTCCGTAACAACGACAAATGTCTTCGCCGAAAGATCGTTTTTTTTCTTGAGTATCTCGGATATCGAAGGGAGTACAAAATGCGTGGTCACTATCGCGTCCGGGTTCTCTCTTGTTATCATCTCGGCAAGGCCGGGTAGATTCTTGATGTCCGTATTCCCTTTAAAAAGCCGCATGAACGCGTCGACCGGACCCAGATCCGTAAGATAATATAAAAAACCCCAAAGCATTTTACCGGATGTCATAAGAAACACATAAAGTTCATTATAAACAAATTTATAGAATTTATTCGCGTATTCCAACGTATCGATATTCTGCGCCGTTACCGCATTTCCCCGTTTCTGGAACGCCTTAAAAACAGCTATCGCGGCCTTTTTGTGACCCATCCCACCGGTAGAATACAGTATAAGCACCTTTTTCATTTTTTCTCCTTTTGGAACGATACTTAAACAAGGTCTAGATCTTCCAACACTATATCGACTATCTCATCGGCCGCGTTCGGCTTCCTGATCTTCTCAAGCCCTTTTTTCATTTTGTCATACAGGTCCTTATCAAGAAGGATATCATCCACCAACGCCGGGATCTCTCCCATATTCCTGGCTTCAAGCGCCACGCCGCTTTCAAGCAAATATTCCACCGTGGGCGTTTCATGCCCGGGAACATACGAGAACAATATCATCGGCAGACACATCGCCATAGCCTGAGTGATGCTGGATGTTCCGGCTTTAGTGATTATGAGATCCGACACCGACATAAGTTCCGGTACTTTATCCGTAAAACCGAAGGCCTTAACAGGGAAACCGTATTTATCCTTATTTTTATTCACATTAGCGTACGCGTCCTCATTATATCCGCATATCGCGATAACCTGTATCGGCGCTTTCACCAATCTCAGGGACCCGAGAATAGACTCTATCGGAGCGACCCCGTAACCGCCGCTTAAAAGAAGAACTGTTTTTTTCTCAGCGTCCAGACCAAATTCGGCCCGAAGCTTCACCACATCCCCTTGCGCTTTGAACGCGTCTTTTGTCGGCATCCCAGTCACGGTGATATCCTCATAATGTATCCCGCGCTTCATAAGATCTTTCTGCACGTCATCCGAACCGACAAAAAAATGATCGATATCTTTTGAAAACCATACATTATGCATGCCGAACCCGGAAACCATAAGATACAGTTTCACCTTTAGCGCGGGATTGGATTTGATCGAATGCGCGATGCTGGTCAGGAAAAAATGCGTGGCTATTATCGCGTCCGGTTTTTCTTTTATCATAAGTTCCTCAAGGCCGCGCCAGCTTTTACTATCAAGCGCGTGCAGTGTTTTCCTTATTATCGTGCTAGTCACCGGCATATCCGAAAGATAATACAGAAACGCCCACAGTTTTTTAGCGTACTTCATCAAGGTCACATAAAATTTAAAATGAAGGAATTTAAAAAATCCATTCCCATAATCGAGGATATTAATGAATTTTACGTCTATCTCCTTTTCACGTTTCTGAAGAGCCTGCAATATGCCTTCTCCGGTATATTTATGCCCAAGTCCCGACGTTGAATACATAATGATTATCTTTTTCATTTATTTTGCCCTTCTTTCTCTATGATATCGAACGCCTCTAATAGATCCTCACAGACAAATTCCGGTTTAAACGCCCATTCCGCTTCGTCCCCCGCCTTAGCCTTCCCGGAAAGGACAAGAACGGTCCTGAGCCCGGCCTTTTTACCGGCTTCCATATCCCGTTCGGTATCCCCCACAAAAAAATATTCACCTGAGACGATCGGAATATTTAGGTCCTTCTCAGCCCTAAGAAAAAGCCCGGTATCAGGCTTACGGCAGTTACATTTTTCTTCTTTCGTGTGGATACAATAATACGCGCGGTCTATCATACCGCCATTCTCCGCCACTTTATCCATCATATATGCCGTAACTTCCTTGAGCTGCTTCTCGGTGAAATATCCTTTGCCGACACCCTGCTGATTTGATATCACTACACACTTATACCCATGATCCCTAAACTTCTTCAATGCCTTGAACACATTATTCAAAAAATAAAAATCCTCCGGGCGCGTGATATAACTATATTCGGTCCATCCGTGACCGTCTTTATTTATCACGCCGTCCCTGTCAAGAAAAACACATTTATCCATGATATTTTTTCTCATTAATCACCGCCACTTTTCCAGACACGGCTCAATATCGTTTTTAAGGAGCATCGCCGCATAAAAACCGCATAATACGGTAAAGTGAAGCATAAAACGCGACATCGTCGTATTTGCGTAAAAATAAACCGAATCGTTACCAGTCATGAATAAATAAGCCGCGAAATATCCCAAGGCGCAAAAAACAATGAACATAGTCATACATCTGATGCTCTCCGAAAAAAGTTGTTTCCACTTAAGGATAACGCTCCCGATAATAAGCGGCCAGAAAATATTCCATTTCTTCGGACCAAATACCTGCTGCTGAAAAATATCCAGAACAGCCGGGACACATTTTATATTCTCAAAAAACCTGCCCGGCGTGATCTTCGCCATATCAAGATCGTTATTCCCCGAGGCGAAAAATAGTTTTACTATGAACCACGGCCCTGCTATGACGCATATTACGACTAGCGCCGAGTTAATAACCGAACGCGAGGCCCGAGTACTCGCCCCAACGATCGAAAGAACAGCGAAGAACATTAAAAAGAAAAGTACGGCTTCATTTTTCGTAAAAAGCGCGAGCGCCATGAGAACAGATGAAATAACCATATCTCCCGCATGTCGCCCGGAGAGATATTTCATCATATACATAAAACCGCAGCCTATAAAAACCGACAGGATAATATCGGTATGTATTATTGTAGCGTAGTCAAAAAATTGCGGGACGGTAGCCATGACAAATAACGCCATCAACGAATAAGTTCTGCTAAAAAAAGCCCGCGACAATGAATAGATAAGCAAAAGAGCACACATGTAAAATACCGGCATTATGCGGGTTATGATCACATCGTTGAACCCGGTGAATTGATATATCCATGTCATGGAAAGCGGCAAAAGTAGCGGGTAATCCGGATGAGCCACCGTCGCCTCCTGCGATCTAAAGAAACCGGACGAGATACCTTTATCATAGTAAAACATCTTTGCTTTCAGCGCGTAATTCGCAACCGCGTCATGGGATTCCACCGGGGACGGAACGACCAGGAACCACACCCACAAAACCTGGATAAAAATACCGGCTATAAATATTTTTTCAACCGTCTTTAGACCCCGTCCCGATCTTAAAGCCCCAACAACATTCCGCGGCAAATAACCCCGGCTAAACCCAAATACCATCAAGACGAACGCGAATATAAATAAAGCAACGCACACACCCATGGAATAACGCACTCCTATAAGCCCACAATAAAACAACGCAAGAGATACCGCGCCCATACCGGCAAAAAAAGACAACGCCAACGTTTCTAAAAATTTTGGTCTATATCCGGTTGCCGCGGCTATTATCGCAACAACGGCAAGTCCCATAACAAATACAGATATTATTCCCACCAAAAACATCATGATCGCTCTTTCCTCAATAGATACCCTTTACCGGCAGGGATATCCGTCCTCAGGTAACCTTTCTCGTCCACAAGCCCGCCTCCGAAAACTATCTTATAATCAGGCTCAACGTCACCGGTACATTTAGCCGGCCATAATAAATATCTGGCGCGAACCTCGTTAATAGAATATTTTTCGAACCCATACATACGATATGTGGCGCCAGGGCGCATATTGTTTTTACAAAAAATAACCGTATCGTACATATCTGCCCCAAAAGCGGTTCTGATCCTTTCCTCACCCCGCGCAGCATACAACTTGAACAAAAGAGGATACTGCCCCTTTTTATCCGGACGTATAAGAAATATCACCCATATGATCACCCAAGCCGATATAAAAACTATCAGCAGTTTCTCTTTGATCGTTTTATCAAGTCCAAAATTAATCATTCGCCCCTCAGATACCCCGCTAATCCAACGGCGTCAACAAGATCGAATATTTTTCCGTCCGGCCCGATCAGTCGATCATCGTAGTTCAGGATAAAGACCTTATATCGACCGGTAAACGCAAAAAACGAAACTATCCCGGATAAAAAACCCTGCTTTAAAATAACCGCGTCATACTTTTTCTTCTTTGTAAGGACTTTCCACAGAAAACGGATCCCGTAAAACGCGTCCGAAAACACATTCAAATTAACGTCGGCATGGCGTATAACCCCAAGATATTCATACGCGCCGCCAGGGGTGACCAGTTTTTTACTGTCTTTGACCCACATATCCACAAAAGCCCTTTGCCGGGACAGCGCTCTCATCATCTCGTAATCTTCTCTTAAAAATTCGGTCTGAGTGATATCGAGCCCCTGATCCAGATACAATACCCGCAGTATCTTTCCCCATCTCTCTGTAAATAATGATAAATTACGCGCGTATATTTCATCCCTGTTCTTAAGATTTTTACGCGAAGCCTGCTCCAGATGAAAAACATACGCCCCTTCGGCGATGACCGAAATATATCCGGCCTTTAACACCCTCATGGAGTAATCCGTATCCTCATAGCACACGCCTTCAAATATCTCGTCCAGATATCCAATCTTGTCTATCACCTCGCGTTTTATAAGGCACGCGAAACCTATCGCATGTCCAAGCTCCGTATATTTCCCTTTACGGCATGAAAGTTCGGCAGCGTGCTTCTCGATCCCTTTTTCCGGAGACGGGATAGAACCGAACGTACTGCTTTGCGGATTAACAAGCCCGATATTTTTCTGACTTACGGCCACACTGATCATTTCCGAAAGCCATGACTTCGTCACGATACAATCATTGTTCAGTATGCACACAAAAGAGGATGTCGAAAGCCGCATCCCTCTATTTATACCTCCGGCGAATCCATAATTCCTGTCGCAAAACACTTTTTCGATAGAAACAACATCATTCCCCGCCAGATCACTTATGTATTTTTTCACGCGCTCGTTACGACTCGCGTTATCGACAATAATAAGACGCGACGGAACATCCGTATTATGAAGAACACTCACTACGCATTTCTCCAAAAGATCCGGGTTCTCATAACTCAACAACACTATGTCGCACGTTTTATCTTTCTCGCTCATATCCTTGTCCCATTAAAAATACTTTTTAGCCACGCGCCGGGCCGGGGCATTCTGCGCGCTTCGCGATTTTTCGTGTTATTTTTATACTCCCGGCGTTCGACTCGCGCTGACGCGTAATTTATTTTTATCTATTGCCTCAAAATCGCTCCAGTGCTCGAACACCCCGGCCCGGCGCCTCAAACAACTTTATTTTTTCCCAAAAACAACCTCTTTAGCTCACTGCTCTTTTCCGTGCGCCATTTCCCAATACTTCGCCCATTTTATAAAATGCACCCAGGCAAATAATACCGAAAAGATAAACCCGTGCATCCCTTCCCGGAATCCCTGCTTTTTAACATAGAACTTCCAGAAAAGTTTCAGCGGTTTAGTTTTTATGTTATACGCGAATTCCTTATCGCTGACCGTCCCGCGAAGTTCCATAAGCTCTCTGGCTTCTATGGTCGTGTATCTATTCTGTCTGGAAACAAGTTGCGCGATGCTCTGGAACGGATAATGCTCAAGTTCGTCCTTAATAACCCCAAGCTTGCCGTCAACGATAAGCTGATGGTGCACCCTGCCGTCGTAATGCGCAAACCCTTTTTTGAAAAAATGATGCGAATAATGATACCATCCGCCATATCGCATGAATCTTCCGAGAAAAGAATTTTTCCTTATAAATTTATACGCCACATAACCTTCATCTTTTTTTAAGATAGACAGGATCCTCTTCTTGAAACCCGCGGTCATCATTTCATCGGCGTCAAGCTGTAGCACCCAGTCCCCCGATGAATTTTCTATACCGATATTCCTTTCAAGACCGAAATCCCCTTCGAATTTATGTGGAACCACTTTCGCCCCGAATTTCTCGGCTATCTCAGCTGTGAGATCGGTACTGAAACCGTCCACAAGTACGACTTCATCGGCCCATGTAAGCGTAGCCAGACAATGTGCAATCTTATCTTCTTCGTTCTTGGTCAGTATGACGACGGATAATTTTTTTCTTTCCTTATCGCAATCCTTCGCGCCTATTTTCTCAAAAGGTTCCTTCAACTTATTATCATAAGGATACGCGGCACCAAGCTTTCTCTCCCAATATTTAGCATAACTCAAAAACTGGTAAAACCCGCCGAGTATCGCCACGATATAACCGTACATCCCGTCTTTCTTGCCCTGCTTTCGGCCATACGCCCTGAAAAACCTGTCTAAGCTTCTCCTGAGCGCCCGGCCGAAAGGCATCTCGGCTTTCGTCTCTATCCATTTCGCGCATTCGCGCGATGTCATATTGTCGGTCTTTGCCACAAAATCTTCCAGGTCCCTGTAGCTATAATGAAGCATCGGATTTTTCAGATTTCCCCTCGGATCCTTCATGAAAGCGCGCGGATGAACATCAACTTCCTCATACTTGAACTCACCGCGCCTGAAAAGACGAAGCTGGGCGCTCGGATACCATCCGCCATACTGAAGCCAATATGTGCCTATAAAATTTTTTCTCGGGATAGCAAAACCGTTACAATCCGTGCCGTTTTGCAGCGTACTAACAATCTCCTCTTTCAGTTCCGGTGTAACGCGCTCATCCGCGTCAAGGCTGAGTATCCAATCGTTAGTCGCGAGAGAATACGCATAATTCCTGTGGGCCCCTTCGTTCGTCCATTGCTTCTGATAAACCTTCGCCCCAAGCTCCTTAGCGATATCGACCGTCCTGTCCCTGCTGAAATCATCGAGAACAATTATTTCAGCGGCCCATTTAACACTTTCGATACAATCCTTGATACGTTTTTCCTCGTTCTTGGTGATTATCACCACCGATAAGGGAAATTTGCCATCTGCTACCATATTTCATCCTCTTTCTCTTAAATTTCTCAACCCCGTCGTCCCACTATGAATAGTTGTGTCAACCTCTTAGATGGCGTGCGTTATCCTGCGCGTTTCGAGAAAAGTCCTGTTATTTTTATTCTCCCGGCGTTTGCCTCGCGTAGATGCGTAATTTACTTTTATCTATTGTGGCCTTTTCTCTCCAATGCTCGGATTTCCGCACGCCATCTTCAACAAATCTCCCAGAACTCTTTGCTCACACATCCGCAACTCAAAAAAATTGATACCCGTTCTTTTTACATATAGAACAGATAGTCCCAGGCGCGTCACATTTATCCGCGATAACGCCTCTGGCCGTCCGGGACATCTTTCCGTTCCAAACAGCGTCGAAGCTCTCTTTTATCAAATTCCCAAAATTATATTTTTCACAGTCATAAATGGCGCCGCACGGGGTTACGCTACCGTCCCAATTTATCGTCATTGTCTTCCACGGTTTTTCACAAGTATCTTTTTTCTTTCCAAGATCCTTATAATTATCATATTCCGTACCGGACGGGATCCATTCGGCGTCACGGCTCACTGATTCCTCCACGGTCTCGAATATCTCTTTCCCGCAGTTTATCCTCATTCCGCTCGCCTCAAGGTCTATCCCAAGTTCTCCGGCCATGCGGCGCGCCTCATTGACTTCATGTATATTGTGTTTGAACACAAGATATTTCCATATGATCCGGGGCTTATCAATTTTAAGTTCTTCCTTCTTTCGAATGATCCTCTTTATATTTTCCAGAACATCGTTCACATTCCCACCACGCCGGTATTTTTCATATACCGCCTGGCTCACTCCGTCGCAAGAAACCTTCAGCACGTCAAGACCATACCGCACGATAGCGTCGATTTGTCCGTCATTAATAATATTTAAATTACTGTCTATAAAAACACGTATCCCGGGTTTTCTCTCCCGCGCATAACGGACCATATCTCCTATTTCCTTATTTAAAAACGGTTCGCCCCAGTTAAAAAGATCTATGGTCTTTACGAATGGACTGATCTTATCGAATATGATCTTAAAATCGCCGAGAGACATCATCCCTTTTTTTATATCCGCGTTATCAGGATCATTCGTCGGGCAAAGCGGACATCTAAGATTGCAGATATTCCCCGGCTCTATCGATATTTTATTCGGAAAATAAAATAACCGCCCCGCGTGTTTCTTCTGCGCCGATCTCATTATTTTATTCAGGAATGATATATACATTATTTGCCCGCCGCATGTACTTTTAATAGTCTTTTCACTTCTTCGGCCACAAGATCCGGATCTATCCCATTAAGGCACATCATATCCTTGTCACATTGAGGTAGCCTGAAATTACTGTAACAAGGCCTGCACTCAAGACCGCCTTTGGTAACGACAACATGATTCCCGTCCCACGGATATGGACCATATACATTTGGGTCCACGGGACCAAATAAAGAAACCGTGCTCTTTCCAAGAGCTACGGCGATATGCAAAGGACCTCCGTCGTTACATAAAACAAGCCGGCATTTATTAAGGACCGCTATATATTTATTTATATCCATTCCGGTCTCGACCGGTATCCCTTTATGCCGCATCACGGCGACAACTTCGTCACATATTTCCTTTTCTTTAGCGTCACCAAACACCGCGACCTGATAAGAATTTTGCACAAGATCATCCGCGACACAGGCAAATTTATCCGATCCCCACCTTTTTCTGCCGGCATGTCCTCCCCAACTCGCGCCGCCGCCGGGAATAACAGCCACTGTTTTTTTTCCATCTAACCCGTGCGCGGCAAAATATGCATCCGCCCACTCCTCCGCGGCCTTATTCACCGATATCCGCATATTCCTGATCTCCGGATCCACACCTGCATATTTTAGAAGATCAAGATAATGCTCGATCACATGCCTGCCGGCAAAGCAAGGGATCCGCATCTTATGCGTAAGGAATAGCCCTCTCCTTTTATAATCAAACCCTATGCGTTTTTTTATCCCGGCCGCGAAAAAGAAAACATTGAATTCCCTCGATAAAGTAAAATCAAAAACCGCATCATATCTATTTCCTTTAATTTCAGACAAAGACGCGAATATTCTTTTAAAAAATTCCGTTTTACTCCTTTTCCACATCTCCGCGTACTCGTCTTTTTCATAAACAAAAACCTTATTTATCAAAGGATCGTTCCGCAGTATCTGGCACGTCCTCGCGTTACACATATAGTCGACGGCTGCGTCCGGGAACGCCTTTTTTAAATTCGCCAAAAGCGGCGTCGTAAAAAGCACGTCACCTATCCCGAAAATATTCGCTATGAGTATTTTTTTCATCGGATCACTTTTTGTTCAAAATATCCTTTACCGCCTCAAAAACTTTTTCCGTCTGTATATCCGCGAGGCATCTGTGATCAAAAGGACAATCACCGTCAAGACATATGGCGCATTCGTGTTCTTCGTGAAAAACCACATGCCGTACGCCCCATGGCCGCCATCGTTTGGGCCCTACTCCCGGAACGTTCCTCCCAAAGATCGCTATGACGGGTATCCCGGCCGCGGCAGCCATATGCATAGGGCCTGTATCGTTCCCCACAAATAAGGCGCACATGCTTAAAAACGCCGCTAATTCTTTGAGATCCATTTTGCCGCAAAAATTCCCCACCGATCTCACGCCGGACATCGCAATGATATCGTCAGCAAGTAACGCGCTCTCGCGGTCACCTATGATCACAACATCGGCCTTCATCTCACTCTTGATCATTTTTATAAGTTCCGCGTATTTTTTCCACGGCCACAATTTACCTGGGTTACTGCTTGACGGATGCACCGCAATAATCGGCGCCATCATATCTATTCCGGAGTTCCTCAGCATTTCCTCAACTTTTTTCTTTTTCTCTTTTTTGACGGTTAAACACGGCGCTACCGGAGGGACATTTATGCCGACTGCATTCATAAGATCCATCGTATATTCAATTTCGTGTTTTTCCCCTTTATCCCGGCTGTCCTCGATCGTCTTATTTAGCAAAAATCCCCATTTTCTGCCGTAACCTACACGCAGAGGGATCCCCGCCAGAAATACGGCCAAGTGAAGCATCTTATGCGCATTCATTACAACGGCCAGATCAAAATGCCGTCGTCTGAGTTCCACGGCGAGTTTTATAGCCCTTACTATCCAGCCTTTTGACATGAAAGTATCAACGATCAAAACTTCGTCAACATCCTCACGGCCGTCAATTAGATCTTTAGAATAAGCTGACGTAACAAATGTGACAGCGGCCCCGGGACAGTCGGACTTAACACAGTTTATCGCTACGCTTGATAAAAGGACTTCCCCGATCCTATCCGTGCGTATCAGAACTATTTTTTTTGGGTCATTTAACATCTTTCCGCCGATTAAGTGAAAAACAGTATCCCAATAAAGCGTGAAAGAACGCCACAAGACTAACGGACTGCATATGCGTATCGAACATACTAGCTATCGCAAAACCGACAAGCCCCCACAAAAGACCATACGAAATGTCCGTACGATATCCTGAGAAAAGATCAGAACGTTTGAATGCCGAATAAAAAGCGGACACAAGAAAAGCCAAAAACAACAAAACACCGGGGATCCCGACCTCCGACGCTATTTGCAAATATGAATTATGCGCGTACCTTACGTCCGGATAATCGGCCGGTCTATACTTCGGAAAATTGCGGCTATATGTATTCACGCCCATCCCCAGAACAGGACGATCCTTTATCATACTTACCGTAGCCTGCCACAATTTGAGCCGTTCCCAGGACGGAGTGCCAAGTTTAAAATTCATTGTGTTCACCATTCGGTCTTTTGCAGTTTGCGGCATAAAAATCAATATTCCAACTATCGCTATGATGAATACTACAAATCTTTTTCGCACATGGACCCAACCGTAGCAAAGCATGGCAACGGCAAAAGACAACCAAGCCGCGCGAGACTGAGTTAAGAATAAGTTCAAAAGAGCCATGGCCAGCACAACCGCGGCGACTACCCGGTATTTGATGTTTTTCCAGTTAGACAATATGGTCGAAACAAGTATCATGCACACAACAACAAGATACGCCCCGAAATCGTTCGGATGTATCAAGGATGCCGACACCCGACGCATATAATCATCGTGTATAAGTTCCCTGCCGCGCAAAAAATCCGTTCCGGCGAAATACTGATAAAATCCGTCCACGCAAACGATAAAAACAGCAACCAACATTATATTAGCGAACCTGCCGCATACTTTCTTATTCTCAAGCGCCAACGCGACCGACATGAAAAGCAACGCATATTCCAAAACTTTACAAACACCCCGAAAACTTTCTTTGGGATATGAGCTGTCAAAACATGAAAGCAAAGACCATAAAACAAACGCGCCCAAGAAAAAAAACGCGGGTATCTTAAATTCATCAAATCTGAACTTTAATAGCTTTTTAAATATCCATCCCAACATAACCACCCCGGCCGACAATTCGACAAGAGAAGTCGAAAACGCGGCCGCCACGATAAGAACATAAAAGCCCCATTCTATCGCATGATCGCATCCTGAAATTATTCTGTTTTTATCCATATTTTTTAATACGCATTTTTTAACGCAAATGCCGACATAAACATTATTTTAAAATCAAACCATATAGACCAGTTCTCAATATAATAAAGGTCGTACTTTGTGCGTTCTTCTATAGACGTATCCCCTCTAAGACCGTTCACCTGCGCCCAGCCCGTCATTCCGGATTTTATTTTGTGCCTGGCCATATACCGCGGAACATTCTCTTTAAACTGTCCGACAAAATGAGGTCTTTCCGGGCGCGGCCCGACAAGACTCATATCCCCCCTCAGCACATTAAAAAGCTGCGGCAGTTCATCAAGATTGCTAGTCCTTAAAAAACATCCGATAGCTGTTCTTCTCGGATCATTTTCCTTTGTCCAGACAGGCCCAGTTCCCTTTTCGGCGTTGTTTATCATCGTCCGGAATTTTATCATCGTAAAACGTTTTCCGTCCTCACCGACCCTTTTCTGCATATAGAATACCGGCCCCGGCGATGATATCTTAATAAGAAAAGCCAAAACAATAAAAACAGGCATAAAAAAACAAATAAATCCCACCGAAACAACTATATCGACCGTCCTTTTTATAAAACGGTTATATTCCTCCGCCAGCGGGGTCTCTTTAAGCCCCAGCAGAGGAATACCGTCTATTGTCCACATATCAACCTCGGAAGTGATCATCCCAAGGATATCAGCCACAAGTCTGAACTCGATCATTCTTTTTTCACATTCAAAAATTATGTTCATTATCTCGTCACGAGGTATTTCCGATTCCGTAAGTATCATCTCATTCGCGGACACAGAATCCAATATCCGTACCATATCTTTAAAATCACCGAGAACTGGAACCCCACACTCAGAAAGACTATTTCCGTTCCCATTTATTTTGACGATACCTACTACCTCATAGTTCCAATGAGCATCACCGGTAATATGCCTGACCAGACGACATGCCATCTCACCGTTACCAACCACGATCAACCGTCTTTTGCCTATATATCTGTTCCTAGCCACAAACCGCGCCCTATTCACGGCAAAACGCCAAAGACCGAGAGAGACAAGAAGAACTATCCAGCAAATCAGGAGCATCCCTCGTGAAAACGAATATTCACGATATACGAACGTTCCCGCCATAAAAAGCAAGATGCTCAACGTATCGGCTTTCATTATAAGAAAAAATTCGTCCACTATCGAAAGCCGTACACGTATCGCATATAGATGTTCAAATCTCATTATAAAAATGAATATCAGAGTAAGTATCGGAAGGGCCTCCAGATACGCATGTATATGGGGAACCCCGTATGTTATTTTGAACAATCCTGAATTAAAACGGACCCAATACGACAGCAAGAAGCCGGCATTTATAGCCAACATATCCCCCAGCATAAGTATTAAGCCAAGCCTCACATCATTACGTATACGCATTTTTCAGTTCCGCTCACCGTCTTTGCTGAACGTTTTATCGCGCTCTTCCCATTTATCCAGGATATACGCGGCGACCTCTTTTTTGAAGCGCTCCCGCGAAAAACGCCCAACATTAGCCTTGATCTTATCTTCCAGAAAACACCCGACATTTCGTTCAAAAACATCTACCGCATCGTTAAGCGCCTCAACCGTCTGTCTATCAAAAAAAACAGCAGTCGGATACCCGGCGCATTCTATATTTTTTCCGGTGAACGGTACCATTGTTTCAAGGATCCCGCCTTTAGCATAAGCGATTACCACCTTACCGTAACTATTTGCTTCCAACGGTACAATCCCAAAATCCTCTTCACCAGGAAATATCAACGCTTTACACCCGGCATAGTATTCATACAACTCGCCGTCATTGGCCCATCCTAAAAAACTGATATTAGGACCCGCCATACGTCTAAGCCGTTCTTCGTCGTTGCCTTTCCCTATAATTATTAGACGTCTACCGCTTTTATTAAAAGCTTCGATAGCAAGATCGATCTTTTTATACGGCACTAGCGCCGACACAATAAGAAAATACCCCTCTCCTGCCGGTTGCAACGGTCGCGAGATATTAATATTAATCTTATTTTCTTTATTAGGATTTACAGGCGGATAAATTATGTCTGAATCTCTCAAATAATACTCTTTTATCCGCTGTTTAACATTATCCGATATAGCCACAAAATAATCAATCCTTTTATTGGCCTTAAGATCCCACTTTTTAATACCTTTAAGTATCGCGGCAATAACAATCCTCTTTATGGGGTTAACGGAAGAGAAATATTCATCAAAGAACTTCCATGCATAACGCACCGGAGTATAGCAATAGCAGATCCTCAGGGCTTTTTCCGGAGACCTGGCTCCTTTGGCCACACAATGGCTGGATGTGATCACGATATCAAAACCCGAAAGATCAAAACGCTCTATCGCGAAAGGAAAAAGCGGTAAAAAATTGCGGTAGTTTTCGGATACGCCTGGTATATTCTGAAGAAAAGACGTCCTTATATTCATATTTTCTATGACCCGAGACATGCTGTCTTTCTTATGCACAAGTGTGAACACCGTAGCCGATGGGAATAATTCGCAGAACACTTCCAGACATTTCTCTCCGCCCCGCATCCCGGTAAGCCAGTCGTGAACTATTGCAACTTTAGCATTTTTTATTAACACCGATCCACCTATCTGTTTTTCAAGTGTCATATGTCATACAAAGGTTATTTTACACTTTTGTATCATGTGTCATGATACTTGACGCATGATACATGACACTTTGACACTTTTATTGGTTTCCCAAAGTCTTCCTATATGTTTCCAACGTGTGATTCGCGGCGAATTCCCATGAAAACTTCCGCACATGTTTCAGGCCAAACTCGGCCATTTTATCCCTAAGCTCTCTGTTTATTAAAACGTTATATATCGTGTCAGCGATATTATCCACATTTTTCGGATGCACGGCATAGGCCGCATCTCCGGCGACTTCGGAAAGCGCCGATACCTCTGACACTACAACCGGGGTTCCACACTGCATTGCCTCAAGTACCGTAAGACCGAATCCCTCATAAAGAGACAAGTGCACAAGAATATCCGCCATACTATAAAGGGCGATCAGATCCTCGGTCGGAACTTCTCCGAGGTATCTGATATTCCTGTCGCTCAAAATAAATTTCAGTCTGTCTTCTTTTTTATCCCACTTACCGCATATAACAAGCTGATGCGGAACGCCCCAACTTTTAAGCAAATTAAAAACTTCTATAAGGGTACTGACATTTTTATGCGGTTTTATACTCCCCACATATAAAATTATCTGTTCTGAAAGCCGATATC
Source organism: Candidatus Omnitrophota bacterium (assembly GCA_035403965.1). Lineage (GTDB taxonomy): Bacteria > Omnitrophota > Gorgyraeia > Tantalellales > Tantalellaceae > DAONGE01. Next base: position 86,792 of record DAONGE010000002.1, on the reverse strand, counting down.
TGCATATCACGTCGGCGATTCGCGCTTTATCCTCGACCCTTCTAAAAATGCTGCTGGCCGCTTCATACACAACGTCGATCTTTTTCTCCTGTTCGGGACCGAAAATCTTTTTTATATCTTTCTTCGTATGTTCCGAAACCGCTATTATACGTTCCGACTTTTCTACAGCGGAACTGATAAGAAACCGAGCATACCACCTGGCCACCGGAGACGATAACGAATCAGGGAAAATCATATATATCAGATCATGGATCGTCACAACAAGTTTCCCCCTGTAGCTCATAGGGATATTAAAATGGGGCACATGCAAAAGATCTATATCTTTCGTAAGATGCGGCAGGATAAACTGCTCCAACGCTGAATAAATCGGGGCTTTCCATTCCCGGACGTTCACGTTCTCATAGGCGGAAAAAGCTATAAGATCCACCGGGTTACCCAAAAGAATAAACTCATCGTCCGGAGACAACTTGAACATTTCGGGTAAAAGACACCGTATATATCGTCCGATACCCGGATGATTTATCATTCTCGCGTCAAATCCTATTCGCATTTTTCACCTTACACAACATAGTTTAGTGTCAAAATATCAGAATATCGTACACAACGCTACTTATATTATTAAATCTTTCGCTTCCCGAAGATAATAACTCCGGGATCGGATTCATCCGTCCACAGTTTATTATATACCATATCATCCGACATATTCGCCCATTTGATATCGGCATAATCAACATCATACCTATTATACACAGCTTGAACTTTCTGATAATAGGGGCTATCCAAAGACTCGCCACAATCATGCCTAAAAACTATCCATTCGGGCATATGCGCATCGTCATATATCCCTGAATTGTCCACTTTAAGCCCGGTATAGAACATAACCGATGCATCTTCATGATTCATTTTAACCATATCGGACGGCATAGCGTTTTTCTTCAGGAATTTAACTACCTCTTTTCTTGGACCGTCGTGTTCATACGTCATATCATAAAGATATTTCGGAAAACAGAATGTCGGATGTCCTACATTAAAAACCCCAGTAAGCACAGACAAAATCATGAACGAATAAAACACCGAACTATTCCACCGGAATGTGCGAACCAGTATCATCGCTTCCGCTATGGCTAAAAGCGGCAGAAGAAACGCCAAATGGCTGAAATTCATTTCGTCTGAAACAGCAAGCGTGGCGACACTGACAAGAATGACTGTACACAGAAGAACCAGATAATTCCTTTCGCCATCAAGAACAGATAAAGACCATTTCCTCTTCCACATACCCCTTACGATATATACCACTCCAAAAAAAAATACTGGAAAAACATATTTATTCATCATTTCGACATCAGATTTAATATTCGACATTATTTTTCCCCTTGTGACCGGAGCAGCATACCACGCCCCATGCGAATATAAAAACCACGGCAGTGCCGCAAGCAATACCGCCGAAGCACAAAATACAACCGGAACAATACACTCTTTTTTACGACAAAACACAAGAAAGTGGAATCCAAGCGCCACAAATATGGAGATAAATATCACATGCATGGAATATGCAAGCAGGACAAGTGCTCCGGAACACAATACTGCAGCCCCCCATCCCGGTCTTTCGACAAAACGCCTGTAGAATATAAATATGAAAAGCACCAGAGCAGAGACAAGCGCGTAATGCCCACATTGTCTCATCATAAGAATATACGGAACAGAAAGCACGATCAGCACTGACGATATTACGGCCGCAAGGCTATCATTAAACACCTGTCTGGCCAACAGATACAGTAAACATATGCTTACGACCCCTGTTGCCGCAAAAGGAAATCTCGCGCTCCAGGCGTTACTCCCGAATATCTTGAACGATACCGCGGTTACATAAAATGGTATCCACGGATAATCTCTCCACCCACGATCTTTGCTATATCCGGAATTGACCGCAGGATCGACAAGATTTTTTCCGTCATAGACCTTCGGATAACCGAATTCCATTACCCGTTCCGCCAATACGGCCGTTTTTCCTTCATCTTGACATAAATATTGACCGTCAAGATTGGTAAATATCAAAATACATGCGATAATAAGCAGCAACGATACGACTGCCAGTTCTTTTATTTTTTTATGTACTCTGCAATTAACGGAATATGCCGTCCTTGGAGGGGCTTCTCTCTGACAAGTTGATATATTCATCAATTATCTCGCACACTTCCTTTACCTGAACCACGGACAAATCCCGGTTCTTTCCGGGACAGATCACTCTGACATTTGTCCCCAACGGAGCCCATTCTTCCGGAGCATTAACCCCGCTAAAAAGAACAATACATCTGACCCCGCTTGCAGCGGCGATATGCGCCGGACCCGAATCCACTCCGATAAACATCCTGGCGCAACGGCACAAATGATATACCGTACCAAGATCGGCGTGTCCGATAACATCTATATAGTCCGATCCGGGCCTAGACCGAAAACCTTCCATATATTTACGGTCTGCTTCCGCTCCAACCAGAACCGGCATCAGCCTCTTTTCGTCTTTTATATATTTAATTATATCTGCGAACCTATCCAAAGACCACCGTTTTGTTGGATGACCCGGGAACATGTGAATTATACAATACTGTTCTCCCGAACAATATCCGATCGCTATATTTCTAGCTTTCTTTTCCCCATTGCCATCTGCCCTTATGTCAACTTTAGGTTCTTCCTCTTTTACACCAACGGCTCCGAGTAAACGCAAATTCCTTACCTGTTCATGAACAAGCCCGGCATATGGCACTTCCCGCGTAAGCAAAAAACCACCGCCAGTGATCCCGTAACCCACCCGGCATCTGACCCCTGAAAAAAACATAGCAAGAATATGCCTAAAATCCCCTCTCAGGTCAAAACAAAGACCATATTCCCCTTCCCGGATAATCTTCACCAGTAAAAAAAATTGCCGTAAAGTTTCCTTAAAACCTGTCTTATCCCTGCTAAACCACGGCGCTTTGAAAACATTTATCTTATCAATGTCAGGATTACAGCCATAAAGTTCTTTCCCTGCGGGAGAACAAAGTATTTCAATAGTTGAACCCGGGAAATACCTCCGCAACGGAGCAAAAACCACGGAAGCATTCACGAGATCGCCTATATGATCAAGTCGTATTACCAATATTTTTTTTATAGCCGACGTATCCGGCTTGCGGCGTTTGAGACAGAAAAACAGAGCCCCTCCTATCGCGTCAACGATAGTGAACAATATCCTCAGCGTCTTTTTTTTGTATACATACATGTCTCGACCCTTCCGTAAAACATCAAAACTTCAAGGCGCCAGGGTGTCAATGATATCTGGCTCTGATATTTCGCCACTTATCAAATCACTCAACCAACACTGCCGAATAATCGTTCCTACAAGACAAAATGCGTTTCCCCTGTATTTTGAGCGCGGCCAATGTCTCGTTTCTTCCTACCGCTATAAAATTTTTCTTCCCCAACGTTATGTTTTTATAGTTATCGGGGGATACTCTTTTAGCTATACCCGACATATAGAACATTAGGCCGGGATCGCTGACATCAACCGCGTATATCCCTCCCGACACCCGTTCAGCCCCGGTTGCCCGGTCTATTTCAGACGCGAATTTTTTAATATCATGATTGAAATCCAAAGAAAAAATCTCTTTTTTCGCCCCGAAATACAATACACTGCCTATAGAAATCACCAAAACAACTATCAAAGAAAATTTTCTCAATAATTTTTCCATCCCCCACGCAGCGACCAAAAAAATAGCGGGATATACCGGGATTATGTACCAATGTAGTTTCGTCTTCACAGCTGTAAATATCGCGTATGTCGCGACTATCCACACGATAAACAGCCACTTTTCCGTTTCTTTTTTCTTTATGCTGGAGATCACAAAAAAAAGCAACGCTACGATCCCGACGGATCCCCATGGTTTAGCCTTATACAACACAACATTTATGTAAGTAAGCCAATTCCCTGTATGCCCGTCCATCGCCTGCGTGGTCCTCTGGAACAAATGCTGAATAAAATATCCACCCACAAAATTACCATCTGAAGAAAATGCACTGTAATGCCACAGCCCAAGGGTTAAAAAGCTTATGACCGCCCCAACAAACGCATACCGATTGAATATGAGACGCCATTTGCCCGTAATTGCGACATACCCGGTAAAGATAACAGGGACAAGAAGAGCGGCAAAACTCTTTGTAAGAAAAGCCAGACTAAAAAGCATGAAAGCGGTGACCGTATGCCAACCGGCCTCTTTATCTCTGCCCAAAAAATATATCGCCCCGGTTATGAACATTGCCGATGCCACATCCAGCGTTCCGGATTTCGCAAACAAAATAAAATGGTAACTCGACATCATCATCACGGCAGCTATAAAGCCTGTTCTTCTCCCAAAAAATCTAAGCCCCAACAAATAAGTAAAAACAACCAGTGCCGTACCGGACAATGCCGAAAACAATCTCGCTGAAAACTCGTTTACTCCGAATAGTTCATAAAAAACGCATGTAACCCACATATACATCGGTGGTTTATCATTCCATGAAGCCCCGCCCCAATAAAGATGGAGCCAATCGCCTCGTTCGAACATTTCCCTGGAAACCTGGGCATAGAATGCTTCGTCCCACGAACTCAAGCTCCCTGACCCGAGAGCTGAAAGGAATATTATCGCAGATAAAAAGATTAGAATCAGTATGTCTTTTTTCATATCGTACCGAAATTAAATATATCGGTCATCACGTTCAGATCGTTCTGAAAAACTTCAGCTTAAAAAGGATCATAACCGTATCTACTCCGTCCCGCCAGGTTATCTTTTTCCCCTCATCATAACTCCTGCCACGATAAGATATCGGCACTTCTTTTATTTTTATACCGTTTTGCAATAATTTCGCCGTAACCTCCGGCTCGAATTCGAACTTATCGGCCTTGATATCGAGACTACGCATTATATCGGTCCGAACCATTTTGTAACATGTTTCCATATCCGTAAGTCTGGCCCCGAACAATAGATTGGTCAATCCGGTCAGAAAAAAATTAACCATATAATGCGGGAGGGACGTACTTTTCCATGTTTTTAGGAACCGTGACCCGAACACAGCGGCATTCCCTTTTTCCGCTGCTTCCACAAGTTTGAGCATATCATGTGGAGAATACTCCATATCCGCGTCCTGTACGATGACGTATTCGCCTGCCGCATGCTTCAGCGCAGTACGGATGGCACTTCCTTTGCCTTTATTAACCTCATGATAAAATATCCTAATATCGCCGGCCTCAGCGCCAAAATGTTTCTTAAGAAGTTCGCGCGTCCCGTCTTTCGAGCAATCGTCAACAACCACTATTTCCTTATCCATCGAAACGAGTTTCACAAGATCCAAAAGATCAAGTATGGTCTTTTTTTCGTTATATACCGGAATGAGAACCGAAACTTTCATTTTCCCATCACCTTTCTATATCCTTCGATCATTTTATCCACAACTTTCTCCCACGTATAATTATTCATCATATAATTTCGCAATTCCGGACTTTTGTTCGTCGATACGGCCAAACCTATCTTCCTCCTAATGTCTGAAGGAGAACTGGGATCAAGATAGAACACCTTGTTCGAAAAATATTCCTTAGTGCTCCCCCCTAAAGTGGCGATAACCTTGGCCCCGGCAAGCGCCGCTTCCATCGCCGCAAGCCCGGGCGTTTCAAACCAACCCTGCAATACAAAAATGTCGCAAGCCGCATAAGCCGAAGTCAACATATCGGACTCATGGGACATAGCGCCCAAAAATTTCACATTTCCCGACGCTTCTTTCAAACAACTCTCGTAATACCATTCATATCCGCTGACCGGCGCCCCTATGATCGCAAGTTCTTTATCAAGCCCCTTTACGGCTTTAATAAGGTTTAGCTGGTTCTTCCTCGGTTCGATCCTTCCAACCGACAAAACAAAATCTTTCATTCCGTATTGTCTTTCGAACATATCAGCTGTAGCATATGCGAATTTAGAATCGACTCCATTTGGAACAACGAACATCTTTGAAATCGGGACATTAAAAAGCCTTGCGATTTGCTTTCCTTCGTTGATTGAATTCGGGACTATCATATCAGCCACTTCGAACATCTTTTTTCGGCCGGACGGGAAAAACGGGAAAGCTACTTTAATAAAATGCCTGACGATTTTTTCCATTTTATCCTTAGCGCTTCCATCCTCGAAAAAAGCGCGCCTGAAATCCGACCAGAATATGGATTCAAGCACCACCTTAACACCTCGGGCTTTTGCCACCTGCATAAGCGGAAGGCAGTCTTTCACCGACCCGAATACATGAAGAATATCGAAATCCTGGATTTTGTCGTTCCACATATCGAAACGTTTAATATCGATGTTTTTCTTAAGCAGATACTCTTCGTGTTTTTCAAGGACTATCTCTCCGCCGCCTTTATTCTGAAAAGCGGAAGGATAAACAAAAAATGCTACCCTCATAGTTCTTCCCATCATGCTCTTTCTTTCAAAATTTTCATTATACGTTTGGCAGTGTCACCATTACCGAACGGATTTTTCCAATTCCTTTTCTTAGAGATCATTTTTTTGGCGCATTCCAATATTTTATCGGGGCACGCTCCGGCTAACATATTAGCCCCTACAGTCACGGTCTCCGGCCTCTCGGTAGTATCCCGGAGCGTAATACACGGCACTTTCAATACACACGACTCTTCCTGGAGTCCACCCGAATCAGTAATAACAAGCGCGGCGTTGTCTTCTAAAGCCAAAAAATCAAGGAATCCGGTCGGTTCGATCACGGTGGCGAAAGACAAGGGATCAATACCAAACATCTCCATTTTCTTCACCGTACGCGGATGTATCGGAAAAACAACCGGAAGCCCGTACTTCGCCTTGATCTTTTTTATACCCGCTATCATATTCACGACACGTTTTTTGTTATCCACATTCTCCTGCCGATGCAAGGTCAACAGCATATATCCGCCACGGCTTAACTTATTTCTCCCGATAATGTCGCTGTATGCTTTGGATCTTTCCACCGATTCATAAAGTGCGTCGACAATAGTATTCCCGGTGATATAAACCTTTTTCTTATCCACCCCTTCAGAAAGCGCGATATCACGGGACTCACCCGTGGGCACAAAAAGATAATCCGACAAGTGGTCCGTTATCACACGGTTTATCTCTTCCGGCATATTTCTATCATAACTTCTAAGCCCGGCCTCTATATGCCCGAGCTTTATCTCAAACCCCGTGAACGACTTTGTCGTTGATATCTTTGACGTTACCAAAGCCCCTGCCAAAGTAGAATTAGTATCGCCCTGAACAAGAGTGTCAGTCGGCATTTCTTTCAAAAGTATCTCTTCCAGTTTTATCATCATGCGCCCGGTGTGATCTCCCTGCATATACGGGGCTTTTGACCTGACATTAAGATTATAATCCGGTCGCGGCAGATCAAGTTCGTTTATGAAAAATTTCGACATGTTATCGGAATAATGCTGGCCGGTATGTATAGTGATGAACGGCACTTTTGCCTTAATCGCAAGACGTATCACCGGGCTAAGCTTGATTATTTCCGGTCTGGTTCCAAATACAAACGCTATTTTCATTCTTTATCATTCCCCATCAAGATATTGATCCTATCCCGTTATCCCCCTGAGATACGATCAATTATATTTAAAAAATCTTCTGGCAGATAATTTTAACATCTTTTTCAACTTCCCGCACCGCAATTCTTCTGGCGGAGTGATTATTTCATAATCCAAAAAAATTTTGACCTCTTTTTTTACGCGCTCAGACGCTTTCTCGCGAAGTTCCGCCCCGACGAACATCTCGTTCACGACCCTAGATACGGGCGTGCGTCTTATCCTAAACGTCTCATTTGTTTTTGTCCATTTTTCAAAAAAACCGGTCATTGATATCGGCTCTAATCCTGACCGGTCCACAGCATACTCACATATTCTCGCGAGCAGATCCGGCACCTGTTGGAATTTCGGGTTCGTATGTGCATAAATGATGACCGGGACCCCATTTGCCCTCATCATATCTATAGCTTCTTTATAATATTCTATTATTTTTCCCGGAGCATATCCTTTTTCAAAAAACAATTCCGGCGCAACCGGGAACACCGGGATCTGTAGTACGTCAGAATATCTTCCATCGATAATAGGGTAACTAGGGAATCCTGCATAATCGTAGGCGAATTCGGACGAATATTTAAACTTTTCGTCCTCAAGCGCCTTGGCCAGATCGCGATTCCATTTCCCCATCGGTGAGACAAATCCTTTCGCATCTATGCCTAACCCTTCTAAAAACTCCCTGGCCCTGATCAGATTATATCGATTGCTCTCATAATCGTTATAAGTATGATGATAAAAACCGTGCGACCCTATATCCACCCCCATCGTTTTACAGTCAATGATCGCCCCTTTTGCCTCTTTGAAAGAATTTATGCTAAAAAATATGGAAGTAGCTTTATTGTATCGCTTGAAAACAGGATAATAACTGCGGAAATTATTTTCACTGTATTCGTCGGCATCTATCCTGAGACAAAAAATCCCGGATTCCCGGACATCACCCGGTTTTTCAAGCAACAAAGATGGCCTCTTTGCCACATTTTCCGACACTGTCATCCCTTCAGGACCAAAACTTTTTTTCACAGACACACGGCTTTTCTCGAAAGATCTTTTATACGCGTAAAAACCTGCTATTTCTTTTGAAGTTACTGTTTTATATGTCACAGCCAAACTCGTATCCTGTTTATATCTCGTTATCTCGTTTTTTTCTATTTTGCGCACCGCCTCGGATATCTTAGCCGCGCCGACAATAAGATTTTTCATTCTGAGATTATTATGTTTATCCACGGCCAGGACTTTCTGTTTTTCAGTAAGGATAATATCCCCTGAGTCTAGCTCCTTATCCAGGTAATGCACGGTAACACCTATTTTATCGATCTCCCCGTTATACATGGCCCAAAATTCCGAATCTGCACCTCTGTAATAAGGAAGGATCCCTGAATGGAGATTTATCGTACCGTATTTGGGAAAATTAAATATTGCCGGTTCAAGCTTGCGCGTGCCTACGACTATGATCAGATCCGGCCTTATTTCTCTCAAAACTGCCATAGTTTCTTCAGAATTGATATTTCCGACGGATTGGATCTTTATTTTATTGTATCCGAAAAAAACAATATTCCCGATACGTCCCAGAAAAAGATAAACACACCTTTTAACAAAAGCCTTAACCGTAACTTTCTTTTTTTCATATACGATCGCCTGAAGATCTATCTTATCCACAAAAAGCCTATGGCTTACTATCAAACCGTCTATATTGTCACTTGTAAGAAGCGCGATTTTCATTTTATCAGATCCGAATCTTTCATGACCCGCAAAGGACTTCCCGCCAACCATTCCTTTCTTTTGGTCATGACAGTTTTAATTTTCCAGACTGCCGCAAACAATCCATATAATATTTCCGGATTCCCTTTTAAAAAAAGAAAAAGGGCCCGCGGTACTGATAAGAAAATATTCGACAATAATATCCTTTTATCTATTATATTTTTCCATAAGAACAGAAACATATTCCTGTGCGCGATCACCATTTTTTTGCTCGTACCATATTCTCTATGAAACGTAGTGGATTCAGCATGATATATAACACTCTGCGGAACGTACTTCCCCTTATATCCTTTGATTAATCCCCTAAAACAAATATCAACATCCTCCCATATCCCCGGCAAGTAAAGATCGTCAAATCCGCCAAGCTCCAGGAACATTTCCCGTCGAAAAGCCCCGGTTGAGATCGCACAGGTCTCTCCGGACTTCATATAATTGCCCTCATCGACAACAACTTTTATCGCACCCGCGCTCAATTTCATATATGATCTGCCGCCGTTATATGTGCCATCGAAATTCATTATCCTCGGAGCGGCAAACATTACTTTAGGGTCCTTGAATTCTGCGACAAGCGGATCAATAAAACCCTTGTCAGCTGACATATCGTTATTTAAAAATATGACAATGTTACTCGCCAAATCTTTCACAACGTCATTATATGAAATCAAGACTTTGTTCTCGGCAGCAACTATCACTTTTACCGACGGATAATTCGCCCTTACATATTCCACGCTTCCGTCACTACTACGATTATCCACCACATAAACCCCACACTCAGCGGACGCTAAAGATGCAGCCTCTACCACGGAGCCCAGATACGATTCCAAAAGAGACTTACCATTATAATTCAAAATCAGTATATCTATTTTATTCTGCATAATTTTAAGAATGAAATCACTGTTATTACAAGCAATCCGAACAACGCCATAAACACCAACCAAGAGTACTGTGGGGCCAATTCCATTATCTTCACTGACCACAGGTCCACATAAGCATACCCTTCCATACTTTGAGTGAGCGGATCGATAAACCTATAATCGGGCGAATATGTGAAGTGTTTCGAAATAACGCCGATAGCACCAAGGAACATATGCCACGCCCCACCCATCGGAGAAAGATCTGGAATGAAATTTATCATATACTCATCAATTTTAAATTTTTCTACAATGAAATTATAATATTTTGCCTGATTCACAAACATGCACGGTAATGAGATAAGAATCCCGGTCCCAGCACATATGTACAAAAAGATTCTACCGGCGGCGCTTTTGATCTCATCGATATACACCCCGGCCAAAAGCATAAGAAAAGGAACGGATGGCATAAGATATCTCGGCCCCCATGAGAAAAGCGACCCCCGCCTGAAAGATTTAACATAGAATATAAGGTTTAGCAAAAATAATGCCATTATGAATATAGTCTCTTTTTTTCTCTTTGCCAAAGCTTTATTAAATACCAAAAAGCCGAGAACAACCGGAATATTGAACAAGAAGAATCCTTTACCCGTGCTAAAAAGGTAATAATATAACCCCTTTATTACATGCGGCGATCCGGCCACGCGTTTTGTAAATTCAACAGCATCATACCCGCCAAAAGAAAGGAAACTACCATATATCACCTTGTTCAGCAACATCACCGACCCGACAAAACACATAGGCATAAGAACAAACACCAGAGAATGTATAGCGATGCGTTTAAAATCTTTTTTTTCAAGCGCGCAATATATGAAATAAATAAAAAATGCGGGCAACAAAACTACTCCCTGGAATTTCACTACCGCTATTAACCCCAGAGACATCCCCGACATCATAATATCAAAAAACGCACATGTTTCTTTATATCGAAAAATAAAATATGCCGCAAAGATGGTAAAAAACATCATAGCCGGCTCAGAAAACCCTGTCCGTGCGTATACCGGACACATGGTCGAAAGGCCAAAAAGCAGGCTAATCCATACCGATGTTCTATCTCCGAACCTCATTCTTTTCCCCAACAAAAAAACCAAAACACAATTAAGCGCAGTAAAAAACGGATTCGCAAAAGAAACGCATAATTGTGTAACATAATCATGCGGCACATTCCGGGCGACAAAAGACACTATATGCCCAGCGAAATAGAACGGCACAAGCAATAAAGCCATACCCACCGATCCACGGGATGAATATAATTCGCCGTTGGCGCCTCTTACTCCCACCTTGGTCTTATAAGCAAGCTGATCAACATCATCGGGCCGGTCCATTAAAGTCAGGTTGCCATCCAGAACTATGCTTTCGGCTGTAAGATAATCCTGGTACCCGTCACCGGCAAAATGCCCTATTGAAAAAAATGCATAAAGCGACATGAAAAACAAAAAAATGTAGCAAGGCATTGTTTTCCCATTCACTCCGCATCCCTCCTATCTTCCCTGTCATATCCCGTCTTTTTCATCAACATATAGGTGAACAGCGGGCCTAAAATAAAAAAGACCAGCATCATGATCACCCTGTCTATTATAGAAACTATCGCCCCGGAAACAAAACCAAAATCATACAATTTAGTCATACCGCCCATCACTGCTTCCCTTAGCCCATATGCCGATGGCACCACGCTTAATATCTGCGTAAGATTTGCAAGCGGAGAGACCAGGCAGCATATCGAGAACGGGACAGGATCAGAAAAAACCCTAAAAAGCACGTAATACCGTATAGCAAATATGACAATGATAGCCATATTCAAAAAAAACATGGCGACCAGAATGTCCGGTTTTGCTTTTACCGAATACCAACCATCCATTGCGCTGTTTATTTTTGTCATTATTCCCCGCTTCGGCAATCTAAACTTTGGAATGAAAAAAACCAGGGACGCCATGACAAACAAGATAAAAAAAGACACAACAACAATACTGTGCGTGGAATTTTTTGTAAAATTTTCCCAGAGCAACGATGCAACCGTACCCAACACTCCGGACGCAATAACTACGGTAGCCACATCTCCCATTAAAAAACCCGCATATTTCGAATAATTAAAGCCGTATTTCTTCCTGACATATGTGGCGGCTAACACTGTGCCGCTTTTCGAAAAAAAATAATTGTAATACGCCGACATGGACGACAGGCCATACCATTCCTTAAAAGAAAGCCTGATGCCAAATTTTTTTAAAACGATCTTTATTTTTAACCCGCTGCAAGCCTTACTAAGAATATCCATACTTATCACGGCAACGATCAACAGCGGGCTCATACTCGCTGCTTTTTTTAAATAGTCTAAATGCGACTGGATAAAAAATATAAACACTACCGTGACAACAACAACAAAAGCCACTTGGAATGTTTTTTTATTAAAGATATTTATCACCAATTACCGCCTGACGTTATCAACTTTAGTTATCCACCTGTAAAAACGATTTTCGATCTACGCCCGATCCGCCCTCTTCGCCGGCCAAATGTCTTAATGCTCTCCGGGAAGGAACTTTTTCATCTCTGACAAAATAATATCTTTTATTTCACCCTCGGTCCCATCCCCCGGTATACACACAGTGCTTTTTGGCAAATAGTCTTTATATCTCTTACTTTTGATCCTAAAATACTCTTCACAAAACCCCTCGGATTTACGCGTAAAAGCCGTTTCGGGAAGAATATCTATGTAAAATATCCTGTCAGGCTCTATCATGATCCGTTTTATAAACTTCTCCATTACTCCTAGCTTAAACCCCAAGTAGTTTAATTGCACCAATTCGTCATAATAATATCGATCACAGACGATATTGTTTAATACATCCCCTTTGCGGTTCCCGTATCTCAGATTAAAATAAACGACATCGACCAATACAAGCAGCCTCTTCACCCAGGAAAGAAGCACAGAATCTAAGCCCTTCTTTTCTTTCCGCAACTTTTGTTCCAAGCTGCTGCGGAAACCCATGCTAACCTTTCCAACTATATTGTGCGTCAGATAATAACTCAACGTTCCTTTTATAAAATGTCTGTACCCGCATTTTAAGCCGCGTGACTCAAACATTTTTACGACAGAATTAGCCTGAGTCGTTTTCCCCGCACCATCCAGACCGCAAAACGCTATTAACATTTCATCTCCACCCTTTGAGTACAGCCACCGGCCGCAATTTAACCACCGGACAGGCGATATTATAGCGTTCCATGGTTTCCAATATCTTTTTTGCATCTTTAAAAGCCGCCGGGGCTTCCTCTGATATCTTTCCTTTACCGTAATCGAACACTCTCATCCGTTTCGCCTCTGTTTCCCGGTAAACATCATCATCCGTAAAAACCCCCCTGGCTTCGCCCCTATCGACAAGACGGCCTGTCCCGTGACAAGCGGAATAACAGGAATCTTTACACCCCACTCTTGCAGCACAAAGATATGAATCCCTGCCAAGAGCGGTAGGCAAGAGCACCGGCTGGCCTGTACGCGCGAATATCGGATGGTCGTTAAAATATGCGGGCGGCAGAGCCCTTGCCGCACCGTTCCTGTGCACCAAAAAATTTTTCCCGTCGATATTCTCTTCCTGAAGAGAATCATGATTCCCGTCATTCAATATCGTAACATTCATTTTTTTATCTTTAAAAATTTCCCGTAACGACCCGGCAATGGTCCCCGCTATATATGCCCTATTTGCATATCCTAAGTTCAATGCGCAATAATTACTCGTCATATATCTGCGTCCATCGGTTGACGACAAATCCATCGAACGATATTCTACGCTCCGTTTTATTTTTGCACCCTTCCCGGAAAACACCACCGACTTATACCGGTTCAAATTAACATTTAATCTATCCATACAGATCTTAATGCCTGATGGGATATTCCTGTTAGCCAGCATGGAATAATATACCCTTTTATACGCCTGCTGTAACCCCAGCAGTTTTTTTGAATATTTGGAATAATGGTCGATCACCGACTGGCCAAATCCACGCGAATCCCCGTGTATCATAAAGCATATCCTGCCGGTGGGCAAATCGAACATTTTCGCCGCCTCCGCATCCATCACGCTATCCACCGCCTGCATTTCAACAAAATGATTGCCATATCCCAGTACACCCATACTCAACATCCCGACGTCTTTGATAAAATCCGGCAAACTGGCATCGATATCATTCGGATCAATATTCTTCCCTTTAAATATATTCCCGCAGTTTTCCATATTCTGCAAGTTTGACTCATCAAGACCGAACCTGCGGAAACTCCATTCGGCCCCCGTCTCTATGATTTTCCCCAGATCGTACCTGGTTATTACCGGGGAAAGTCTTAGCGCTACGGATATATGTCTTTTGAGCGCATTGAACAAACAATCGATTTTTCCGTTATCGATATCATCCACCGTTAGCGTGGTAACCACAAAACTCATCCCACAATTCGCGTTCAGAAACTTGGGTATTATTTTATCTTTTGTCAGAACAACAACACCCGTAGGGGTATGATACGACCCCTTAAAATGCAGATCCGGCAAGGCCACCACAGGTTTTATGACTCCATCGACATCGGCCATCCGCTTAAGCGTATATGCCGTAACATCGTCAGCCGGATAGTCATCGTTCAGAAAATATCTGACATTTTCTTCCATTTCACTCCCGCAGCGAATCATAGACCCGCCCATATTCTTCCGCCATTTTATTTACATCAAAATATTCTACAACCGCTTTTCCGGATTTCTCACGTATCTCTTCTATTTTGCACGCATCATTCAGCAGCTCTATTATTTTTTGCGAGTAGTCCGACGGCAAAGAAGAAGACAACATCACTCCGATCCCTTTTTTTTCTAATTCCATAAGAGGAGGAACATCCCCATAAATTACAGCCAACCCCGAAGCGGCCCCTTCTATAAGCGCCATAGGTATTTCCAAAACTCCGGGCATCACACGTTTACACGGCATAATGCCTATATCACAAGTATTCATTACCACCGGCATATCGACGACCCTATCCAGGTACAGAAATCTGTCCGCCAAATCAGACTTCAAAACCATACGCTTGAATGTTTCTTTAAGTTCTATATCCTTTTTTGTACGCAGCCTGCACGCCATAACAAATTCCACGGACGGATCTTTAACACATACGCCACGCACAATCTCCAGAAAAGCCTCGAGCGAATAAGCCGTATCTATAAGCTTATATGTGCCGGCATATATCACCCTTCGCCTATTCGCAGCGCGCCGGCAATCGGGCCTGTATTTATATTCCTCGGTATTAATCCCCGGATATATCCGCGACACGTTTTTTACCCCAAGCGCACAAAGTTTTGACATCGCATAATCCGATTGCACTATTACTCTGTCGGCAAAAAAGATATCGTCCGACACCTTATCATTGTTCGCAAACAAGGTATGCACCGACGGTACGACCTGGATCGATTTTTTATTAGATAATTTCGTAATAGCCCGCAAAAAAACGGTATAACCGCGTTTCGGAGTTATAAAAAACTGAAGAATATCCGTTCCCGGCAGATTGAACATCATCGCAATCAGAACAAACATGATCTGCCCGACAGACATGCTATGCCGCCCCGGTTTTTCAAAGATAGACCTTATGTATCGCACGTTAGATCGCAAAGGAAATGCCCCTGCATATGCCGATGAAACAAAGATAAAGTCATGCCGTTTTATTTTTTCAGATATACTAACAAGAATATTTTTCACTCCGTCGTTATGCGGCGGATTAACCGGGGCCATATTTACAGTGAATATCCTCATATCGCCCCGCCGATCATCTGCTGATAATTTAAAATGACGTGTTCCCAGAAAAAAACACGAGATGAATCCGCAACCGTTCGCCTATCAAGTCCGGGATTAACTATCTTGTCGACAAAAGATCGTCGCTCGTCAGGATCAACAAGCCAGCCTGTCCTCCCATTTATTACAGCATCCGGTAAACCGTCAATATTACTGGCGACAACCGGCAATCCTCTGACAGCGGCCGATATCGCCACAATGCCAAACCCTTCCGGATCTCCTGCGATTTTTCTATTCGGCATCACCATAACATCCGCATGGGCATATATCCATTCAAGCGTTCGTTCCGAGACTTGCCCTAATAAAAAAACCCTTCGCTCTAAACCTTTGCGTTCCACAGCACTTTGGATATTATTCCGCTCCGGACCGCTTCCTATTACGAAATAAACATAATCGTCCGGGATATCCGACATGACTTCGCCTATAAACCACTCTACCCCTTTACGCTTCACAAGTCGCCCGACAGTAATAATAATTTTTTTACCGAACGTGGCATCAACCACATGACGCAAATCTTCAGGAACGTTCTCGATCGTACCCCGGACCAATACATCGGCATCTACTCCGTTGGGTATAACCAGACATTTCTCCCTCTGTACACCTCGTTTGGCGCATTCTTCCATAGTCATGCGGCTTACACAAACCACTTTATCTAACGCCGCGACACATTTTGGAATAACCTTTTGATAACAAAACCCGCTATACGTAATATCGAGACCGTGCACGGTAACAACAACCTTTGAACGGCTAAACATCTTTGCAACAACACCCACGGGAGACAACAACGCGTCACAGAGATAAATAATGTCAAAACTTTTTGCGCAAAAAACAACCCGGAATAACACATACGGAAGAAACCATAATAAATTTACTTGTCCGTACCCCAGTGTGATGCTCTCCACGCTGTATATCTTGGACATGTACTTAATAAATGAAAATGCATAGGCTTCCATCCCGCCAATCGCCGGGGGATATTTTCGCGAAACTATTAGTATTCTTTTTTGTTTATCCGATGTGGTCATTCTTTATTTTGCCTGTCCCCCAAATTTCCGGATACGATAAAGGGTCTCCTCATTCAGTTTCCGGTTAGCGGCAATAATATCACCTAAAAGACCGATCACTATGACAAGAAAACCGATTATGCACAATATCGATCCAAGGATCAGGGACTGGACATGTCCGCCTTTTTTAGCCGCAAAGAAGAAGAAATAAGCGTACCGTACGCCGGTTATCGCCCCCAGTGCGAGCAAAAAACCACCGACACGCGTAAAGAATTTCAACGGTTCATACATAAGATACACCCTGAGCATCGTAGCCACGGACTTACCTATATATGCAGGTATGCTCTTTATCAGACGGGATTCGCGCAATTTTGGGTTCGTCCTGATTTGCGCATGTGTGATCGGTATCCCCTTTCTGCCGGCCTGTATGATCGTCTCAAGCGTATAGGTATATTCGGAAAACACATTAAGCTGCATGGCCGCCTCTCTAGAATATGCCCGGAATCCGCTTGTTGTGTCCGGAATATCGGTATTTGAGAACTTTCTGACCATATGGCTTCCGAATTTCTGAAGCATCTTTTTCATAAAAGAAAAATGTTGTATAGCGGAAATATCCCTGCACCCCACAACTATCTCCGCACGTTTTTCTATGATGGGGCGCACAAGAAGCGGGATATCCTCTCCCTTATACTGATTATCCCCATCGGTGTTCACAATGATATCGGCCCCCAATTCTACCGCCCTGCTAAGCCCTTTTTTAAAAGCTTCGGCCAGGCCCCTTTTCGACGGCATATTAAGGATATGGTTCGCCCCGTTGCTCTTGGCCGTATCCACCGTTCCATCGGTCGAGCCATCGTTGATAATAAGTGTCTCGATAACATCTACCCCCTCTATCTTTTTCGGCAGGTCTCTCAGGGTAACAGGTAAAGTGTTCTCCTCATTATGACAGGGTATTTGTATTACAAGTTTCATGCTCCGCCCCTCTTTTATACCTTTTTTTTGCTATTATCATCATCGACCCGGCAGTTCCCCATGGGAACAACCCCTTTAGAGAGTCTGATATCTTCACGGCGATACGATTCTCCCCATCGTAAGTATTCTTATCTCTGAAAATCGCAGAGAACTGAACAAACGAGAAAATATGATCAACTGGCCTAATATTTTCTATATCAAACCCGTTCTTTCTCAAAATACCAGATATTTCTCTTCGATTGAAATATTTTTCATAATAAAAATTTTTTTCTTTTTTACCCAGTATTCGCCGTATGAAAACGTTCTTTTTCATCTTTTCAAAAGGGAATCTGACAGCCAGTAAAAAGTTCATGTGCGGTAAAAAAATAATGAATTTTCCCCCATCCTCAAGCACTCGCCACGCCTCTCTCACTGCCTTTTCTGGCCCTTCGTAGAAATGCTCAAGGACCCCAAAAGAAAGGTACACGCTAAAATACCGGTCAGGAAAGGGCATTTGTTCGATATTCGCGACTGATACGGATATACTACTGTCAAATGCCCTAATTTTGCCAACACTCGACTCGTCATAATCAACGCCTTCTATATCGTATCCCAGAGACCTCAGCTTTATAAGCCAGGGGCCAAGACCGCACCCTCCTTCAAGGATTTTACCCTTTTCGGGCAATTCCGCCCTGATCGTCTCCAAAAGTCTTTTCACCCTAGTATAGTCAAAAATCTCCATCACTCTATCAATACTTATGTCGCGCCAGTTCTCTCCCCATGCTTCACGCGTTATAGAATCAACCTTTTTATATCCCTTGAAAACCGATTCCATTTTAGCTATCTCAAAAACATACTTGGCCGTAAGAAATTCGTCAAAAATACCAAACGTCAATTTACTTAACATTCCCGAACCTTTCAAACTCAGTATCTTTTTACTCGAAATAACCCTAAACCCTGCGTTTTGGAAAATTCTCAATATACTTTTTCGTGTAAAAAACCTAATATGACCTGAGTCCATAAGACCATACTCTTTGCATTCCCATCTGCCCCAAAAAAGGAGATCCGCTATGATGCTTATATGTCGTACGTTTGAAATACAAACTATCATTTTCCCTCTATCTTTAAGGTGCTTGCCATATTTGGTAATAACCGACAAAGGATCTCTAAGATGTTCAAGCACATCGGCAAAAATTATACAATCGAACCACTTCTCAGGGAAATCAATAACCAACTTTTCCACGTCTCCAATAATAACCCTATCAATTTTTTTCTTTGCAATCTCACCTTTTCCCGGATCTAGTTCAATTCCAATTACCTCACAATTTGTCCTCTTTTTTAAGGCACTGCCAACGTCTCCCTCAGCACATCCGACATCGAGCACTTTACCTGCATTAGGAACTACCATGTCTAATATTTCTGGCCTATTATTCATAACACCCTCTATCCTTCCACCTAATTTTTGACACGGTGAAATCGCCCCATTTCTAGAGACTAACTATCAAGCAATTTTTTGCACCTTTGAAATTAAAAAACGAGCAGGTCGCGTCACCGGCATAACCGAAATATTTCATTTCACATCCCAAAAACACCAGCGTTTTAGCTCGTATCCCCAGACCCGCCAGCGCTCAGATTATCTTGCCATGCTTTTTCCTGTTTTCCACAATGCCATCTTTACCTGCAAGCCTCCCTAATAGCCTTTAGGTAGCCCTCTACCATGCTCTTGTCCATATCAATGCCCGACGATATCTTTTTCTTATAAAACTCCCTAAAATCTCTCATTGAGGGTCTCTCCCCGGCAATTACCCTTGAACAATGATTGTACAACATCTCGGGCTCGGATGCTCTAAAAATACACTCTGTATCTTCGAAAGCCGTCCTACCGGTAAAATTCATCAACTTTTTCCACCTCTCATACAATATTACGGGTATGCCATCGATGATGGCCTGAAAAAGCACGCTCGAGAGCGGAGATATGACGAGATCCGCGTAGTGCAAAAGAACATTAATATCCACGTCGTTGCGGAACAACCTTATTCTATCGCTGCCTTTACTTATATCGTCCGAGATCGCCCACTGATATCTCGGATGGAGCTTTACCCAAAGTTCCGTTTCGGGGAATTTTTCGGCTATTGCAAGTATCTCCGGGGTCATCA
This sequence comes from Candidatus Omnitrophota bacterium, assembly GCA_035403965.1. GTDB lineage: Bacteria > Omnitrophota > Gorgyraeia > Tantalellales > Tantalellaceae > DAONGE01. The sequence goes on along the minus strand of DAONGE010000002.1, from coordinate 66,598 downwards.
CTTCGTTCGCTTCTTTGCTTAGAGGGGCTACGACATACAGCACCGTGAATTTATTTTTTCTGATACCGCTTTTATCTATCCGGACCGAAATGCCTTGAATATATTCGTTCCATGCCCTGTCGTACCGTACAGTTCCCAAAGCTTTTACCACGGTTCCCGGCCCTATGAGCCTGGAATAACCTTTACGTTCATGGTCAAAGCTCAGCGCCATGATATCCGGCCTGTAATATCTCTCCTCAAAATCACATGTTTCGTTGTCGAACCGAAAAAAAACGCATTTATTCAAGTCGCCGAAATCCACTATGCTGATCGCCCCGTGCTCCATCATAAAAACGGGTATTTTTTTTCTTTTACAGAATGCGACGATTGTGGAATTGCAATACGATCTCAGGTCGCTGAAAGGAGCATGCTTTTCTATCCTTTGGACATCGACAACTACAAGGGACGGGGACACCCCTTCTATGAGCTCCGCGATATGCTCCTTTCGGAAAAACATTTGCGGAAAAACGGAGAAAAGCCGCTCGACCACTATATAGAGCATTTTCCAGAAAGATCTCATCACATCCCCGGACCCGCACAACATCTTTATCGGCACGGTACCGGATAATTTCAAAGAACGGGTCGAAACAACCGTTAACCATCTTCCGAAAAACCCTTTTTTGACGGATCCTTTCAGCGAATACACCGGCACATTCAGCTCCTCCAAAAGATACTTATGCGCCGCGCTTATATGGGATTCCTCTTCCGATACAAGAAAGAAAACTACCGGAGCCATATCGCCCTTTCCGTTCATGCCATGTATCACGGGAAGGAAATAATCCATATCGTTATTGGAATGCACCAGGAACAGGATGTTTTTTCGGTTTTCAGCCATGATACAACTCCCGAAAAACACTGGAATTCTTTCTCAGCTCTTCAAGCGTACCCTTGTTGCTGATCCTGCCTTCATGCAAAAGATACACCTTGTCCGCCGAATTTATACTGGCAAGACGGTGCGCGACGACTATTATCGTAAGATGCCCCTTGAGCCCGTCTATCGCCCTTTGTATCATACTTTCCGAATTGTTATCGAGCGCGCTTGTCGCCTCATCGAGTATCAGCACCTGTGGCTTGCGCACAAGTGCCCTGGCCAGAGCGATGCGCTGTCTCTGCCCTCCCGAAAGTTTCATGCCGCTATCGCCCACGACCGTACTGTATCCGTCCGGAAACTGGCATATGAATTCGTCCGCATACGCCATTTTTGCGACGTTAAGCACCTCTTCATCGCTCACTGAAAGAGCGCTCATGCGTATATTGTCGGCAATCGTACCGTTTACCAAAAACGGGTCCTGCGAAACATATCCCAACTTTTTTCTCCATGTAAAAATATCGTATCTGCCTATCGGGATATCGTCTATTGACACGCCCCCTTTGGGCGCCTTCAACAACCCTGTTATAAGGTCCAATATAGTTGTCTTCCCGCTGCCCGATTTGCCCAGGAACGCCACAAATTCGTTCTTTTTGATAAAGAGGTCTATCCCCCTAAGTACGGGATGCTCCTCGGAATACGAAAAATCCACTGACGAGAAACGTATCCCGGTCTTGAGCACATCGAATTTTTCCGTTCCGGTCACTTCCCTGGCCAGACCCGCCGTCCTTACCAGTTCGGAACACAACTCATAGAATGGGATATAGTTCACAATGCGCTGACGCAATGTTTGCAAAGCCATTATTCGCCTGTTGAACCTGTAAAGTACAGCAAGAAGCACCAAAAGATTCTCGCCGGGGACTTTAAGGTGCACATAAGAAACATAGAACACAACGCACATGACGGCGGTCATCATAACTTCCGGCATCGTATCGAGGATAGCTGCATATTTCTCCCTTTTGAACTCAAGTGTGCCGATCGCCGTCATCAAACCAAAAAGCGTCTTTTTTCTTTGGTCCTCCAGGGCATTGCTTTTTATGAATTTTATGCCGTTCAGATCCTCGACGATACATCGCTGGGCATCGTTGGTATACTTAACCCCCTCTTCGCCTATCGATCTTGATTTCCGGACCATGTGCCTCGATAAAAAAACATATACACCTCCGGCAATAACGCTCATGAGGAACGCCTGCCAGGAAATAAGTCCGCCTACAATGCAATAGAGGATAACATTGACTACCTCCGCGCAGAAAAGCGACACTACTTGAAAACCCATGGCGGCTATTTTGGAACCCTGCCCCAGCGCGTTCATTATCGTTCCGGACTTCTGGTCCAAGTAGAACCTCCAGTCCGAGGCCAAAACAGACGCGGAAATATCTTTTTTAAGGTCCACTTCGAAATCCACGCTGATCTTCGCCGTGCATATCCTCTGAAAATACGTGAATATGTTCTTGAACGCGATAACGGCGATTAGAAAAGCAAGTATCACGAATAGCCTGTTATTCGGCCCAAGGCATGAGAACACCCAGTCCGGAAGTATCTCCCCGCCGGATCGGGCCGTATCTCCGGGTGAAGTCACGGCTTTAACAAGAGGGATGAACACCGTAAACCCGATACCCTCCAGCGCTCCGGCAACGATCATGAAAAATATCAATTGGACGATCCGGAACGGTGCCTTCGCGAATATCTGTCTAAAAAATTTTATTACCGACAAATCCTGTCCCTCCTCTGTTTGCGTCCGTGCCCGGGCACAGCGCTTTCAGTTCCCGGACCCATATGGCCGCCCATTCCCTGTTATTCTGGCCGTATCTATTAACGAACCTCTCTCTGTGTTCCTGTATCTCTTTCCTTTCCCACCATGACGCGGGATCGTCATATACTTCTTTAAGCTGCGAGGCCGCCGCGGCAGGGCCGTCAAAAAGAACACCGGCTTTCCTAAACCCGTCAAAATATCTTTTCGCTTCTTCGTTCATCCTCCATAGCGTCCTATCCCAAAAAAGAAGTAGCGGCACATTCATCACCAGCGCTTCTATGAACGCGGTCATCGGGTGATCCACAACGACTATACTCGCGCGGCCCATCAGGCGGGTGCATTTCTCTTCTCCGGCAAAACCGATAAGGTCTGACACTGCCTTTACCCTTGCGAGGATCCCCCTCCCGTGATCACAGCGGGCGGCACGATAACGCACTTTCCTTTTCATATCATCCCCGAGCATCCCCAGAAAAAACATTTGATCGTCAAAATATTTTTCCATGCCGTCGGCGCCCGGGTACCCGGACAAAGAGTACGGATACACATGATCATTGAACGACACATAAAGCACCGTACCGTTCTTCTTCGCCGATACCTGCCCGATAGCGGAAAGGGCCGGGTCCGGCAGGTCTTTGGTGTTCTCTCTGCCCTGCCCCCATCCCCAGCTTATGAATTTATATTTATTCTCTTTTTCGAAAGCGAACACACTGTGATAAAGGCTGAACCCGTAATTCCCACCGTGCTGCACGCCAACGAGCTTTACTCCCTTTTCCTGCATCTCGGCGGCGTAACACTTGAAAATTTCGTTAAAGTACCAGCCAGTATCCGAAAGTATCATCTTGGGCGGCTTACGACGTATGTTGGATACCTGGCCGGCCGTATCCGCATACCCTTCCACGCAACAACGCGGCATAGTGAACCTGATGCTCTTTTTGACTGACTCCGTAAAAACGTCTTCATCCCGATCCTTGAATTCAAGACAGGACCGCATCTTTATATCGTGCGCCGGCATGGCGCGCCGCCCCGATCCGAAAATATGGTCAAGCGAACATACGCCCCCCATGAGCGTATTGAACTTCGTCATATCCCCGAAATCCATGTGTAACATATCTATCATCGCGATATCGCTTTGTCCACGCAGTCTTTGCTGTAATGTCAACACGGTTTTTTTTATCATGGATCTTAACGAAACTGCCGCGCTTTTACCCCTGATCCCGGGGTTACCTTTATCGTCCGCAGCGATCTCCTTTGCGCTGCCGGGGATCAGCAAAGAAAGGATAACGGACGATAAACACAGATTGTAATCCTCGCTGCCCACGCGTGTATCAAGGAACTCATAGTTATCGGCCGGTGCACAGTATTTTATTTCCGGGAGAGGATCAAAAAAAAGATCTTTCCCGTACTTCTCCAGAGCCGCCCGTATCCTGACGTACCGTTCATGCATCATATTGATGTGGAACATAAGCCACGGATTGAGCATAACAGACCAGTATGCAGCACTCTTTTTCACACCGTGCATGCCATTAAGCGTTGACGTCAGGACGCCGAGCATATGGGTGTATGCCTTTTCGCATATTTCCGCGTTCTTCAAAAGATCATCCGTAGTATATCCGGGTATAGATACCGTTATCGCACCGGATCCCGCAAGCGCACGGTCCCTGTCCAAGCAACACCATGGCCCCAGATATATCGGGCCCTCTCCCGGGAGGATCCCCCGCCCGGGCGCCTGTAAGATCAGGGTCTTTTTTACTCGTTCATCCGGAGCTTTCTCCATATCACTACCTTTGTACAGCGCCCCATGTTATCGGGGTGCCTTTTTTGATCTCTATTCGAGTTTTTTTTCCGATCACACTACGCATATATTTGGGTGCAAGACCTCCTGCCGGTCTAATGGATCTTACATTCTCTTCTGTAAAGGCCTCTCCTTTTTTTATGTCCGCTGAGGCAAAAAGAGATCTTCTATATTTTATGTTCTTCTTTTCTTCTTCGGACGAACAGCCATATTTAACACGGCCAAGACTTGCCTCAACGGAACGGACATTTTCCACAAGACTCTTCATCTCGGCCGGTTCAAGCGAAAAGAAATTATCTGGCGTTCTCAGCTTCCTCGACAATGTAAAATGCTTCTCTACCACCTTCGCGCCCAAAGGTATACTGGCCACGGAAACGACTGTCCCTAGACTGTGGTCGGATAAACCCGTCACAGCGCCGAACCGCTTCCCCATGTCAGGTATCGTGTTGAGATTGAAATCCTCCGGCCTGGCCGGATATCCGCTCACGCATTTCAATAAACATATCTTTTTGGTGCCGGACCTTTTGGCCGCCTGCACGGCATCTGACACTTCACGTATCGATGCCATCCCTGTCGACATGAATAACGGTTTCCCGGTACCCGCCGCGTATTCTATGAGCGGTATGTCCACCAGCTCGAACGAGGCAATTTTATGCGCCGGGACATCGATCTCTTCCAAAAGATCCACAGCGGTTCTGTCAAAAGCCGTGGAGAAAAATACCAATCCGTGGTCTTCCGCCGCACGTTTCAGTTTTTTGAACCAATGCCACGGCGTATAGGCCTCTTTGTAAAGATCATACAACGTCTTCCCTCTCCAAAGTTTTTCATCTATCCTAAAACTTTTATCATTAGACTTCATCGTGATCGTGTCCGGCGTATATGTCTGGAATTTTACCGCATCTACCCCACACTCGGCGGCCGCCGCGATCGTCCGAACGGCCCTGTCAAAATCCTGTCCGTGATTAGCGGATATTTCGGCAATAATAAAAGCTGGGGCGTCTTCCCCGACAGACTTATTCCCAACACGAAAGTTTTTCATTCCTTTCCCCTCAAAGCGCATATGGCGCTCTCCATCCTTTATTGTGCATTTCAGCGTCTTTGTACCATACCCTCAAGTACCCGCCATCATCCACTTCACAAGACTCCGGCATTTTCCAAAGCGGATTCCACTTCAATCTTTCTTCTTTTTTATAAGAACTTTGCAGCAAAACAAGATCCGCTCTTTTCTCTATTATAGTATTCTCATAAAAAGTGATCTTGCCGATATCGGTCATGGCCGTATACATCGGTTTACTCCGTCCTGAAATACAACCTGAAGACGTAAGCTTTTTTATTAATTCCAGCCCCTTTGCGATAGTAGTTCTGTGATGGCGCATCCCCCTTATCGGAACGCAATGGAACATATAGTGAGACTCGATATTAAGCCGGCGCAGACTGTCATAAAGCGCCGCTAACGTATCAATATCATCATTAACGTCCTTAAGAAGAACCTGCTGATTGTATATCTTCGATACAGAATCCAACAGATACTTATACGCATCCTGAGATTCTTTAAACAATTCAATCGGATGATTTATTTGCGTTCCGATCTCAAGCCTGATCCCTTCTCTTTTACGTAATACTTTTTTGGTATCATCGCTGAAAACAGCCGATGGTTTATGTACAGGGAGCCGCGTTCCTATTCGGATTATTTCTATATTGGGCGCATGTTTCATTATCGCGTTTATCGCGATATTCAGAAGCCCCGGCGCCGCCAGAGGATCCCCGCCGGTGATCAGTATTTCCCGAAGATTTTCCCGGTTTGCCTTATTGCCAAAATACTTAGCGGCAAGAACTATCTCATCTTCCGAGAGCGTGAAAGGATTATAATTCGCCCTAAGACACCACCTGCATCGCGCAAAACAGGCGGTCGTAAGCTCGATCACCGCCGCCCTCCGATACAGTCGCTCAACGCCTTTAAGGACGTGACCCTCTGAGTCCTTCTCGATATCCGCCTCGTAATGTCTGCGCCGCTCCGTCTTATAATCGCTTATTTCTTCCCGCGGATCGAACACATACTGTAATGCCAAGCCCTTATATTCCCTAGAGTCCCTGCCGTATTTATCGGCGATTTTGCTCATTTTTTCTTTTAAAAAATCCGATATAATTTCTTTTCCCTGCGTTTTTTTCTGCATAATATCACCTTTTATCTATTGTTCTCAGGATCTTAGCCGGATTTCCGGCGACTACCGTTTTTTCCTGAACATCGTTTATAACGACCGAGCCCAATCCTACAAGAGATCCGTCACCTATTTTTAGCTTCTCTTTTATACTGCAATTCGGAGCTACCCAGCAATTTTCCCCGACAGTAACCGCGCCACAGATAATAGTACCGGCGGCAACTATGCTGTTTTTACCGAGCAGACAATTATGTCCCACCTGTACCAGATCGTCTATTTTTACATTATCCTTTATCACAGTACTATCTATATGCGCTATCTCTATCGTCGATCCCGCCCCTATCCAGACATTGTCTCCTATCTGTATCCCTCCGATGTGCGTAAAATGCTCGGGCGACCCGAATTCATCATATTCAAAACCAAAACCCTCTTCTCCGATAACCGCACCGGACTTTATTGTGCACCCTTTACCTATAACTACCCGGCCTTTGATAACCACATTTTCGTGTATCACAGTGTCGTCGCCGATCTTGACTTCCGGACCGATCACGCTGTACGCCCCAATACCCACGCCTTTACCGATACTGGCCTTTTTATCAATATCCGCTTTTTTATTTATTACCCCTTTTTTATCTTGTTCGTAAAAAAATTTCTTTACAGCCCTGGAAAAATCAAGTCCGGGATCATCCGAAACCACATAGGAGCAATTTATTTTCCCTTTATATTCATCGGTACAGACAACAAAACATTTGCCGCACTTTTTCAGCGCATCTACATAACGCTCATCGAATTTACGTACAAAGCACAATGCCCCTTCTTCCAAGTCGCCTATCGACGCTACTTTTTTTATATCAACGTCCTTGCCGAAAAGCTTGGCCTTAAGGAATGTTGCGATCTTTAACGCTTTAACTGAATTTTTTCTCCTCATATTATCCCCTTTGCCTTTACCTAAATTCTTCTGATACGCTTTACCTTATCTCCCTCTCTCGGAATGCTGTTTTCCCGCACAAGCTCAATGACTGTCTTTACGGTAAGTTCTTCTTTGATGTCGTTCTCTATTTTACACTTAAGGCGCCTGGCATCGCACGGTTTCATATCCTTTCTTATTTCAACTTTGACGGAAAGACTCTCATACGGAGGTTTCCCGGAAAGGACAATTTCAAATTCACCGTTCAGTTCTTCCGGATACCGTAACAAAACCGTCTGGATAGCCGCTGGAAAAACATTTATCCCTTTCACTACCAGCATATCGTCGCTTCGTCCCAAAACTTTGAATCTGAAACCTGATCGTCCGCATGGGCATTTTCCTACATGCACGATCTCCACAGTATCACGCGTTCTGAATCTGATAAGAGGCTGGGCCTCCCGTTTCAGATTCGTATATACCATTTCACCGGTCTGCCCGGCTTTGATCTCAAGCTTTTCCCCGGTTACCGGATCAATAAGTTCCGGAAGTACTATACCCTGAGCATGGTAGTGAAGACCGTTACGTACATCACATTCCGAGCCAAAAGCGCTTAAAACATCAGAAACCCCATAATTTGCGTCTATCGCACGCATATCCCATTTTTTTTCTATACTGTTCCTTATGACAGGATCTTGAATACCGGCCTCACCGCCGAATACGCCTTTCTTTATACCCAATTCATTTGGTTTCATCCTGAATTCTTCAGCCAAAACTTGTTCAAGCCTACGCAAATATGACGGCGTACATGAAATGGCCGTCGGAGACAGTTGTATCATAAGTTCCAGTAGTTTTTTTGTATTGCCCACGCCATAAGGGATCACCGTAGCGCCAACCGCTTCCAGAGAAAGATGATCGGTTATTCCTCCTATCCATAGACAATAGTTCAAACAATGAACAACAATATCATCCGGCCTTACTCCGGCACACCAGAACATCCTCGCCCCGGCTTCATGCGTATCCTTTATATCGTTAGCCGTCAACGCGATAAGAACAGGCCTTCCGGAATATCCGGATGTCCGGTGTATCCTTATAATTTTATCGGCCGGAACGGCTAGCAAATTTCCAAACGGTGCATTTGTTCTTTGATCCTCGATTATCTCGGCCTTTTCGGTAAATGGCAGATCATGAATGGATATTTTCCCGCTAGTAAAATATTTTTTATTGATTCCGTTTTTTTTGAATTTATCCCTATAAAAAACAGAATTCTCAAAAACCCTTTTGATCTGCCTACTCAAAAGAGGCTTTTCTATTTTTTGCGACAATTCGCCCATGCTCATCGTTTCTATTTTTTTATCCAACATTTCCTGATATTTCATTCGTACCTTTCATATTCTTTCGACAATATATCCGGCGACCCTGGAAGATCCTTGCCCGTCCACAAGTTTTTTCCCGATGCAAGATCTTCGCTCTCGCTCTGTTTTATCCAAAAGAAAGGTTATCTTACCGATCAACTTTTCCGTAAGATCCCCGTCCGACCACATACCGGCATACTCCATAAATCCTACATCCCGCCACCTATCGACGTCATATCTCTGATTATCCGACATCGCTATACTTATCGCACCGGTACCCACGCATGCACATTCATACAAAGTCTGTCCCATGCCGCAGATACATATATCCGCGTTCTCTTCCAGCCTTTTCATAGCCGTTCCGGAAAGGGATTGGAACACCTTGTCTTTTCCAGTAACATATTTCTCAACATCATACCCTGCGGATCCTTTCCCAAGAACGATATTTTTGCTGATCGTAGGAAAATTTTCCGAGATTGCCTCCAAAACAATCCTTGTTATGCCCCGTGGATCTCCGCCTCCTAAAGCCACAAGAATATTACCGACATCCTTTTTGTTTTTCTTGTCCGCAATATCCCAAAAAACTTTTCGCAAACAAAGATATTTTGTCCCGAGCAAATATGAGACATTTCCCCTCTGTGGATAATCCAATGTCTCGGCTTTAACGGCACCGTTTATCACCGTCCCTTTCTCATATCGCGATCCCATGTCATCAAAAAACACCGGAAAGTCGGCTCCCATCATATACTCATAAATCCCAGGAGTGGCGTTATACGAATCAAGCACCACAGCCCCGTACCCGCTATTATCGATCCGGTTTATATTATTCTCTTCCCACCAGTCGAGCACTTTAATATTTTTGTCTTCAAAAGATATTTCAAAAGCGCCGTCGAGTTTCAGTATTATCTCAGGCACCGCACCCACGGCCTCAAGCGCTTCATATAAACCAAAACATCTTGACAGGTGCCCCAATCCGATATTTGTCCCCGTTTCCGTAATAATAAGTACTTTTTTCGCCATCAGACCCCTGCATTAGCTTCGTTGTTTTATGTCTTTATTTATCATAGTCAAATACTTATTCTTCTTTACAATATCTATACTGTCCTTTATCCCGAAATTTTTTTTCCCGGAGAGACCGAACAGACAACATAAAAATATATAATCTGCCATCGTATCCATAGTAAATCTTAACTGCGGCATCCTTAAACGCTTTTCGGCGCTCAATTTTATAATTTTAAATCTATCCGGATGTTCGTTTATGTATGACGTCACATGCTCCAGGGAAAACTTGTCGGAAGCCATTTTTTCTACTTTTTTCAATGCTTCAAATGATACTATTTCGATATTGGTCCCAAGAGGATACCCGCTGGTCAACGTATACTCAGCTGTATTTCTTATATGATTATCCAGAACCTTTTTTATAACCGACGGATCGATACACGGGTTATCAGCTGTAAGTCTTAACGCCGTACCTATGCCATATTTTGAACAAGCCCCGATAAAACGCGACAAAACATTATCCCTATCACCTCTAAAACATTTTATGCCCAATTTGCGAGACAGCCTCTCTAGCGCATCGTCTTCCTTACGTACGGTGGTCGCAAGTATTATTTTTTCTATTTTTTTAACACCTTTTATACGCGAGACTATATTCTCCACAACGGTAATACCCGTCCCGTACGGGAGATCCATCATGACCTTTCCCGGAAGTCTTTCCGAAGAAATACGCGCCTGTATTATAGCCCCTACCATCATTTACCGCCTATCACCAGATTGTCCATCCGCCGTCTACTATAATATTCTGACCTGTAACGTAAGAAGACGCCCCGGAAGACAGGAACAAAACCGCACCTCCGAGTTCATGCGGTTCACCGACTCTTCCGATCGGGATCTTTTTTGTCAGTTCTTTTATAAACCCTTTGCTCTTCCTGACCTCTTTAGATGGGAATGACCCCGGAGTTAAACAATTAACCCCGATACCCTTTGCGGCAAGATATACTGCGAAATATTTTGTAAGCTGAATTATCCCTGCTTTAGCCGCTCCGTAATTCGGCGGGCTGAAAAAATCAGGATGCTCTCTGTATATCCTCATGTCCGGAGAAATCATTCCATACATAGACGATATATTAACTATCTTTGAGCCATTACCCATATACGGGATCACCGCCTTCAAACATCTGTACGCAGAATTCAGCGTGCCGTCAACCCCATAGGCCCATTCTTCTTCTGTCATACTTTCAGGATTTCCCATTTCGCAATAAACCGCGTTGTTCACAAGAATATCTATGCGGCCTTTTTTACCGGCCGCTTTCTTCATGCCGTTCTTTATGTCTTTCATATCCGAGATATCCATCTTATACCCGCAACAATCCGTATTGTATAGTCCGTTAAGACGGGCTGCTTCTTCGCGGCATTTTTTTTCATTCCTCCCGGTTACGATCACTTTGGCCCCGGCCGCCGCCAACACTTCGCACATCGACCTGCCTAGATTCCCCGTCCCGCCGGTAACAACCGCCGTTTTTCCTTTTAGCCCGAACAATTCCTGTATAGTCATTGTCGCTCCTTTTTCACCACATATACGGAAGCATTATTTTGCGTGGTACATTTTTGAAACAGACCGTTATTTTTTTACCGATTTTTCTAGAGAGAACTTTCCCTCCCATAGCGGCATTCCTTTTTACCTGCGCCACCGATTCCGCCCCTACGATCACACTGGCAACACCTGGAACGGACAAAACGAAACGCATGGCGATATCATCAATCGCCATTTTTTCGGCAAGCGACATCTCTCTCAGTTTTCTTAAATACTTCACGGCCGGAAATAATTTTTTTGGAACTTCCTTTTCCTCAAGGAAGAACAGCCCCTGCAAAAATACACTTCTCGCAAACACACTCTTCCCGCTATCACAAAGTTTTTTAACAAGCGATTTCCTGACAAAACGCTGATCAAACAAATTAATCGGCAGTTGAACCACATCGATATCCTTTTTTTTCAGCGCCGTTATCGCTTCCGAGGGATGATATATCGACACTCCAACAGTCCCTATCAATCCTTCCTCCTTGAGGCGTATCAAGCTCCGAAATACCTTTCCACCGTAAGAGGTCATATCGGCCGCATTATGCATAAGATACAACGGCATTTTGTCCAGACCTAACACCTTCAACGATCTTTCCATGTGATTCTTGACTATTTTGTATATTTTTTCCTCGGAGCTTCCGGTCGGAGCTTTTACTCTTGGGAGCTTAGAAGCGACTATAATCTCTTTACTCACGGCGCGTTCCCTTATAAAAACCCCTATGATCCTTTCGCTCCTCCCATAATCCGATGCTGTATCGAAACTGCGTATCCCGCATTTCCACGCTTCGTCAAGTATGCGCAATGCCTCTTTTTCCGCCGGGACTCCAGACTTGTTGGCTACGCCGTAATCAAACCCTAACTGCGCCGTTCCTAATGTTAAAAAAGGAGCCTTCGCTTTTTTCTTGGTCATTTTGATCCCGCTTTTACCACTTTTATAACCGTATCAGCCACATACGTCATATCCTCTTTGCTTATATCGTAAAATATCGGCAACGATATCGCCCCGGCATAATATTTTTCGGCTTGCGTACATTGAACAGCCCGATAACCGTTCTTCTGATAATACGGCTGTTTATAGACCGGCGCATAATGCACTTGCACCCCTATGCCGTTCCTCTCGAGCTCTTCAAATATGTATTTTCTGCCACAGGACAGTTTTTTGAGATTTAATCTCAAAAGATACAAATGCCTGGCATGTACCGAGTCACCTTGATCCTGATCCGGAAGTTCTATCAGATCCCTTATTTCCCTAAACCTTTCGTCATAGTAAGATGCCACCTCTCTACGTTTAGAGACAAAACGATCAATTTTCTTAAGCTGACTTACCCCTAACGCGCATTGTATATCCGTTATCCGGTAGTTATATCCCAATTCACGCATTTCATAATACCAGGGCCCTTTTACGGCCGTTTTTTTATCTTTGTATTTTCCATGACTTCTCAGGGCCATCATTTTATCGTAAAATTTTTCAGAATTTGTAGTTATCGCCCCGCCTTCTCCGGTGGTTATGGTCTTAACCGGATGAAAACTGAAAACACACATGTCGGAATGACGACAACTCCCAACTTTCTCTTTTTTTCCGGCATACACATATCCGGCACCCAGAGCGTGACAGGCATCTTCGATAACTACAATATTTTTTTTGCCTGCAAGATTTTTTATCTTCCCCATCGCACACGGGAGTCCGGCAAAATGCACCGGCATTATGGCCGCGGTTCTTTTCGTCAATTTCTTTTCGATATCGTCAGGATCTATATTGACGGTAGACGACTTTATATCCGCAAAAACCGGCTTAGCCTGCGTATACAATACAGAATTCGGCGTCGCAAGAAAAGTTATAGGCGTCGTAATAACCTCGTCTCCTTTGCCTATACCGGCCGCCAAAAGGGCAAGATGCAAAGCCGCGGTCCCATTAGATACGGCCACGGCATATTTCGCGCCGCAATACGCGGCAAGATCCTTTTCGAATTTTTCGACCATAGGCCCCTGCGTTATCCAGCCGTCCCGCAGAACCGGTACAACCGACGCAATATCGTCTTCTTCTATCTTATGTTTTCCGTACGGAATCCGTTTCATTTCATTCTCTCTCTTCCGCCATGACAGCGAGCTGCTTTACAGTAAGCCATTTATCGTTATTATCGCTGCGATATCCTTCAAACTCCGGTCCCATTATTTTCCCACCGTCTTTTTTGCTGTGCTCCACTATATACGGATATATAACAAAACGTGTGGCATATTCCCGAGTATTCATGCATTCATCACTAGGAACCAGGGTTTCATGCAATTTTTCTCCCGCCCTTATCCCGATGAATTTTTGTTTACAATCGGGGCATATGGCTTTAGCCAGATCCGTAACTCTCATGCTCGGTATCTTTGGGATAAAGATCTCTCCGCCTTCCATTTCCTCAAGACATTCCAGCACAAAGGCGACACCCTGTTTTAATGTGATCCAGAATCTCGTCATTTTTTCGTCGGTGATAGGAACAACCCCGGTTTTACGGCATTCCTTAAAAAACGGTACAACACTGCCTCTGGACCCAAAAACATTGCCATACCTCACAACGGCGAATCTGGTTCCTTTTAAAGTTGAATAGTTATTAGCCGCTACGAACATCTTTTCAGCGCATAATTTCGTTGCACCGTAAAGATTTATCGGATTGGCCGCTTTATCGGTACTTAACGCTATGACTTTTTTCACTTTGTTATCTATCGCAGCGTTTATAACATTTTCCGCGCCGATCACGTTAGTTTTTACCGCCTCAAACGGATTATATTCCGCTGTCGGAACTATTTTTATAGCAGCCGCGTGAACGACCACATCGACACCGTTAAAAGCACGGTACAATCTCTCCGTATCCCGCACATCTCCTATAAAAAAACGAATGTTCTCATTTTTGAACTTCTTGGCCATCTCATACTGTTTCATTTCATCCCTGCTGAAAATTATAAGTTTCTTGGGCGCATGCTGCGCAAGAACAGTCTGTGTGAACTTTTGTCCGAACGATCCCGTACCGCCGGTAACAAGCACCGTTTTCCCTTTTAAAATACCTTTCATCACTTTCTCCTTTTATTTTTCATTCTTTCTCTCATGATTATTTCAGCCAGTTTGAAATCAAAAATATCATCTATATCCACCGATCTTTCCCGCGGCATTATGTACGCATATGTCTTAGCAGTATAAAAAGTGCCTGTACCTTTCAAATATTTAGCGTAACCAAGAAACACCGCTCCGTTAAGCTGGAAGTACTTTGGCAGTACCTGTCTCCGTTTATTGATGACACTACAGTGCAAAAAATCTTTAATGCACCCATTTGCTGGCAATACATTCACCCACGAAGGATTCACCAACGCTTCCGTCAACGAAACTATGGCTTTTGCCTTTTGTTTAATAAGCAGTTCCACGGCGTTATCTATATCTTCCGATACTCTTAAAGGCGACGTCGGTTGTAAAAGCAATACGATTTCATATCGCCCGTTTATTTTCTCAAACTCACTAATCGCATGAAACACCACGTCCATAGACGACGCTGTATCAGTCGCTAATTCGGGCGGGCGTAAAAAAGGTACTATTGCGCCGGCTTTTTTTGATATTTCCGCTATCCGCGGGCTGTCCGTACTTACGGTCACATCATCAATATATTTACTACGCTTGGCCTCGGATATCGTCCAGCATATAAGTGGTTTCCCGCAGAATAGCTTGATATTCTTGTTTGGCAACCCTTTGCTTCCGCTCCTTGCCGGCACAATTGCAAGTATTTTTTTCCCCCGGAACATTGGCCCTCCGCCTATTAAAACATCTGCCTGAGCTTTTCTATTGTTTTTTTATATTCATCCCACTGGCCTATATCATTCCATGATTTTTCTGAAACCGGATATACACCAATCCTCTGCCGATTTTTCTTAAGAACACTTATTAGATCTGTCATATCAAACTTGGAATTAGCGGGAATGAATCTAATGATATCCGGATCGACCACATACATACCCGTATTGATCAAAATATCATACTCGGGTTTTTCGGTAATACTTCTCAAACATCCGCCCTGTTCTATTTCGCAGACACCGTACGGTATTACGTGATGTTGCATACAGGCCACCAGTGTAACCTTATACTTTCCCTCATTGTGGAAATCCATGATATCACTGTAATTCGTATCAATCACCGTATCACAGTTAATAAGAAAAAATGGCATCTGTATCTTGCCTTCCAAGTATTTAAGCGCCCCTGCTGTGCCCATAGGCCTATCCTCTTCAATAAAAGAGATCGTGTACGATTTAGCCGCATCTTCAAAATATAACCGGAATATCGCAGCTTTATGATTTACCATTAGATAAAAGTCATTTATTCCATACTTAGCGAAGCCGTCCATTATAATCTCCACCATCGCCTTTTCACCGATAGGGATAAGCCCCTTTGGCAAAATACGCGTAAAAGGATCCATTCGCGTCCCTTTACCACCGGCCATTATAACAACCGGGGCTTGCAACTGTTTTATCGCCGATTTATCCCAAATATCAACGCCTTCTGAACTAAGAAACTTTTCTCTCACCAAAATATCAACCAATTTTTTCCCTTTCAATACCGGGATGTGTCCCGAAACAGGGTTTTCAAACACTTTTAAGGCATCACTCTTTGTATACCCCGATTGCACGGCAAAAAAATCTTTATTCATTATGTCGCTTATCCTGTTTTTCAGGCTAACTTCGCCAAGAACCGCTCTGCGAAAATCACCATCTGTAACAATCCCTACAACATTATCATTGCCGTCAACACATATGATCACACCTATCCCGCCGGCATCCATCTTTTTTATCGCATCCTTTATAGATAAAGTCTGCAATACTTTATATCGATCGATATTCTGCATTTTTGCCTCAACTTTTCCTTTTCAGCACACACAGTCTTCCGCAATATTCCGGATATTTTCCATTCAGCATATCTTTACGAAACTTTAAAAGCTCCGGGTGATTCCAGGATTTTTCGAACCCTTCGGAAATATCCGCAACAGAACTATATTCCTGCCTGGAACAATAATTTAATCGTCCCGTCACGCTTATGTATGGATCCTCAAAACATGAAAAGCATATATTCCGCCTTCTTTTCATCTCAATAACCGGATCAAGGCGCACGCCGTGTGCGTTCGGAGAAACCTTCCACTTAAGACCTTTCTTTTTTATTTCATTTTCAACGTACAACAACAACTCTTGATAATCCGCTATGCTTAATGGTTTGATATTCTGAGATATCATCTGCGCCGTCTCAAAAAGAGGGATCGTATGCCACACATCAAGGTTTGGGATATCTTCAAACGTATCAACAATACGAATGAGGTCTTTGCAATTTTTTGTAGAAACAACCGAGTTGATCTGCAAATGTAGCGGGGTTTTTTCTTTTATAAACTTGGCGATTCGATGTATATTGTCAATATCAACCCCTCTGTATTCCAATAGCTTATCTTTTTCAAAAGCATCCGCGCTTATCTCAATATGCGTCAATCCGGCTGAAACATATTCAAGAATATCTTCTTCTTTCACCGCTGCACAATTAGTGGTTATTTTGAGCTTATCCGAGAGGTTTTTGGAAAGTTTAATAATGTCCATCAGCTTAGGATATAACGTCGGTTCGCCCAGACCGCCAAAGTGGACCATTCTGAACTTCCCTTTAGTATTTGCTACAAAGTTTTTATAGGTATCGAAATCAAGTTCTTTATTCAGTATTTCCTTATATTGCGGATCCAACCGATAGCACCATTTGCAGTTCAGGTTGCATCGCGTTGTAAGTGCTACGGCTATGCGCCGATATGATAACGTATCTTGATAGCACTCGGGAGTAGCATCCGCTCCTTCCAGTAAAATCTCGTTATATTTCAGCAGCCGATCCGGCATATCCCTAAAATTGTCTATATATTCCTTCATTTCTTTCTTTCGATCCACTATGTGCCTCCGATTCTTAACGATCAATAGGTCATCCTTTTTGCGAGTAATTCCGTTCTCGTCTTCGGGATCCCTTTAAGTATTTCTACAATTCTTTTTGAAGCATTCCCGTCACCATATACCGGCCGGCATGCTTTAAGCTCTCCGGAATACACTTTATCCGATAATATTCGCTCGGCTGTTTCCTTTATTTTTGCGAAATTCTCTTCGACAAAAACAACATTTCCGCCGTTCATTCTATCCTGATTTCTTTCACCGACATTTATTGCGGGAAACCTCAAAAAGCATCCTTCTAAAATAGACATACTTGAATTCCCCACAACAAGATCGACATTCCTCAATAAATTTACAAATTCCTTTCTTGGGATATTTTTAGTTATCTTCACATTCGGATATTCTCTATAACTCTCTATAACGTTTATGATCGCACGGCTTCCCATGTCACTATTCGGATAATTGATCACACAATTCGCTTTTAATTTTGTCACAGCCTCCAGGGTAACTTCGATCTGTTCATGTGCTTTCTCCGCCTCCCCGCTGATAACGTGCTGCAATACAAGAATAAGGGGCTTCTCCGGGATTGCATTAAAACCGAAATATCCCAAAACCTCATGTTTTTCCATTTTCTCTACTTTAGCAAACCTGTCCAACCCAGGATCTCCGACATTATGAACACGCCATGGCTCCTCACCCATCCTGATCAATCTTTCCCGGTGCTGCTCATTCATTGTAAAATGGAGCGCTGCCATTTTCGAGGCAGCATGTCGGATAGGCTCATCGACATCTCCTGCTTTAGGATCCGTTCTATCTCCTCCGCACAAATGCACAAATGGTATACCTAAATATGTACATATAACTCCTGCTATAACCGATTCCTCCCTATCTCCTACAACCATTAAATAATCCGGCCTAAGCCTATCGAGCACATCGCTAAGCCCTACCGCTAACAAACCGGCTCCTTTTGCCTTACCAATCTCACTATCACTATCCAAAAGATTATTTATACGGGCATCTATCCTGACTCCATCCTTTTCAATATCTTTAACGGTATATCCAAAACTCTCTGAAAGATGCGCTCCACAGGCAATTATTGAAACGTCAAAAGCATCATCACTTTTTATGGCTTCTATGACCGGAAACAATATATCATACTCTGAACGTATGCCCGATAATGCCACTATTTTTTTTCGCATTCAATCCCCCTTAAAAAACATCCGATAACAATAATGACGGTTTGATATCGGAATATTTCATTTTATCGGACTCTCCCGGATATGCGCAAAACCTCTGCGGTATGCCAACCTGTCCTACGCGTATCAGCCCGTCCATTTTTCCATACGGCAAGAAACAATCCGGTATATTTATCCGTTTATGCGCCGTTCTTTTCATGATCTCCCTAAAATCAATTCCGTGCCCATCCACATATAATATCTCAAGCGCTCCTTCATATTCTTTGCAGATCATTTTATAATTAGATGTTTCTTCTTTTTTAATACCATTTAATTCTCCGCGCCAGGAAAGAAATTGTCTATCGATCTTAATGTCATATCTATACTCCCCCGCGCTACCCGTCGCCCCGGAACAGTTTGAATTACATTCTTCATACTGCGATATGTTGTACTCTGTGATTTTTTTCCATTTAAGAAGTTTGACGAATGGCCCGAACGAATGATCATTAGGGAAAGCTATGACAAAGGTCTTTTTCGCTTCGACATATGAATGTATCGCATCCATGAGTTTTTTAAATACGATAAGGTTTCTGTATTTTTCATCGACCATAATAGCCGTCTGCAGATAATATGGAATACTTTCGCCCGTTACGGAACCCAATAATTGCGGAATTATACCTCCGTGTGCGATTATTCTCGACCCAACCATCGCAATAAACACCGCAGCATTACCATACGGAGAGTTCAGATAATAATGTTCCCATGCTTTATCATTTAAACGTTTCCCAAAAACGTCAAAGAAAAGGGCCTGCACTCCCGCTTTGATCCCAATTAATTCTTTGGGCGTTTGAACACACGCTATTTCGATCGGTTTACCGTTAGGCATTATTTCACCGCGCACCTTGGGAAAACATCTCCCGAATAGCTTTTCTGTCTATCTTGCCGTTATTATTAGTAGGCATCGCCTTAATATGATGTATCACTTTGGGAACCATATATTCCGGCAGTTTGCCTCTAAGCCATCCTTCGAGCCCTGGAATAACTGTATCGGCCTGATCTTGTGTTTCTACAGCACATGCCAACCGTTTCACACCCATCGTCTGTTCGGTCACAAAACATATCGCCTCTTTTATCCCGGGAAATTGTTTTATATGCACCTCAATATCCATCAGCTCTATCCTATGTCCGCTTATTTTCACCTGGGAATCAATGCGCCCTTTACAAAAATAAACATCTTCAAATTTTTCAACTATATCACCGGTGTGATACCAGCGATCCCCTTCTATTGTCTCGAAACGCCCCTGTTCAATGTTACCTAAGTATCCCGGCGTCACCTGGCACCCGCTCAAAAGCAATTCTTTTTCCTCCGTCACCTTTATATCGTTCCCTTTCAATGGCCTGCCTATTGGGACAAATCCCTTTTCCCTAAAGCGTTCAAGATCGTCTATAGAGCAATGATGGTAAAAATTCTCAACACCGGTTTCGGTCAAACCATAAAAATCATATACTTCCTTGATATCTAAATTCTCATAGCAATATTTTAATATGCTCAGGCTGAAGGGCTCTCCGCACAGAAACATTATCCTGATACTGTTTTCAAGTTTGCCCGCGGGACGGAGCCGCTGTATGCAGGCTATTACGGACGGAACCGACGACCATACCGTTATTTTGTTCTTTTGTATGTGATTGAGCGGGAACATGCGCTCTTCTTTTTTCCTTATCGGCGCAATAGTACCCTCGGTAAGCGGCGCACAGAAAATATAAAATATGGAAATATCAAACGCAAAATCATGATAATCCGAAAAAATCTCACCTTTTTGAAAAGGTAATATCTCCATCGCATTATTTATGAAGTTTATATAGTTTAAATGGGTCATCGGAACGCCTTTAGGAACACCCGTGGACCCGGAAGTGAACATCACATATGCCCAATCGTTCGGGGAATATTTACACATTTCGAAATCCATACTTTCTTTCCGTTCCGCCACATCAGTCAAAGATATAACTTCCATTTTGATTTTACCCGCAGATTCGACAACCCCTTGAGGGATCTCCTCTTCATATAAAAAAATATCCGGATGAAGCAACTCCATCATGGCCATAAGTCTATCCGGCGGAATGCCCGGCGTTATAGGTATCCACACATTATCCGACAATATAATGCTATAAATCGCGCAATATACCGGAAAACTTTTCCCCCCGTATACTACTATCTTTTTACGGTTTTTATTATTACGGTTCAGCGTATGATTTATTATCTTCATCAGGGAATAAGCCCGGCCATATGTATATTCCTCGTCGAAATACTTATAGAATATACGGGTAGATCTCAAAAACGGGGCCATCAGCTTTTCATAAAAAGTTCCAATCATTCTTTCCCCCTCAAGAATTCTTTTATACTCGTTACTGATACTAGTTTAATAATATCCTCCGGATCAATGCGAACATTAAAATCGTTTTCTATCCTGGAGATCAGCTCCATATGCCCCATAGAATCCCACAAAGATATCGTCTCTATAGAGTCATCGTCGCTGACATCCGCGATGTTAAACGTCTCCGCAAATATCTTTTTTATGGCAATATCAAGATCCTTTTTATTTCTGGTATACATAGACAAAAACTCCGCCGACCGTATTTTTATCGACCGGCCCTATTTTTTTCTTAACAATCATATTCAACCCGGAGGAACCCATTTCCTCCTCGAACATAGCCTCATGCCTTTTAAAATCACCCGTCATATCCAACCCTGACTTTAACGCGTTTATCTCGATCTGCGCCACTTCAAAGTTTCTGTCTCTAAGAGCTTTATCTACAATAAAACCATGATAATCGTACAGGGCTTTTGCTCTCTCAATGTCGTTCGTATAATATGGCAGAACTTCGCCGCCCATTATATATACGCCTCCCGGTTTTAGATTCTTTTTAATATTCTTAGCAAAATCATATCTTTGATCATAATGAATATGATCATGGGCGAAAGACGAAACTACAACATCATACTTTTCGGTATCTGAAAAGGTGACCGCGTTATCGCAAATACATTTACATCTGGGATCACTCACATATTTCTCAAGTATGGTACAACACTCCTCATCCAACTCTACCGCATCTATTCTCATATTACCGAGCTTCAATATCTCGGCAGTGAGAAGCCCGGTTCCCGCACCTATCTCAAGTATCCTTGGCTGAGCGACCGCTTCTACATTATTCGAGATCTGATCACACATTTCGCCGACCATCTCAACATAAAATGGATGGGTTCTTTCAACTCTGTGGTATATATCAAGATCTATATACCGTGACATCTCGATCTTTTTGGCATTTCCTTTAAACACATCTGTGTGTAATCCCTTATTCATGATTCCTCCTATTGAATACAAGTTTTTTTATACTGATTTTCGCCATTTTTCAGGAAATACAAACATTTCCTTTTCAAATCAACCACACTTGAAGAAATAGTAAAAAATTTTCCGTTTTTACCAGATCTCCAGATACGCTCTCTATCCGACGGATCCTTAGGATTTAAAACCAAAAATACATCTTCTATCTTTTTTACAGATCTCATTTTCTCTGTTATATATTTATACCTGTCGAAGGAACTGGGATAATCTTCATACTTAATCGGACCAAATTTAATATTAAAAAAATGATTGGTACTTTCCCCCTTGCCAGACGGAAAATCGGTAACAACCACTTTGTTTTTATACGTTTCAACTATGCAGGCTTTGCACTTATCCGCCATTAATACTTTATAACCCTTATATGCAACTTTCTGCCGTTCAATACTATTTATCCATTCATCTACCGTACTGATCTCCGACAACATGGACGAAACTATAACCGTCGGGGACACAAGTCCCTCATTTTCTTTTTGTGCCAGCTCTTTGGCGGCTTCGGCCTTCCCATTCTCTGCCAAATACGTCCATTCCGGGGAATTTACAGCCGCACTAACAAACCCACAACCCATATCATTGAAACCCAAACTGTAATATCCGGCGCCTTTGGTCCTTACCGCAAGAAACCCTTTGCCGTGTATAACCTCCTCTGTAGTATCGATATTTTTGTCCCGATTCTTAAAAATAATATTTAACGACCGATCGGTCCCGATGGTACACATTTATTTACCCCTTTTAATATAATTCATCATCTCTTCCGCAAGATATCCAAACTCAACTCTTGGTGAAATATTACCTTCGTAGCGCAATAGATCCAGGTCATTCATATCTATAAGTATCTCCGCATCACGTGGCACCAATACTCCCATAAAAACAAATGGCGTAAATGATGCCTTGTACTGCGAATACAAAGACCCTTTCATCATTTTTTGCGCAACAAGGCTCACTCTATACGCATACAACCATCTAAAAGCATCTATTGAACCGCTGGCTCCAAGAAGCGTCAATCCGGGTAAACAGGGAGCGTCTGGATCACCGTTATACTCCATTACATGATGATATGTATATGGTGTATCGGTATCATATATGACCACTTCAAAACTGCGCGGAGAAATCCTCCCTTTCGTCTTAGACCGTATCAGGGCTTTTATATCCTGCGCCATATATGCCGCGATCTCGTTACATTTAATAGGGCCCAAGAGCGCCTTTCCTTTATACTTTTGTATTTTTGGTTTGCTTACATCGGCAAGAATTAAACTCGCCTCAAACTCCTGTCTGCTAATATTCATGTCGCTTAAACATTCAATACCAGGCCTTACAGAGTTAAAATATTTTTCTCTTATCTCTGCGGGATACGAGGTAATTTCATGCGGATCGATCGCGTCACCTTCGATATCAACTACCAGTGACCGAGTGTCAACAGCTAGATCAAAAGCCTGCGAAATGATCTTTGACGGCAAAACAACTCCATAAAATAGCCCCTCTTTTATCCATCCCTCAACGCTCTCAACAATCGCATCACTTACGGCTTTAGCATATTTATCGTGATACCTGATATAGCAATCCGCTATCTCCTCTACCAGCTGTTCTACTCCTTTTATCTCCAACGGCCTTTTGAATGTTGCAGGGATAACCAGCGACGATATAGATGTTCCCTGGAAAAGGTCACCGGGATCCGGAGAGCTATACCAAGCTTTTAATTCTTCGGTTCGCACTCTTCTTTCAAAATATTGATAGAGCTCATGCGGTTTCTCTTTAATTCCGTTAAAAAATCCCATTTTCGTGTCTAAACGCGCCTTCCATTGGCACTGTGATGCGCTGTCTAAAACAGTCTTCTTCGACAATATATATTTTTCTATATTCATACCTGATCCATCCGCCTATTTTCATAGGCTTTTCTTCTTTCAATAGCTTGTCTGATCGCCTCTAAATCTTCTATTTCGCGATGATATTCCCTCAGAATAGGTTCGGGTAATTTTGACACATCCAATTCATCCCCATCCTTGAAAGCTTTAATAAAATCTTCCGTTCCGGTTAAAAAAGATCTGATATTATCTTCACCATATTTTTTTACAAATTCCCTTCCCCATCCATTCCCAAAAATATCGCAATACGTCATTCTGATCTGATCCGGAAACAAGCTCATAAAACCGATATCCGGGCGCTTTGAAATTATTTTAAAAAGCATCTCATGAGCCTGTGTAACTATCATATGCTTCCAATTATCTGACCCATCAATTACATATGGCAACCTGACTTCAAAACCTTGAGCTTTTTCGCTAAAAAGGCCGTATTTATTTGGATATGAATAATTTATGTGCATATTTGAAAACCTCGTAAAATCAAACGTCGATATCGTTAAAACATGCACGTCCGGATTGTTTATAATGTATTCCGTCATATTATCTCTCTGTTTCTGTGTCTCGCCCGGGAAGCCCACAAGGACGAAACAAAAATTCAGAATGCCCGCTTTCGCTGAAGCGTTTAAAATTCTGGTGCTCCGATTATTGGTATTTTTTTTGTTCATCTTTTCAAGAATATCGGGATCGCTGGATTCTAAACCCCAGCAAAGTTTCCGGCAGCCACCCCTGTAAAGCTGGGCCATAAATTCGTCGTCCGCATAATCCTCATCAAGTCGCACAAATGCTTCCCATTTAATATTCACTTCCATCTTTTCCACTTTTTTTGAAAATTCGAATAGCACTTTCGACAAAGAAGTATCATCCATAAATTTAAAGAATATGGCATCTCGCCCGTATTTGGCCTTTACTTCTTCTTTTATCCGCATTACATGTTCCAATAACTGATCGGCAGTTTTTGTCCTAAAATTAGAATTTGCACCAAAGGGAATAGCACAAAACTCACATTTGCCATAACAGCTTCTCGATGTTTGTATCGGTATAAGAAAATCAGAATAAAAATACCTATCGAACTCTATATCCTTAAAAACCGGCGGATACTGTTCATTCGCCGAAAGCCCTTTTTTGCTTCTGTCAATACCCTTGAATGGTTTCCCATTTACCAACACGTTTATATACTCCACCTCTTTATGGTTAATGATCTCTTCGTGTATATCCCATAGCGGCACTTCCCCCTCCCATAACACAAGATAGTCCCAAAATGTTCTCAGTTCGTCGGAACCAAAAAGAGTGTCATGGCACCGCGTAATCATTTGTCCGCCAAGAACTATTTTTACCGAAGGCATTTTCTCTCTAAGCATACGCGCTAAGGTAAATGCCGCGACGATCTGATCTTGAAAAGTTATGGAAATCCCAACTATTTTGGGACTTTCAGGTGCTATCTTTTTTTCTATAAGCTGGTCATAATATTCAATAAACGGATTGGCTTCGGTATCATATACCGCCTTTGCCACGTCTTCAAAAGAAGTTCTATTATAACAAACTTTCACACTACGAAGCCCAACCCTACACCCTTTATATTTAACTGATTTTTTAGCGAGATCACTTTCCATCTTATTATAAAATGACAATACGTTAATGGGGCTTTCATCGAATGCCTTAAGCGTCGATATGTCATAATCTTTGCCCAGCATATACCAAAAAAAATCAATATTTGAATCTATGCTCTTAACGGAAAAACCCTTTTTTTCCAAAAAAGCTTGCAAACAAGGCAACATCGCCTGAGGATGCAAGGGACTTGAGACCGGCACTGTGATCAGTAAACTATCCATTTTCAGATATCTCCTATATGTGACAACATTAGAGGTTCATCTCTATCAACTTTACGTAATAAAACCTTACCAATTACCCTCTTGAAATATTTCGGAGAAATACCGGTACCCGGACGCCTAACAGCCAGATCTTTTTCTCGCAAAATCGTGCCTTTATCCATATTCTGCAAAGCAACAATGCTTCTTCTCCCATTTTTCATCACTGTCTTTTCATCCGGTGAAGGTTTTTTTTCAAAAGATCCTAATGCATCTTCCACATTTCTTATAGCTCTAACCATTGCGACCAGTTCATACGGATCTATCGACGCTTTATGATCCGGACCTTTCATTTTTTTATTTAGTGTAAAATGTTTCTCTATAACCTTAGCCCCCATAGCAACGGCAGCTATCGCTACTTCAATGCCGATAGAATGGTCTGAATATCCAACCGGATATTTAAATGCTTTCATCATTGTAACAATTGCATTCAGGTTTATTTTATTATACGGGGAGGGATACAATGAAGTACAATGGAGTATACAGATCTTCCTGTGATATTGTTCTATCACCGCCACCGCTTCTTTTATCTCTTTTACTGTCGAAGCCCCCGTAGACAATATAACCGGGATGCCTGTTTTGGCTATCTTTTCAAGGAATGGATGATCTGTTATAGCGCCGGAATCAACCTTAATGTATGGCCGCCCAAGCCGTTTGACCACTTTCAGGCTTTCATTATCAAACGGGGTTATCAAAAGAGATATCCGTCTTTTTTTGGCATATTCTATCAGTTTTATTAAAATCTTTTCGTCAAATACATATTGTTTTAACATTTCCATCTGGGACATTTTTTTTCCCATATTATTTTGCTGATATAATGACATCTGGGCTTTCGGAGAAACCAATAATTCCGGGACAAAAAGCTGAAACTTCACAGCGTCGGCACCTGCAAAAGCCGCCGCGTCTATTAGTTTTTTAGCCAGTTCGATCTCCCCGTTGTGGTTAACACCGGCCTCGGCGATTATCATTGTTCTATTTTTTTTAATCATCACATCTTTCCTTTATAAGAACAAAAGCTTCTGCGCCGCAAAAACCCGCCGTCGCCCCGCGATACCTTGCTAATGCCTCAATGTTTTCCGCACTTCTTGGAAATGGAAACGCACCCATTTCGCCTTCGTACATGTTCATTATCTTTATTTTTTCTGACACGTACGCACTTATATTTACAAATACATTCGGCGTAAAAGCCAAATTAGAAATAGCCGGGGCAAATTCTGTTTCTGAAAGACACTCATACATTAAAACCCGTTTGATATATGGGAACCTGAAAGTTTTTGTGCAGCTCATAACTGCGTCAAAAGTGGTTTTGTGGTCACTATGAATATCACTCTTATTAGGAACATATATGACTTCCGGTTTTATTTCATTTAATGTGTTTGAAATTGCCGACACAATGGTATTCATGGGTATTGCATCTAACTTTGTCGTCGGAAAATCAAGTTTGAACACTTTTTTAAAACCGTATGCTCTTGCCACTGCAGATATCTCACATTGTCTCGATAGAACCTTATCCTTCGGCCATCCGTTATTTTCGTCTATGTTGGTCAAAATAGCCCAATATATCTCATCGCCAAGGGCTTTATGCTTTAATATTGTCCCACCGCATCCCAGCGTCTCATCATCCGGGTGGCATGCAATAAATAGCACTTTTGGCATATCCTTCTCCTTTACTTTCCCTTCATCCTAAAAGTCATGGAATGTTTCATCCCCTCGCGCAAATCCACGGACACCCTGTGCCCGGCAGATATAAAACAGTTTTCCCCAATTCTAATATCGTTAACAACAACAGCCCCCGTGCCCACATGCGTCCCCGACCCAACACATACTTCCCCGGATAATACAACCCCCGGAGCTATGTGTACAAAATCCCCGATGGAGCAATCATGGTCGATAGACGACGATGTGTTTATTATTGCGTTTTTACCGATTCGACTTCCGGTATTTACAGTGGCTGACGGGGCGACAAATGTTCCTTCCTCAATTAAAACATCCCGTGCGATAACTGCAGAGGGATGTATCACTACCGGAAAATTAAAACCGATCTTCCTGGCTTTTTCATAAAGTTTCTTTCTTAATTCTGATGGTTTTACAGAACCAACCGCTACAATAGCGTTGCGAACGCCTGAAGAAAATATTTCCCCAAGGATCTCATCCCCTCCCAAAACCTTATACCCTGCAACCATGGTCCCTTTTCCCATCGCGGGATCAACTATCCCTTTTATCTTAAAAACTCCGCCCGACAGGATAGCATCCATTATCACTCTGGCATGTCCTCCGCCACCGATTAAGATTATATCTTTATTCTTTTTCATCATGCGCCCTTAAGTATTTTATTTATAACATCGCACACAAACCGTATATCATCCTCGCTGTTCCGCGTTGAGCTTGGCAAACAGATGCCATTCTTATATATATCCAGTGTATTTCTTAGTTTATCTTTCCTCGCATTACGATAATACGGGAACATTGTCATTGGCATGAATATCCGCCTTGCCGGAATATTTTTTTCTTTTAATAACGTTATCATTCGGCGAATATCGGCTCTGATCAGAACGCTATTAAGCCAATCAGAACTTTTCGCCCCCTCATATTCTCCCTGAAACGATATTTTATCGTTCCCATCAAGCTCTTCATGATATATCTCATTAATCCTTCTTTTCCTCTGAAGAAGCTTTTCCATCCGTTCTAACTGCGCAAGCCCAAGTGCCGCCTCAATATTAGTCATTCGATAGTTAAATCCCATTTCCGGATGATAATAGCCTTTTTTCTCATCGCGGGCTTGGTTAACAAGAAACTTTATGTGCTCTATTGCCGCTTTGTTGCCACTTACGACCATACCACCTCCGCCGGTAGTTATGGTCTTATTTCCATTAAAGCTAAAACACCCAAAATTTCCCAGTGCCCCGGTAAATTTTCCGCAATAAACAGCCCCAAGGCTTTCGGTTGCATCTTCTATAACCATTATTTTATGTTCCTTAGCGATACGATTTATGGTTTTCATATCGCAGGGGTTTCCGTAAAGATGAACCGGAATGATCGCCTTCGTTTTCTTTGTAATAAGTTTTTCTATCGATAGTGGCGAAATACACCATGTGTCCGGATCAACATCGGCAAACACGGGTTCTGCCCCGACATAAAGCACAGGATTTGTGGTTGCCACAAAGGATAAAGCAGGCACGATAACCTCATCCCCTTTGCCAATTTTCATCTCATATAATGCCATATGAATGGCCGCAGTCCCACTTTGAGTAGAAATCGCATTCTTTGTTCCTATACATTTTGCGAACTTCTTCTCGAATTCCGGTACGAACGGCCCCACCGTTGATACATAGCCCGAATCAACGGCTTTAGAAAGATACTTTTTTTCAAATACTCCTATGTCCGGGGCATCTAGAAAAATACGCTCAGACATTATATATATCCGCCTTGTAGTTTCTTACATTCGTTGCATCCGAAAACCATTTTACAGTTTCATCAAGCCCGCTATCTATCGTATATTCCGGTTTCCATCCCGCCAGTTCTTTTATCTTTTTATTGGATCCTAAAAGATGCTCCACTTCGCTTCTCTTCGGACGGACCCTTTCCTTATCACACACTATCCTCGTTTTAGGATTTATCCTGTTTATTATTTTTTCGGCGATTTTCCCGATAGACAGGCCTTTCCCCGTGGCGATATTTATTTCCTCCCCGATCGTATTGTCGGCGCGGGCAATGGACAAAAACCCTTTTACCGTATCCTTTACATAGACAAGATCGCGCGTCGTATACGTCGATCCTAACCTGATCTCTTTTTTCCCGGCAAGAAGCTGCGTGATTATCGTCGGAATAACGGCCCTGGCCGACTGACGGGGACCGTACGTATTGAACGGCCGCACGATAGTGACAGGCGATCCGAACGACCTGTAAAAAGATTCCGAGATCTTATCCGCGGCAATCTTTGTCGCACTGTATGGAGATTGGCCCTGTAAAGGATGTTTCTCGTCTATCGGCATATATTTGGCCGTCCCGTAAACCTCGGAAGTACTGGTGATCAATATTCTTCTTGTCCCGCACATCCTCGCCGCCTGCAAAATATTGAGAGTTCCCTTTACATTCGTGTCAACATAAGTATCCGGGGAATTATATGAAAAAGGGATGCCGATCAGCGCCGCAAGGTGAAAGATCGTATCAACCCCTTCTACTGCTTTTCTCACACCGTTAGGATCCCTTACATCTCCCGTAAATACTTCTACATTCTTCATCCGGTCTTTTGAAAAAGTATCTAGCCAACCCCAGGCATTGAACGAATTATATAATACGAAGGCCCGTACTTTATATCCGGCATCAAGAAGCCCTTCCACCAGATGCGACCCAATAAATCCTTCCGATCCCGTCACCAATACCTTTTTCCCTCTGGCTCTCATATGCTCTCTGCCTTATCATCGTCCTCATGCAGCCAATGACGTCCTTTATTGTATATTTTACCCACTTTGTCTTCCAACGTCGGAGAGACCAGCCTTAACAGTTCTTTGCCCAGTATTCTGTATTGTTTCCCGACTTTGGCGGCTCTGATTATGCCTTTTTTTATGAGCCTCATCGACGTGCTGGGGCTCACTTTAAGGATCTTCTGCACCTCCTGCACGGTATATACTTCGTTCTCGTTTATCTCCATGTTCCCTTTTCTCCCGTTATCCTTTGATCAGAACTGCAAAAAGTTTTCTCATCAACACTTTTCGGTCGCGCCATCCGCCGTATTTCCAAGACACCCTAAAAGTCCCGGTGCTCACTTGCCATATGAACTCATAGACCCGGTTATATCGTATTTTTATCAGCAACCGCACGAGCGGCTCAAGCCACGGGCACGCGATAAGAACCGAGAAAAAACAACGTAAACTTATAAGCTGCGGCATCACCTTGTTCTTAACATAGCTATGTATCCTGGCGTGTGAATTGCTATAAGAGTTACTGTGGTCCAAAAGCGCGTTAAAATCGAAATCGTCCGCCAATAATCCTTCTTTTTCCAGCAAGCTGTATATCGCCGTGCCAGGATACGGGTTAAGTATGTTAACGTTGGCGATCTCCGGTTTTATTTTAGCATTTATCTTTATCGTCTCAAGCGCCGTATCGACAGTCTCCCACGGCAATCCTATCAGGTTCTGCGTAGTAAGACGGACTTTCCGTTCATTGATCCATTTCGCGCAGTTAAGGATCTGTTCGTTGCTAATGTTCCTCGACAAGATGTTCTTCCTGACGGTCTCGTTCCCATGTTCTATCCCTATGGTTATGCGCGACACTCCGGCGTTCTTAAGCCATTCTATCTGCTCTTCTTCCGTGACATCCACCCTGAGCTGGCAGAGAAAAGGCACATCGATTTCTTTTTTATACCTAAGCAGAAACTCTTTCAGCCTTTTTTTATCCAGGTTGAACGTATCATCCATAAAAGAGACCCACTTAAGCGGATATCTTTCTTTAATATCCTTTATTTCCGAAAGACTTCTTTCTATACTGTGATATCTGACCCAGTTCCCTTTGCCTTTATACAATCTTTGCATGCCGATATTAAAGCAATATGTGCACCGGAAGGGACAGCCTCTGGCCGTTATGAAACGTACCGTTCCTGCCGCCATAAAAGGATACTTCTCAAAGAACACGTCTCTGTCCAGGAAAGGAAGAGCGTCAAGGTCGTCGATAAGGTCCCTTATCTCGTTCTCCACTATGCGTCCTTTATCCTTGAACCAGATGTTCTTGATATCGGTCCTGGGGCTCTTATCGCGTAAAGCCGTAGCAAGTTCTATCAATGCGCCTTCTCCCTCGCCGATACATATCGCATCCAGGTCTTTGTCTTCATGAAGAACGTTCGGGAAAAAGGTGCTATGCGGCCCGCCCAATATGGTATAAATATGAGGGGCTTTCTTTTTCACGGCGCTATATACTTTACGTATGCCGGAAAAAGTAGGGGTCATGGCGCTACAGGCAAGGATATCCGCACCGGATCCGATTATCTTGTTCTCGATATCGTTATCTATACCGATACAAAACACATCTGTTACGAACCCTCTTTTTTTGAGGACAGCGGACAAGCTCATTATCCCCAGGTACGGGACATCTCCCGTCTGCAAAAACGCGATCTTAAGACTTTTTTGTGACATTTTCCGCTCCTAAATGCCTGTGTGCATTGAAATTATAGCAAATATGTCTTTAGATGTCAAAAACATTCTATAGTAGTCACTAGATATCAGGGCTTGTCTTTAACAAGGGCAAACAAAAAAGAGGCCAAAATCAGTAGTACCAACCCAACTCTTCGAGCTTTTCCTTTACAGCCGCTGCAACAATCCTATGGGCATAAGGGTTCCAATGATTATCTCCGTTAAACTCGAAACGTTGCGCATCCTTTTTCCAACTTTCCTCAAATTTATCCGTCAAATCCAGTACAGGTATATTTTTCTTTTTTGCAATATCGGCCAAAGCGTTATTAAGCAAATATACTTCCGTTTCTCTTGGATCAAGACCGCCATAAATAGCTTTTCTATCGGACTGTAATGAAGATCGGATTTTTTATTATTTTTACCATTTATCGGCTCCTGCAATCATACACAAATATTGAATATCCGATCTTCGCAATAGGTTCTTTATCTTTTGTCCATTTAACGGTATCCAGTTTGTGCACGCTTATGGCATAAATACTTTCAGCCGGAGATAAATATTCCTTAGCGTCCAACGGTTCATATTTTATACCGTACCTATCGGGATCGGCCGTCCCAAAATAAAGCAGTTTGATATTTTCTATTTTATTTTTTTTAAGATACGCCGAAAGCTCGGGCAGATCCTGCCCCCAGTCGAGGTTCGAATCCCTGAGATATTTATAGCCGTTAGCCGGCCCGCCGATAAATTCGTTAAAATAACTTAGATAATTAGGCCATGTATTAACCGCGCTAAAAATATACCATACGGCAAGAACTATCCCGATAGGTTTAAAATACTTCCACCTAAAAGCCTCGACACTCCTTCCGGCCAATATAAAGAATATCGGATACATCGGCAAAATATAGCGCAATCCAAGCTGCAGCTTACTGAAACTTGCCATCAAAAATATCACCAGGACAGTGGCTAATAAAAATTTATCTCTCCATGCCGGGCGCATTTTAAAAAACGTCAAACAAATACCCAGTAAAATAAAAATGATCGACGGCACCGGAGTTTTTATCAAAAAGGCGATTAAAAAATAAAAGGGGCTCCCTTTTCCCCATTCCCCCATAAAATAGACGCTATGGCCTTCATATCCGTGACGTGCCACCCCCAGTATCCCCATTACATGAGCCCCGAGCGGAAAAGGCCATTTTAAAAACATGTTATCAAGCGCCGGATCCCACGCCGTCTGCCAAAAAGGTATTTTTTGGACCATATTATGTACAAGCGAGAGCTTTTCATCTATACGCATCGAGTCTGATAATATAGGGTCCGAGTTAAACCCATAACCTGCCCAAACGATCATGACCGATATTGCAAAAACATACATTGTCCGGATCAAAATCTTTTTCGTCCCCTTATCCGAATACGCCCTTGGGATTATCATCAGCAAAAAAAACGGATACAGGAATATCGAAGTATATTTGGATAATTGCGCCAGCCCGAGAGCAACTCCCGCCAAGATAATATTTATCCGGGAGTGATTATCTGCGAACTCACAAAACATAACAACGGAAAGCAGAATAAAACATGACGCCGTCATATCTATTGTTGCCAGCTGGGCATTAGCTATCATATTCGGACAAAAAACAAACAGGAAGAGACTGAAAAGAGCGGCGGCATTCCCATAAAATCTTCTGGCGGCATAAAAAACAAGGAACGCCGTAAAAATACCGACACAAATCATAGCGGTGCGCGCCAAAAGAATGATCTTATCGGGATCGCTATTATAAACATAGAAAAAATCATGGCCGTATTCCGAACGGTCTTCCCGTCTCCAGTCTGATTTCTTTTCCGGCACATGTAGATTTAAAAAAAGTTTAAGCGGGATCGCCATAATATATCTGGCCAACGGCGGTTGCGAGGGATCCATTTTAAAATCCCATTTTGTCAAAAGGATGTACGCCACAGGAACATGGTGAGCAAGCTCATCACATGTGGGAGACTTCTTAGCCGGGAAAATACTTGAAAAAACCAGCAAAGCAAATACAAGCAACAAGCCAACAACTGCTGACTTAACTACAATATCCTTATTCATCTTTCCGATCCCCCGTTATTGCCAATAGCGCTACGACGATAAATATCGTTAAAGATATCGGAAAGAATACATTAAAACATATCGGCCGATACCTAAAAATAACGTTATGCACACCGCCGGATAAAACAACACCCTGCAATACTCCGTTTGAAAATTCCGGGACTTGTTTCTGGCCATCCACTAAAACCTCCCATCCCGGATAACACTTCTGTGCGAATACAAGGCGTCCGCCGTTTTCTGAAAAAATCTTTAGCATAGAGAGTCCACTTGTTTCTTTTTCCACTAAAAGATCAAAAGATGGAGCATTTCCGGATACGACATTTGTACGAAACCTGTATCTGGAAACAAACTTTTTCAGTTGATACAGATAGATCTTGTTTTCTTTTAGGACAAATTCCAGCGACGGATCGCTCAAGTCCATCGTAGAAACAATATATTTCACGTTCAGTTCCGACAACATATTAAGTTTTTTATATAATGCACCTTTGTCGGCCGGGAATATCCCCATGGAATCATCGACTGTCCCCAGTCCTTCCATCATAAAAAAGTACCTACTGTCGGCCAAAGGGGTATATATTGATATGCTATCAATCCCGTAGACGGCATTCATCGCGGGCCTTATCCAGAAAGGCATTTTTGAGAATTCCCCAAAAGGACATATCCTAAAATTATCGGCATCATTCTTGATCTTCTGATATATTTTTTGTTCACGAGGCAACACAGAGTTAAAATCATCCAGTTCGGGCCATACTCCGACAGAGAAATTGGAAAAATACAATAATTCCGCCGCCACATAACATAAACAAATAATTCCTATAAACTTTTTTGACCTCAAAAAATATACTGTGCCCACACACACCAAAAACACTGCGCCGATCAGAAAACATATGCTCATCCATAGATCAAAATTATTAAACGAGAAGTTTTTGACGATCGCGTTATAGATCCCCTCAGTTTTAGCCATATATACGTCGATATCATACCGGTGAAAAGGTTTGCCGTATATATTCATCGATACATAATCCTTAGCTAACGTTAGTATCTTTTCCCCAAAAAATATCAGCGTCAATCTGGCAGCCACAATCACCCCCACCGTGGCACAAATAAGCCCTGTAAATATCTTAATGATCCGATTGGGCACGCACGATCTGTTTTTCAGAAAATATGTAAATCCTATCCCGGACAATATAGCTAACGCAAACACTGCAAAATACAAAAATCTTGATGGTGCGCGCATTGAATAAAATCCCGATATTTTTAAAGCCACCACATAAAGCGGGTTAAATTTCCCCAGCGCAAAAAACAACGCTACAGCAAGAAAAATGACGGATATACGTTGTCTGCGGTCGTCCTTTGAAAGCCACACGGCTATCATGGCAAAAAAAAGGCTCAGAGACCCGACATATATCATGTTCCCCCGAGAAAATATTGAACCTATAGACGGCAGTACCGTTCCCGTTAACGCGACCGGGGATAACGAATTCCACAGGGCAAAATCTACAGTTCGCGCCGCCCTATTGGAAAAGCCCGATAAAATATAAGTTTCAACCGTCTGCGGCAAAGAAACAAGAGCAGCAATCATCCCCACCAAAATGATATCTTTGACAGCACAGTACGGATTGTTCCCTTTTTCATGATTTTGATAAAAGAAATAGATCGCGTAGAAGAATGCCGAGTAAAGCGACATCTGCATCGAACCGGCCAGACACTGCAAGCCGAGGATCAACCCGGCAAACAGGATAAATTTCTTCTTTTGTGTACTTAAATATATATCATAAAGCATTAACACGAACGGGAACCATACCAATGTTTTCATCGCGGATATATTTACAAAACATCCGGAATACACGCTCCCGAAAGAGATCAGAATGGCCGATAACAACCCTCCCAATAAACAGGCGCCTTTTCTTCTGGCAAAAAAATAAGTCGCCATTCCCCCGATAATAAAATGAAAGATAAACGAATAGTTATATGCCGCCTTGAACGGTAATAAAAGAAAAAATAGCACATTTAACGGATATAGCTGTCCTATCTGCCCTTCCGCAAATAAGGGGAACCCGCATTGTATCTCTTTCATCCAAAATGTCAGATGCCCTGTTTTCAAGTTTGAAGCGTATACCTCATACCACGGGAAAAACTGCTGCAGATAATCACCTTTTAAAAAAGTTTTTCTTAATGAAACGACATCAAAAAATACCGCACAAACGATACCGATAAACAATATCGCAAAAACACAGTTTTCTTTTTTTGATATATTATTCATCTTTTAGCATATAAATCGCCATACACGGCCCGGTAGCACACCTAGAAAACAATTCGGAACCGGAAATCGGCATATACGTGTAGTCTATTCTATCCTTGGGCATTCTCATCCCGCCATCGTTATAAGGACTAAATTCCTTTATCAGAACCGCTTGTTTCTTTAATTCCGGCAAAAACTCATCGTTTCCCCAGTCGCGATTATTATAATTAATGGTAACATATCTTACCCCATGCTCCTTGAACTCATCCAAAGAAGGATTTATCGTCGGCGACTGCGCCAAAAATCTCATTTCTTCGTTTCCTTTTTGATTCAGAAAATATACCGTAAATGTCTTCTTATTTCCGATAGCATCCGACATCATCTGTATTTTACGGTTTTTTATCCCTTCCAATCCGTTTTCAGTACCGGCAATAGCCTTCTTGCTTTCGATCTGTTCTTTAGTCTGAAATATAGCGGGGCGAAAAGACGTATGATCGACAACGACCGCGGTCTTAGCCGGTAAGTTTTCTTCCATCCATTTCCTCGCGATACTACGTGTATCCGGTTTAGAAAACAATAGGTCAGCCTTTACGGATTTAACAAATGTAGGCGCTAAAACAAGCAACACACATACCGTAGCCGTGAATTTCAGCCATACACCTCCCTTCTTCACCACACTGGCGTATAAATTACTTATAAAATACGCACTATACACCGCCAAAAACGGTATGAGAGGTAATGCATATCTCGAAAACAACTGGCTTTTCAGCGACAGATGGATATAAAAACATACTGGGAAACCAATCAAAAGAAAAAATCGCCTTCTGTCTGTTTTCATATATGCAACAACTATTCCGGCGAAAGCCGCGGCTAAAATCGGCCAGCTTATACCTTCCGCAAGAGAGTACAACAAATGATGAGACCAGCCCGGAGATTCACTTCGTATTTTCATAAGTTGTTCTATAAAAAGTCCGCCATCGAATATCATGAACGGATTCGTTATAGCAATAACCACGGGAAGCATTATGAATGACCCTAAAAAATAACGGTTAACCGTACTTTTAGTGAACGGGTCGGTGATGTTACGCCTTGATAGGATATGTGCCGTAAACAATCCCACCAGAAGTATCACAGCGTTATATTTCACGTTGACAGCCAGCCCTATGAACGCCGCAGACAAAAGATATCCTTTTAAGTCATGTCTTTCCAGCACACGGTTAAACATCATGCACGCACAAAGCACCATAAAAACCAGCATATTGTCAACGTATGCATAATGCGCATTAACGACATTCAGAAACGCTACCGCTGACAATAAAGAAGCATACATCGCGCCGCGTCTATCGCTGAAAAATCTCATATATATCCGATACGTCAAGAACACGCTACCGAGACTAGGCAGAAAACCCAGCACAAGACGAGCCATTAAATAAAACACCGTAGGATCGGCAAAAAAAACTCTGGCAAAATCCGCAGCATTTGAAAAAAATCCGAATACAATGCCGACACAAAAACATAAACCATATACAACGAACAAAAGATATGAGCAGGTCGGCGGAATAATAAAAAAATGGGGATTTAAATCACCGCTACCGTAAGCCAACGCATGATTCACAATTATCGGTTCATCCTGATGCAAAATATCCGGGAGAGCAAAACCTATCCCCCATAATCGGAGAGCAACCGCCATGAAGGCGATTATCAGAAATAAAGGCTTGAGTGATCTCATAAGTTCAAATCCGATGAACTCAGTGCAATTATAAACCACGGTAAATATTCATTCAAGTTAGTCTGAAACAACCCATTTATGGCCCAGACCATAATGCATATCATAAACGCCCCATTCAGATAATACATCCCTAAATTCTTTCTGGAGACAAACATCTGATGAATACGCTCAATACAGAAACTTACCATTCCGGAAACAAACAATATCATCCCAATGATGCCACCAGCTAAAAAAGCCTCCATAAAAATATTGTGCGTCGGCAGATAAATTAGACCATGTCCCAGAAAAGGGTTCTGATACATAATGCTAAAAACCTTCTGCCAGGCCATTGTTCTTTCATGCGCCAAATAGGCCCATATCATCCTTAAAACCTTATTTTTTATCCCCCACATCATCGGGTCTGCATTGTTTGTTATATGTTTATTTGCATCAAACATCTGATCCAACGATACAAATTCCCCATATATGTTTTTTTCTATATTTACGGCGCAAAAAAAAGCCGCAATTAAAACAAGACAAACCATAGCGGTTTTTGCCAACACTATCCTGTCCTTTCGCGCAAAACAATATTTTAGAGAAAAAAAAGCGAATAGCGGCAAACAAAAAAACAAACTAAACCAACTGGCCCTCGCTCTGGTTAAAAATATCAAAACAAAGACAAGGAACAATACACCGGTTTTTTTTAAAAACCTTCGCACATCGTTTTCAGTGATGTATTTAAATATGATAATTATCGCTATAATTGAAAACGTCATGCCATATATCTTGAAAGAATCGTACCGCACCGCGCACAGGCCGATCTTTGACAGAAAAATAGCACTCATCATAGGCACAGCGCTGATAAAAAAACCTAAAATCAGGAACCGCAGTGCCTTGTTGACATTTATGGATACTTTTTTGACAAAATACGGCAATGCCGCTACCGTCAGGATCATCAGGCACAGATTAACCCCGCAAAAATAATTTTCTCGTTCCTTTGCCGTAAAAAATAATGCTAATACCCCAAATAGAGCCAACGGGAAAAAAACGACATTTATATTCCTGATTTCTTCGATCATTCGCTTATGTTTTATCATATCAAGAACATATACCCCAAGAAGCACCAATTCGCAAAATAGATATGGTTTTAAAGTGAATGCTATCCCAAACATGTTTATCTTATAGAAAATACCCGGAAAATAATCATATAACGGGACGGTCAAACACATAAAGTAGACGATATACTCTTTTCGCTTAAAAAATATAAAACATGCGCAGGCATAAAAAAGCGCCATAAATACCGCGGGAAGGATCTCACTTAACATATTTCAGCTTCTCCTTCCTCATCCTTAATCTGATAAGATCCGCGAACATACTAACCGGGCTTGACAATATTTTGACACGGCTTTCCGCGGAATTTTCCCAGGCCACTCCAATTTCTCTGATCTCATACCCGAGGATACTGGCGATATACAAGAATTCCACGTCAAAACAAAACCCGTTTATCACAGCCATTTCGGCGATCTTTCGCACGGTATTTCCTCTGAACAATTTAAATCCGCATTGTGTATCGTTAAAAGCCAGCAGCATGATCTTCTTTACAAACACATTAAACGTTTTGCCCATGATCTCTCTGTACCATGGCTGGCGCAAATTCACCATAGATCCTGCCGTGTTCCTGGATCCGATAATAATATCTGTCCCGTTGTTCATGGCACTGAACAGCTTATCGATTTCGCTTATAGGTGTAGACAGGTCAGCATCGGTAAACAGAACATACTCTCCCACACTTTCACGTACACCGGCCCTGACAGAAAACCCCTTCCCTAAGTTCTGAATATTCCTGACTATTTTAATTTTCCCTGTTTTAAATAATTTGCTTTTGCAGACGACATCGACCGTTCCGTCCACACTGCCGTCATCCACCACAATAATCTCATATCCGTATGTTTTTCCGTCCACATACTCACGGATCCGATCCAAAGTCATACCTATTCTCTTTTCCTCGTTATATGCTGGGATCACAATTGAAAGATACATTATTAAACCCCTATTTTTAATCCAGGTTAATTAACCGTACTATTTTGCTTTCTTTGAACTTTAACGCTATAAAATACATGCTCCACATCGGCACCGCCAATACCGACATTCTTTTCCAGAATGTAAGCATTAAGAACGTCGTCAACAAAGTAACCAGAATAAATTTTGTCTTTATCCTGCTCAACAACACCAACGGAACCGCCCATAGCACATACCACGTCTGGAATGGCGTAGCATTCGTAAAAAGTAAAGTCAAAAGAACCATGCCGCCTATGCCGAACAGTATTTGTCTGTCATCATTTATCTTTTTTACAAAACAAAAAACGGATCCGAAATACACGACTGCAAAAATTACCGAAAATATATATGCGACCGTTTTTAAAGAAACTGCACATCCCAAAAACCCGATTAATGCACACACCGCATATGGGATGGAATCAGGCCACAGGTTACTGCTAAGTTCCTTATAATATTTCAGTACAGCCGAAACACTTTCTACCCCGAATGGGCTCCACAGTAATACTGTGAGAAGCAATGACGATATGCCGCCGATCGCGATCTTTACAATTCGCCCTATCAAACTGCTCCCGCCCTTTTTAAATAGAATATACAGAAGCCAGAACGGAATAAGTAAAACGTAAACAAATTTAACATTTATCGCAGCGGCCATGATCACAAGCGACAATGCATATCTTTCTTTGAGCAGAAAATAAGCCGATGCCATTAAAAATGCTATCATGACTATTTCGTTATGTCCGTCTATCATCGTCATCGTCAATAAAATTGGATTCGCAACGAACGCCACCGACAACATATCCGCTTTTTCCAGTCTAAGTTCATCGGCTATCTTTTTAAAAAAATATCCGCTCATTATAAAAAACAGCATCAACAACAACTTGTGCGCAAAAACCGTTAAAAACACATTGTTTTTGAACGAAAGCGAACTAAGCGCCCCTAACAATACCCACCCCGGACCATAACACTCCGGGATATCCTTCCAAAATATCAGCTGATAAAACGGATCCTGCTGAACCTCACTTGGGACATGCAGATACGGGTTTAGTCCGTATATCGAAAGCATGCGGGCACGCATAGGATATTCATAAAGATCCGAGGATAAAACTGCGGCGGCAGAACATAAAATCAACAGAAACACTATTCCGCTGGTACGAAAAAAAACGGAACCTGAGTCTGAGCCCCAAAAGCTTATATTTTCTATCTTATACGCGCGTAAAAAAAGAACGTATAAACAGCTCATCACAAAGAACAGCCCTACCAACGGAAATCTGACCATCCTGGTCATCGGCGGCAAAAACGTATCGTTAAAAAACACCGCCAATTTAGGGATAAAAAATAACACCAGAAACGAGCACAAAAACAAACCGTAATATATATATAACTTTTTTCTATAGTTCATCGATTATTTTTTAAACCCTCCAGAGGAAAGTTTTTTCATCGTATCGCATACGGCGATAATTTCTTTTTTCTTAAGGCTTAGACCGGACGGGAGATATAAACCTTTTTCGGATATCTCTTCTGCGACAGGATATTTTTGTGCCAGCCCGGAAATCTTCATACCTTTCATGACCGGCTGTGCATGCATCGACACAAAAAACGCCCTGGTCTCTACCCCATTCTTTAAAAGCTCGGACATCAGCTCATCTCTTGTCATTCCAAATTCTTTTTCGATCATTATCGAATACATCCAATAAACACTTTTTGCCCACTTTTCTTCCACTGGCAGGGTAATACCGGGTATACCCGATAACTTCTCGCTATAAAGTTCAGCCATATCCCGTTTTATTTTTATGAATTCTTTTATGCGTTCGAGCTGGGCCAACCCGACGGCAGCCTGCATGTTGGTCATTCTATAATTGTACGCAAGATCTGTATGTAAAAACCTTTTTTTCGGAGAATGCGCCAGGTCTTTCAAAAGCCGGCATCGTTCGGCAAGTTTTTTATCGTCGGTAATAACCATACCACCTTCACCCGTAGTTATGATCTTATTCGCGTAAAAACTGAAGCACCCGATATCGCTCATTGCGCCGCATTTTTCACTATTATATTCGGCACCGTGAGCCTGCGCGGCATCTTCAATGACAAAAAGATCATACTTTCTGGCAAGCTTGCGGATCGCGTCCATATCGGCAGGATGTCCGTAAATATGCACAGGCAATATGGCGCGTGTTTTCCTCGTGATCGCACGTTCGATCTTTGTAACATCTATATTCCATGTTCTTGGCTCGGAATCTATGAATACCGGCTTAGCGCCAGTATAAAGAACGGCATAGGCGGTGGCGATCATCGTAAATGTCGGCATAATAACCTCGTCGCCCTTGCCTATTCCCAATGCACTTACAGCAAGATGCAGAGCCGTCGTCCCGCTGGTGGTCGAGATCGCATATTTAGTTCCGCAAAAACGTGCGAATTCCTCTTCAAATTGTTTTATATATTTTCCCTTGGACGATATCCAACCGGATTTCACACAATCCGCCACATTACAAAGTTCTTGTTTTCCCAAAAACGGAGCGTTAACTGGAATCATCTTTCTCCTTAAAATTTTGCGAT
Source organism: Candidatus Omnitrophota bacterium (assembly GCA_035403965.1). Taxonomy (GTDB): domain Bacteria; phylum Omnitrophota; class Gorgyraeia; order Tantalellales; family Tantalellaceae; genus DAONGE01. The sequence continues at coordinate 24,164 of DAONGE010000002.1, read as the reverse complement.
ATATTCCTTATCCTCAAAACCGGCATACGGCCCTTGTTTTATCTCAAGGATCAAACTGTCTTCCAGAATTTTCACACCGTGCCCTGCGCTCGCCAGGATAATGGTATCCCCTGCCTTCAAAACACGCGTCGCTATATGCTTCTTTGTTTCATCATACAAATATACGGCGGCTCTCCCTTTTTTCATATGCAATACTTCCTGCGTCCTTTCAACCTTACGTTTTACCAGTTTATGGACATGCGGATTCACCACGGCGCCTTTTTTATGCCCCAGGAGTCCTACCTGCTGGGAAAAATCCAGAGGCGTAAAAAACTTAACCCCCCGACTTTTCTCATTACTCCGGATCACTATCGCGATTATATTCTTTTTGTGCGAGCTTATACATTCCATAATCCACCTCCGCCTCTACATCGATTGTACTTTAAACCGTATTTTTATAATACGCCACACGTATCCGAATCCGAGCCGGCAAAAATCAAATATAGTGCCGGCACTTTTAGATTCGCCTTTGGCCCTGTCGAAAAACACAAACGGCACTTCTTTTATTTTGAATCCGGCCTTTTTACTTTTAGCCATTAATTCAATAAAATAATCACCATATCCATCGGCCGGGAAATCCACTTTTCCGAAAACATCCTTTTTCATCACGATAAAACCGCTGTCATAATCTTTGATCTCAAAGCCCAACATCAATCCGGCAAACCAGTTTATTATTCTGCTGGTCATGACACGCAATCTTCCTCTTTTATCCGCCCCTCCCGGGACATACCGAGATCCGATCACAATATCATACTGGCCGATCAAACCCAGCATTTCGGACATTACCGCCGGAGGATGGCACATGTCGGCATCCAGCCAGCCGACAACATCGCCCGAAGAGATATCCAGTCCACAAGCGATCGCCGTCGCCAGTCCACGCTCACCCTGTCGTCGTTTCACTTTCACATTCGCACGGTGCATATCCTGCGCAATCTTCCATGTCATATCGGGCGAATCGTCATCAACAACGATTATCTCAAGTTCCGCAACCTTGACGCTATCGCTCAGCCCATCGATAAGAGCACCTATATTGTCTTTTTCATTAAACGTCGGAAGTATTATCGAAACTTTTCTTATCATTTCCATCCTCATACTACACATTAAGTTATCAGCTCATACAATTTTAACTTGCCGCCCTATCCCTGCAGACAGGCGCATATTTTACCTGACATCCCCAAAGAATGCTTTTATCGTATCGGTTATATATTTTATCTGCTCGCCGGTAAGCTCCGGATATATCGGCAGAGATAAAACCGCACAAGCCGCTTTTTCAGATACTGGCATACTGCCGTTCTTATAGCCAAGATCTTTATAACATGGCTGTATATGCAGCGGTACGGGGTAATAAATACGGGACGCTACGCCATTATCGTTAAGATGTTTCATAAGCGCGTCACGCTTGTCCGTCGCCAACATATATTGATGATATGTATGGACGCACTCTTTTGCGACTTTCGGAGTAACCACCGGAAGCCCGGCCAACGCGGCGTTATATTTTTCCGCGACCTTACGCCTGCCATCGAGCCATTCGTCCAATTTTTTGAGTTTTACTCTGAGTACAGCCGCCTGAAGACTATCCAAACGGGAATTATACGCTATTTCGTCATGGATATACTGTTTATCACTGCCGTGCACCCTGAGTTTTTTCACACTCTTTATCAGGTCTTCATCGTTTGACAACACCATTCCTCCATCGCCAAATCCACCTAAATTCTTGCTCGGGAAAAAGCTGAAACACGAAATATCCCCGAAGGTCCCTGCCTGTCTGCCTTTGTATGTCGCCCCTATAGCCTGAGCGCAATCTTCGATCACTTTTAGTTTATACTTTTTAGCCAACTCCATTATTCCGTCCATATCCGCACACTGTCCATATAAATGAACCGGGATTATCGCTTTCAATCTTTTCCTTTTTTCCGCAGGCAAGGATCCTATCGTTTTTTCCGCTTTGACCGGATCGATATTGTACGTTTCCGGATCTATATCCGAAAATACCGGTTCCGCACCCAAAAGCGACGCGGCTTCCGCCGTAGCGAAAAAAGTAAACGGCGTCGTGAGCACAAGGTCCTTTTCCCCTATTCCAACAGCCCTTAACGCCAATATCAGCGCATCCGTTCCCGATGCAACACCCGCAGCATATTTTATTCCTGTATATACGCTTACCTCTTTCTCCAGTGAAGACACTTCGTCCGACAGTATGAAATACTGGCTTTCCACAACCCTAGCGACAGCTTTATCGATTTCAGTTTTAATAGAAGCGTACTGTGCCTTAAGGTCCAACAATGGTATCTGCATTTTTTCTCCGTTTTATTGTTTCAATTTACTGCTGAAATGGTCATAGTCATTCCTTATCATATCCTCTATCAAATTCTCAAACGTAAGTTTATATTTCCATTTTAGCAGTCTTTTCGCTTTACGACAGTCCGCAACCAAAAGCTCGACTTCCGCAGGACGAAAAAGGTTTTTATCAACGATCACATGCTTCTTGTAATTAAGCCCCATCAGCCTAAACGCTATATCAGCAAATTCACGAACGGAGTGTGTTGCCCCTGTTCCGACCACGATATCCTCGGGTTTATCCAGCTGCATCATCGAATGCATGGCCTTTACATATTCCTTTGCGTGTCCCCAATCGCGTTTAGCATCGAGATTACCTAAATACAATTTGTCCATAACCCCTAATTTTATCTGAACAGCCGCAGCTGTTATTTTACGCGTGACGAATTCATATCCTCTTCGCGGCGATTCATGGTTAAAAAGTATACCACTCGCGGCATACATTTTATAAGCTTCCCTGTAATTTCTTGTGAGATCATACCCCGCAACTTTTGATATCCCATATACCGAACGCGGATGAAACTTTGTCTTTTCGCTCTGCGGAGTTTCTTCAACCTTACCGAACATCTCGCTTGAGGCCGCGAAATAGAACCGACAATGAGGCGCAGCATTTTTTATAGACGACAGGACGTAATGCGTACCGTTCATATTGGCGTTCAATGTCGAGAATTCGTCTTCAAAGGCATAGCTTACAAAACTTTGAGCGGCAAGATGATAGCACTCGTCAGGCTGAACGTCTGTCACAATCTTAAATATGCTGGGATAGCTTTCAAGCGAACCGCAGTGGAGTTTTATTTTATCTTTTATGTCTTTTATGCGCCAGAGTCTGTGCGATTGGTCCTCAATCGCCACTCTCCGGATAATACCGTGCACTTCATACCCGAGATCCAGCAGATATTCCGCAAGATAACTTCCATCCTGCCCGGTAATTCCAGTAATCAATGCTTTTTTCTTTTTCATAATTATTCCCCTGTCGTACTCGTAAACAAATCCTCAATCCTCCTACCCATATGACACATGACACTTTGACACATGGTACTTCCCTATGCACTGCCATTTCCTTCGTTTTTTTTCATTTTAAAATATTCTATCGTCTTTTTGAGCCCATCTTCCAATAACACCTTAGGTTCCCATCCTAATTTTGACTTGGCTTTCGTAATATCGGGCCGTCTTTTTTTAGGATCGTCTACCGGAAGCGGCTCATATACGATCTCGCTTTTTGCGCCTGTGATATTTTTTATCTTCGCGGCGATCTCGTTCATTGTCATCTCGTTCGGATTGCCAATATTCACCGGCTCGTTAAGATCCGACTTCATAAGTCTCACGATCCCTTCGACAAGATCTGAAACATAACAAAAACTTCTGGTCTGAGAACCGTCGCCGTAAACCGTAATAGGCTGGTCGTTCAACGCCTGATCTATAAAATTCGGTATCACCCTACCGTCGTTCTTACGCATTCTCTCCCCATATGTATTAAATATCCTGATTATTTTCGCGTCAATGCCGTGGCTTCTGTAATACGCAAGCGTCATCGCTTCCGCAAAACGTTTAGCTTCGTCATAAACACCACGCGGTCCGACGGGATTAACATTACCCCAATAAGTTTCCGGCTGCGGGTTAACCAGCGGATCGCCGTAAACCTCTGAGGTCGAAGCTAAGAGAAATTTGGCTCCGTATTTACGCGCCACCCCGAGCGCGTTATGCGTACCTAAAGAACCTACCTTAAGTGTTTTGATAGGATGCGTCAAATAATCCACCGGACTTGCCGGCGATGCGAAATGCAGGATAAAATCTATCTTTTTCCCTACAAAAATGTAGTTAGACACATCATGTTCGATAAATTCGAATTTCTTGTTACCCATAAGATGCGCGATATTGTCCGTACTGCCGGTTATCAGATTATCGACTGCAATAACAGAATGACCGTCCGCCAGCAATCTATCCGCAAGATGAGATCCGATAAAACCCGCTCCACCTGTGATCAAAACATCCATTATGTTCTCCCGTCAATTAAAACAACGTATAGATAAAAGGGCCCACAGCCGACGATTCGGAAAATATTATCAGAAGCCCTAAAAGAAGCAGAAAAACTATTATCGGCAACAGCCACCATCTTTTCCTGACCTTCAGGAAATCCCAAAGTTCTTTTAATATCTCCATCTTTCCCATTGCTCTCCAAAATTAAAACTGGTTTTCCAAACTTTCCTTTGTATCCACTACCAAAGGACGTTCGATCCAATATGTATCCGATTTTTTATCCCAATTAGCTGACATCGAATCTTTCCCGGCCAACCGCATCAAAACACCTATCGGGAACACCAGCAGATAATATACAAGGAAAAGTATAACCCTGGCATTTACCCATCCGATCGCATGTGCTAACTTTATAAATCCTTTGTATACCGGTCTAAGTCCCGGGACGGCGAATACTGCCATCCCGGCGGAAACCATTCCGGCCGCGGCAAACCAGATATAAATATCCCTGCCTTTGAAAAATTGGATGGCCCCGAATACCCAGAGTATCAGCGCCAGCACAATGCCGAATTGTTTAAGGTCTTTTATTGTAACTTCTTTGTTCTTTTCCATATTGTTTTCCATCCCTCAATTTTAACATTGCCATTTCCCGGGTCATTGCGAACGACTGATAATGAGCATCTCATGGGTTTGATTTTTGCAAAGATTGCTTCGCCGCGTTTCTCCTCGCAAGATCGCACACTACTTCTTTTCGTTATACCTTCCATCCTTTAATCCGGGGCGAATTCGTTCACTTCCTCAAGTTTTAACCGCGCCGGATCCTGCTCTTTTTTATCCACAACAAAACACCCAATTATTAGATAATCGATATTCGTGCGCATGAAACATCTATACGCATCGTTCGGAGTACAAACTATAGGCTCCCCTCTCACATTGAACGAGGTGTTTATCACGAGCGGACATCCATAATTATCCTTGAATCTTTTGATCACATCGTAATAGAGTGGATTATCTTCTCTTTTTACGGTCTGCACCCTTACGGAATTATCGACATGGGTCACTGCCGGAACGACCGACCTTTTGGCCTTTAATTTATTGAGGCCTGTCAGGTTATCAGACCCGTCGATCTTCAGCCTTTTCCCCTCGCTGATAATCGCCACGATAAGCATATACGGGCTTTCCGCTTTGAGGTCGAAATACTCTTCGGCGTTCTCAAGAAGCACGGACGGAGCAAAAGGCCTAAAGGATTCCCTGAATTTTATTTTTCTGTTTATCAATGACTGCATTTCCGCAGACCTCGGATCCCCAAGAATACTCCGTGCCCCGAGAGCCCTGGGACCAAATTCCATTTTCCCCTGAAACCAGCCAATTACTTTTTGTTCCGCTATAAGCTTGGCCGTGATATCCGGAATATCCGAATATTTAAAGCGTCTGTATGGGATATGCTCGCGGTTAAAATATCCTTCTATATCGTCATCTGTGAAAGACGGCCCCAAAAGCGTTGCCTTTTGCGCGTCATGTTCTGGAACAACATTTCTCTCATTTCCCAGATATTTATGCCACGCCACAAGCGCGGCTCCGAGAGCGCCACCGGCATCAGACGCGGCGGGCTGTACCCATATATTTTTAAAAGGTCCTTCCCTTAATATTTTCCCGTTTGAAACACAGTTAAGTGAGACCCCTCCCGCAAGACATAAATTATCCATACCCGTAACATGATGGACATGTACGGCCATTTTCATCGTTATCATTTCGGTAACGGCCTGTATTGACCGGGCGATGTCCATATGCCTTTCTTCGAGCTTATCTTCCGGTTTTCTGGGTTCGCCTCCGAAAAGATCGTGAAAATATTTATTCGTCATACGAAGTCCTGTACAATAATCAAAATATTTCAGATTTAGTTTAAAAGAACCGTCTTCTTTTACATCCACCAGGTGTTTAAGAATAAGGTCGACATATTTGGGTTCGCCGTACGGCGCAAGTCCCATAAGTTTATATTCACCCGAGTTGACCTTGAAACCACAATAGTATGTGAATGCCGAATACAAAAGGCCTAGTGAATGCGGAAAACGCATCTCATGCGAAAGTTCTATTTTATTCCCGCACCCCGTGCCGAAGCTTACGGTTGCCCATTCACCCACTCCATCAACCGTAAGTATCGCGGCTTCTTTAAAAGGCGACGGATAAAAAGCGCTGGCTGCGTGCGAATGATGATGTTCAGGGAATATTATCTTTCCTGAATACCCCAATTCGGACCTCAAATGGTCCTTCATAAATATTTTTTCTTTGACCCATACCGGCATCGACGATATAAACGACCTTAACCCCTTTGGCGCGAAAGCAAGATAGGTCTCAAGAAGTCTTTCGAATTTTAGGAACGGTTTATCATAAAAAGCAACGACTGCAACATCTCCGATCGACACTCCGGCTTCTTTAAGACAATATGCTACCGCGTTGGAAGGGAAAGACGGGTCATGCTTTTTCCGCGTAAACCGTTCTTCCTGTGCCGCAGCGATTATTTCACCGTTGCAAAGGAGCGCAGCGGCCGCGTCATGATAATACGCCGATATCCCCAGAATATAGATGTTTTTTTCGTTCATAGTTTTATTACATTGCCGGATCGGATACCTTTTCTCTCGAATACGTTGCGCGTATCGAACACGATCCTCGAATGTTTGGCAATCGATCCATAATCAACGTTAGAATGATCGGTCACAACTATCACTATATCCTGTTTTTTCAGGATATCCGGCTTGGGGGCAACAGAACAACCCTTTATCTTATAAAGATCGAGATAAGGAATATATGGATCATAATACGCTATTTTAGCTTTTTTCTTCTCAAGATTCTCAATTATCTCCAGTGCCGGAGACTCTCTTAGATCATTCACATCCTTCTTGTATGTCACTCCCATTATAAATACTTTGGCGCCTTTTATCTTTTTCCCGCGGGATTTCAGCATCTGTTCGGTCCTGTCCACTATATGCCCGGGCATTTCCCTGTTAACAAGAGCTGCCAGGTCGATCATTTTAGTCTCAAAACCTATTTTACGCGCTTTCCAAGAAAGATATATCGGATCTGCCGGGATACAATGCCCTCCTATTCCAGGCCCCGGATAGAACGGCATAAAACCGAAAGGCTTGGTCTCGGCGGCACGTATAACTTCCCACACATCTATTTCCAGCTTATGGCACAGATTCGCGAATTCATTAATAAGACCGATATTCACTATGCGAAATGTATTCTCAAGCAGTTTCGTTACTTCCGCTGTTTCAGGACTTGATACCCCAATTACCTTTTTAACAACTTTGGAATATAACATCCTTCCCAATTCCGTGCTCTCAGCAGTAAAACCTCCAACGACTTTCGGGATATTTGTAAAATCATATTTCGCGTTGCCTGGGTCGATCCTTTCCGGCGAGAACGCCAGATAAAAATCCTTATTCAGAACGAGCTTGTTTTTTTCAAGCATAGGCAGTATTATTTCACGGGTCGTTCCCGGATATGTTGTACTTTCAAGTATTATCAACTGTCCGCGCTTGACTCTTTTCGCCAATGTTTTTCCCACGCTTACGATATACGAAACATCCGGCTGATACGTCTTCCTTAAAGGCGTAGGCACGCAGATCACTATTGCATCCGACGCGGATAGCACGCTGTCATCCAACGTAACGCTGAATCGTCCGGTCTTAAAAACTTTTGCGATCTCGCCGGATGATATATCGTTGATATATGATTCTTTTTTCTTGAGCTTCGCAATACGTTTTTCGCTCGTATCGAGGCCATTTACTTTATATCCGTTCTTGCAAAACTCCATCGCCATCGGGAGCCCTACATATCCAAGGCCTATTACGGTGACAACCGCCGATTTCTTTTCTATTTTCGTTTTCAACACCGAATATATGCTCATAATTTATTCACAGTTCTGTTCATCATGCCTTATTCTTTCGTCCTATACCTGCATATCTGAAACCCAATTTTGTAAGTTTGTCCGGATCATATATATTACGACCATCAAGGATCACCGGCTGTTTCATAATATTTTTAAGGCGTTCCCAGTCTATTTCCTTGAATTCATTCCATTCCGTCATAAGTATCACACAATCAGCATCCTTAGCCACATCGTAAATATCCTGACAGTATTGTATCTTATCGCCTAATTCTTCTTTCGTCCTTTTCATCGCCGCCGGATCAAACGCCTTTATGTGCGCCCTTTCCGCGAGCAGCATCTTAATTATCTCAATGGCCGGAGCGGATCGGATGTCATCCGTATCGGGTTTAAATGCAAGCCCCCACACCCCGATACATTTTTCTGGTATATTCCACAAAAGTTCTTTTATTTTCTTTATGACAAGAGTTTTTTGCATGTCGTTTATTTTCTCTACTTCTTCCAAAAGATGCATCGGATAACCGAGTTTTTCGGCGATATAAATGAACGCTTTAAGGTCCTTCGGAAAACACGACCCTCCAAACCCTATACCCGCCTTGAGAAAATGCGTATTTATCCTTTTATCCAGACCTATCCCTTCCGCGACGGCATTCACGTCGGCACCGGTACGTTCGCAGATATTGCTAAGCGCGTTCGCGAACGAGATCTTCATGGCAAGAAATGAATTAGAGGCGTGTTTTATTATTTCGGCGCCTTGAATATTCGTAACTACTATCTTTGTCCCCAGCGGTCCGTAAAGTTCCCGGAATATTTCCTCGGCCTTTTTCGACTCGACGCCAACAACCACCCTGTCAGGCTTCATAAAATCCTCAATGGCCGACCCTTCTTTTAAAAACTCGGGATTCGAGGCGACATCGAATTCAACGGTATTCTTTTTGAAAGTGTTGATGGTTTTCTTAACCCATTCCCCGGTCTCGACCGGTACTGTACTTTTTTCAACTATCAGCTTATATGAATCGATGCTTTCGGCTATTGCCTTCGAGACCTTTTCTATCGCAGTAAGGTCCGCGCTACCGTCTTCTCTGGACGGAGTTCCCACACAAATAAATACGACCTGTGCCGCACGAACCGCTTCTTTGATATCCGACGTGAATTTCAGCCGCCCCTTCGTCATGTTTTTCCGAATCAATTCCTCTAGTCCCGGCTCATATATCGGAACGCCGCCTTCTTTCAAAACCGCTATCTTACGCTCATCATTATCGGCACAGAACACATTGTTCCCCAATTCCGAAAAACAAGTACCCGTAACAAGGCCGACATATCCCGCCCCTATGATTGCGATATTCATGGTTTCCCCCGGACATATTATTATTACTTATAATAGTTTATAACAATATATGAATTTATCGTTTGATTATATCAACTGTGTGCGCAAGTTACAAGCGGGAAAATGGCCCAATCAATGGTCGATAGATGAACCGGCCGGCCGGTTGGAAAATCCTCGGTTAAGCCCCAATTGAAGATCGGGGAACGCCTTAATACGGAATGCTATCCAGACCGTATAGTTGTCTTTGAAAAAATTATCTCCCTCTACGGAATAAGAAAATTCCACTTCCCAGCAATGAAGATCCCTTACGATTGTATATTGCTGATATTCGATATTATTATCCTGGAAATTGACTCTTTCATACCAGTCAAACCGCCATTTAGGACTCAAAATATAGCTTGTATCAAACGTAAACTGGTTACGGGGATCATCCGCTTTTTTCTCGTACCTATAACCGCAGGTGGCATGAAACCGTTTTCCCGGCGGCGTAACGGTAAATTCGGCTATACCGGTCTTAACCGACTGATTATTCGGCACCAATTCCATCTCTGATCTGAGGTATAACCATTCATACGGATTAAAATCACCCTGCATCTTCATATTGTCAAGCAATGCGCTCTTTCTCTCGAACGCGCACTCGTCTTTTTTCATATAAAAATAGTAGTCGGTGCTAAAAATATACCGGATAAAATCGACAGTATAGAGACTTCCGTCTTTTGCGTGGCGCTTGGTCTGCAATTTATTCTCCAAATAAAACGTCATCCCGTTGCTTTTACTGATCGCATCCACGTCATCCATCTGATAAAGGCTGTCCGGTCCTATCGTAGGCTGATGCCGTGTAAAATATTCCACACCCGGCATAACAATATGACGAAGCCCGTTTATATCCATTCCCGCGAAATCTGTTTTTACATTGTATAAATTGTAGAATCGTGTCGAGGTATCAAGGCCGCCACCGAAGGTCTGGCGGTCATACGCGCCCTCACTCTGCCAACGTTTTCTATTATACGCGGTCTCGCGGAACTCCCCGTACGGGATAACCCGCATACAGCCCAATTTTTCCACATAAGAAAGCCTGTGGCATGTATCGAATCGCGCCACACGTTCGGAAGGATTTGAGCTTCCGTCCTCATACTCCTTATCAAAATATGTCGCGGAAGTTTCGGAAGTATAGAAAAAAGATGTTTCGCCAAGTCTCTGGTTTGGAACAACTATCTCGGCTTCCGGAAGTTTTTGCACCTGTGTATAAAAATCGTTTATTCTCGGAGTTGCCTGCACGCTCGCAATGAAATTTTCCTGTCCCGTCGTAAAATATACATAATTTTGCGCGTCCTGGCTGTTTTCTTCATATTCGTTGTAGAAATAATCCTTTAGTACATATTTGTCGCTTATCTTGTTCATACCTATTAGGCCGAGCGTATTTTCATCAAAATCGACTCTGTGCTGCCACTGGAACCTGTTGCGAAGTTTCGGATCCGTTCCCTCTTCGTCTCTGAACGCCGTTTTGTCGTATGTACCCCATCCATTCTGCTCCACATAGTATCCCCTAAAAATCCCGCTCCCAAGACCTTCCAGCCCCAGATCATCGGCGAAATAATAAAAATTGGCCCCTTCGGCAAACCCTTTCTTAGTTCTATAATCAAGAAGGACATCCACCTTAGTGTTCCCTTTTATATAGAATCTCCACGAAGATAATAAAAAATATCCCCAGTCGCTACTATAGCCGGGAATAAACTGTACTTTGGACCGGCTTTGCACTATGGGGTGATAATAGTACGGCAACCACATGACCGGCGTATCGCCGATATATATGATCGTATCTTTGGCAATGATCTTATCGTCCGGGAAAACTTTTATTTCCTTGGCCTTGATGCGGTAATGCGGTTCGTCCAGATCGCACGTTGTAATATACCCATTCTTCATTTCATACTCGGTTTCGGAAACGCGCCTGGTTTCATCCGCCTGGCCGAACCACGGGAACGCCTTGACATCCGCGCCTGCCAGTTCACCTTTTCTATTTTTAAGATCGTAAATTATATGATCACCGGTAAGAACTCCGTCCGGGTGCTCTATCTTTACATGCCCGTAACACGCGGCCTGTTGGGCTTTTGTATAAACTTCTATCCTATCGCATTTCAACGTCACATCCCCATATGTAACGACAACATTTCCGTCGGCGGTTATTTTGTTCTCCTTATCGAAATATTCCACCTTGTCGCCGTCGACAACGACCGGCGTATCTTTTTTCATTTTACTCGCAAGCACGCTCGGATCCTGAGCGAAAGAATTTTGTACGGGCATAAGGGCAAGGCTAAAAGATAAAAAGGCAGAAACTGCCGCGAGTTTTTTGCAAACTATTCCTTTAAATGACACCGATCTCTTATTCATCTACTGTCCGGTTTCTCGTTGAATTGCACAGGTTTATATATCAACGTGATTATTATACATACTTTGCGTCATATCGCAACTTATTCCTTACTTCCCGCAAGACACACCCTGTTCCGTCCTTTTCTTTTCGCTCTGTACAGAGCATTATCCGCGGAATCTATAAGAACCGACGCCGAGTTCCCGTCGGCCGGATATGTCGCCACGCCGATACTGACCGATACCTTTATTTTTTCATCAAAAGCTTTAACGACACCGGATTCCACGGATTTTCGCAAACGTTCAGCTACTGTCCGAGCGAGATCGCTTGTCGTCTCCGGAAGAACCACACAGAATTCCTCTCCGCCGTATCTGGCGACCATATCGACCTCGCGAACCGACAATTTAAGCCTTTCCGCTATCTCCTTAAGAACGGCGTCACCAACAAGATGCCCATATGTATCGTTGATCTTTTTAAAATGATCTATATCTATCATCCCGACAGAAAATGTCAGATTAAGACGTCTTGCCCTGTCTACTTCTTCCTCAAGTCTGTCTATCAGATACCGTCGGAGATATATACCGGTCAGACCGTCTATTATCGACAGTTTTTCCACCTGTTCATATAATTCGACTTTCCTGAGCTCAAGCGCGATCTGCGGCACAACTATACCGAACCTGCTGAAACCTACTTTATTAGCCCCCTCAAGGGCAAGTATCGCGGAAATGTGTTCCACAAAAAGTGGGAAAGCAAAAAAAGTATCCGATTTAATAGAAACTTTCTCGAAAAATTCCTTAGCTTCTTCCCTTTCAAGATAAAAAGGTTTGAAGTCTCTTTCCTTCATATACTCCACCAGGGCTTTGTATTCTATCTTTGCCTGCTGCGCGCCCGGGCTATCCTTACCGAGAGAAACACTGCGCGAAACGCCATGCGTAAATTCTCCTTTGCTGAAAACCAGCAAATGCGCCGTCTCGAACCGAAAGTTGTTCTCCAAAAAATCAAGCAACGCGTCGAGAAGATCGCCAAATTTCAGAACTGACCCGAGCTGCTTTGTAATCTCATAAAGTCTGGATATCCTGACAAGTTCCTTCTCCACTACGCGGCCTTCGCGTTCAACTCCTTCCAGCTCTTTCACTATGCCGTTATATTTTCTTTCCTCGTCGATGATCTTGGACCTGTTATAGATATCAAATTCCCTGCCAAGCGTCATCAACGTCCTGCTTACACCGGCGCACACCACAAGCAACGTCGTCAACATTATAACGTCTTCGACTTCGAGTATCCTGAAGAAAACCCCGGATACAAAAAATACCGCGTTGATGGATATCATAAAGATCGTCTGGCGCACACCAAGAACATACGGGGATATAATGAATAAAAGCGGGATAACGAAAAGGATAATATACTCATCGCCCCGCGGAACTACTCGCAGTCCGATGCTCGCTACTATCAGCAGGATGTTTACGACAAAAAATATAAGCTTGTTCACTTTGAACATACTACCCTGTTCTTACCCTTTGTTTTGGCCTGATACATACGCCTGTCGGCTTCCCATATCAGATCTTCTCTGAGTTTAGCATCGTCCGGGAAAACCGCAATCCCTATAGAAACGGTCACTGATTTATTCTCGCGCCGTATCGTCACAAAACTATTTTGCACTTCTTCACGGATCTCTTCGGCCAATTTCAACGCCGATTCTCTGTTATGATTCAACGCGATAAACGCGAACTCTTCTCCGCCGTAACGGCATATGATATCACCAGCTGAAGATTTATTTTTCAGCACACGGCTTACGTTCTTAAGCACAATATCTCCGGCGATATGACCGTATCTGTCGTTGAAATTCTTAAAATCGTCTATATCAAGAATCAAGAGCGAAAAGACACTGCTGCTGCGCAAAGCCCTTTTAACCTCTTCCTCGAGCCTTTCCATAAAATAACGATGAACATATAATCCGGTCAGACTATCGCTTATAGCAAGCTCCTCCGTCTTTTTGTATAATTTCGCGTTCTCAAGCCCTACAGCCGTAAGTTCCCCAACGATATCTAGTATCCTGAGATCATGCTGACTGAACCTGTCATGCTCCGTGCTGTCAACTCTTAGTATTCCGCACAGATATCCTTCGCTGATAAGCGGTTTGCACATCAACGATATTATATTCTCCCCTCTATCCTCGCCCTCTACAGAAAACCTATAATCCTTGTTGATGTCTTTCACCAAAAGACTCTGCATGTTTTTCATGACCCAACGTTCAAATATGCCGCCTTTCTTCATTTGAGGGGTTTCCCTGTTATCGGCTTTTACGGTAGTCGACAGAACCAGTTCCTTGGTTTTGTCATCCACAAGAAAAAGCATAACGCGCACATCGCCTTTAAATTTGTCGAACGTCCGATCGACGGATATTTTTATGACCTCTTCGGTCGAAAGGGAAAGATTTAGCTCATCCGATATCCCCTTCAGCTTAATCAAGCTGTCTATCTTCTCTTCCATCGCCGAGATCTCGGCCACTCTGTTCTCGAAATGATCTTTGATAAGATTGGTGTCTTCCTCCACTTTTTCGATCGTAACGGTATATTCCTGTTTTGAACGGTTTATTTTTTTATAAATATAGTGCCCGAGTATACCGTTAAGGAAAAACGCCATAAGCAGAATGCTGTAATAGTACGGGTTCATCCCCGTGAGGGGTTTATAGATGAATATCATCGCCAGAAGGAAAGCAAGCAACCCTCCTACCGCGCCAAGAAGCGCCCAGAAGAGCATGACCGCAAGTGTGAGCATAACTAGAAAGCTTAGTATAAAAAGCTCGAGATGCTGGACCCTGTTGTTCAGGAGCGGCACAAGATATACCAGCCCGCATAGAAGTCCCACAAAAAATACGGTCGAGAATGGTACTAGAAGATTCCTTTTTACGAAAGGAGTCATGAATTTTTATATAATTGTTTTTTCCGTCGATTTATCAAAGAAATGAACCTTGCTCATATCCAGAACAACATCCATATCCTGATTTATCTGCGGATCCGCCTCGCCGGAAACCCTGGCAACAAGAAAATTTTTGCCGGTATTCAGGTGTATATAAACAGCCGACCCGAGATGTTCCACCACATCACAGGTCAGCGTAACTATATTCTCTGGAGGAGCTTCGGAGACAAAAAGTTTATCGTATATGTCCTCGCTCCTGATGCCCATTATGATACGCATATCCGCATACTCGCGCAGGATATCATACATGCTTTCAACTATCTTTACCTTAAAATTGCCCTCGTCAAAATAAAATTTCCCGTCTTTCTTTATTATGCGCCCTTCCATAAAATTCATCGGAGGCTCTCCGATAAAACTCGCTACAAATTTATTTACCGGATTGTTATACACGTTGTTCGGCGTATCGATCTGCTGTATCTCGCCGTCCCTCATCACGACTATGCGATCCCCAAGCGTCATGGCCTCGGTCTGATCATGCGTAACATATATCATCGTGGACTGTAACCGTATGTGTATCCGGTGCAGCTCCGTACGCATCATCACCCTTAGTTTAGCGTCAAGATTACTTAGCGGTTCATCGAAAAGAAACACCAGCGGTTTTCTGACTATGGCCCTGCCGACGGCTACCCTCTGCCGCTGCCCCCCTGAAAGCTCACGGGGTTTTCTATCCAACAGCTGTTCCAGGCCCAATATCGACGCGGCTTCTTTAACACGAGATACTATTTCTTCTTTAGGATATTTCTTAAGCTTGAGCCCAAAAGCCATATTTTCATACACATTCATATGCGGATATAACGCATAATTCTGGAATACCATCGCTATATCTCGGTCTTTTGGCTGGACATTGTTGACCTTTCGGTCTCCAATGTATACATCTCCTTCAGTAAGGGTTTCAAGACCGGCTATCAGACGCAAAGTCGTGGATTTTCCGCACCCCGAAGGTCCTACAAGAACCACAAATTCCTTGTTATCGACGCCAAAACTGACATTATTGACGGCGCAGACTCCTCCCGGATACGTTTTCTTAACATGCCGTAGACTTACTTGAGCCATTCCACCACCTATTACCGTTCTAAAAAATCAGACTGTGCCAACTTAAAACATCATTTCTATATACTATATATACCCTATGATGTCAATAAGTATAACACCCGCGCCCCCTTGAACACTTCCCACCGGACAATACACGGAAATACTGCATCTGTCCTTATTTGCGGGCCAATACCTTGAAATGTTCCATCAGCTTGAATAAGGTTTCTTTCATATCACACCGCCGAACTACCATGTCGATAAGGCCGTGTTCCAAAAGAAACTCCGAGCTTTGAAATCCTTCCGGCAATTCCTGTTTTATGGTCTGCTGAATAACTCGCGGCCCGGTAAACCCGATAAGTGCCCTTGGTTCGGCCATTATGATATCGCCCAATGAAGCGAAACTGGCCATTATACCGGCCATTGTGGGATTGGTCAGAACCGAAACAAAAAAGCCTCCGTTCTTATGAAGCTTCTCGAGCGCGGCGCTTGTCTTGGCCATCTGCATCAGAGAAAGGACTCCTTCATACATCCTCGCACCTCCGCCTGAACCGGAAATAACTATAAGCGGGATTCTTTCCGCATTGGCATATTCTATCAATCTTGTTATTTTTTCACCAACCACAGATCCCATCGATCCCATAATGAAACGTGAGTCGGTAACACCGAGAGCGACGCGACGCCCGTTAATAGTACCTTCTCCCACGACGGCGGCCTCATTAAGCCCGGTCAATTTCTGGTCTTTTTTGATCTTGGAAGGATAATCTTTAGGTCCTTTAAAATTTAATGGATCTTTACTCTGCATTCCCTGGAACATTTCACGAAAACTATCGGCGTCCAACACAACCTGTATACGTTCATACGCCCCGATGCGAAAATGGTAATCACACTTAGGGCATGTCTCCATGTTTTCCGTCAAGCGTTTGTTATACAAAAGCTCGCCGCATTCCGGACACTTTGTCCAGAGCCCTCCTGGCATATCCTTTTTTCTCTCGATCTTGAATATTTTAGGTTTCTTCGCAAAAAATGACATATTGCTCCTTTCATCCGAACGGCTGACTGTCCTCTAATCAAATTTATTCATCACAAGACCCGTCAACAATTTAGGATAGAAATAGGTCGATTTCTGGGGCATCATATCCCCGCTTTCAGCTACCGCCGTAAGTTCCTGAACCTTTGTTGGATTCAGAAAGAAAGCGCACGCGTGTGACCCTTTGTTCACCAGAGATATAGCTTCCTCCGGATTTTTTACATAAGTTATATTGCCTTCCTCGGCCCTGACATCCAGCAGTTTTTTAAATAGCAAATAATGCAAAATACTGACATCCAGTTTTTTCCAGTCTACCGATTTATTCTCTTCTATCATTTCCAGGGCCTTCTTCTCGTCTTTCAACTCGAGAAATATATATTTTTTCCCGCCCCAAAAACCAAACACGTGTTTTTTTGTTTTCTTCGCCATCTTTGAAGCTAGTTCTTTCCAGTTCTTACATTCGACCGCCTTGAACACACCTTTTACCTTCGAGACCACATCGTCATCGCTCAGCATCGGCATATTCTTAATGACCCTGTGTGTGGCAAGAACCGACAGTTTATTGGCCCCGTCCATATCGGCAAAATACATCATGATATAATCCGCGTTCCCGTTATGTTTTTTCTCGGCGCTCGCGACATCCCGGTAGGACTTCGCCACTTCGTAACGGTGATGCCCATCGGCGATGAATATCCTCTTATCTTTCATGAGTTCCGATATTTTGCCGGTCTGTTTTTCATCGTCAATCCGCCAAAGTTTATGACGTTCCCCGTTTATCACGATATCGATCGCCGGTTTTTTAGCCGCCGCCTTTTTAAGTATGGCGCTTATATTGCCTTTATAGTCCGAAAAAAGACCGAATATGGGACTGAGATTTGCGCCGACCTGTTTTATAAGATTCATTCTATCTGTCTTGGGCGAAGAAAGCGTATGCTCATGCGGAAGAACTTTGTTCTTGCCGAAATCCTCAATCTTCATCCGGCCGATGAACCCTATGCGACTGAGGGTTTTTCCGTTCAATTTATACTTTTGCTGATAAACATAGAACGCCGGCTGTCCGTCTCTCGCAAGAATGCCGTTATCTACCCAACCTCCGAAAGTCTTTCCAGCACGTGTATATACGTTATCATCCGAAGTGTCCCCGGGATTGGAATACCCCAGTATCACTCGTATTATATTGTATGCGTTTTTGTCATGAAGTTCGCGTCTCATATCTTCAGATATTACGTCATACGGCGGCGCACACACTTTAGAAAGATCTGCACCGGCTTTCTTTTTATCGTAAAGCAGCCCTCTGAAAGGGATCACTTTAACCATTCTTTTGCCTCTCTCACCAACAGGATCGACGCTACAACCCCGGCCGCATTAGCGGCAATATCCCCGAAACTTGCCACCCTCGTAGCAAGAAATCCCTGGGCGATTTCCATTACGATACTATATCCTATGGTAAACACCGCTGTAAACAAAAAAATGCGTATTTTATCCTTTTTCCAAGCCCTGGAAACCAAAAACGCCCGGATCAAAAGTAACGAAAAAACCATATACATCACAAAATGCACAAGTTTATCCTCCCCGTAGAACGGGGTTTGGATATTCTGAAAAGTCTCACTTGGACAAAGCGACAGAAAAGTAACCATACCGGCCCATCCAACGGTCATGGCCCATCTTAAGAAGACTATCTTATTCGTTGATCGGGGCATTTCAATCCAAGCCGCATGAAGAACAGGGAGTATCCTTACCGCAAGGGCTCTTCCCTGAAGAAGGATTTTTATAGTCTGTCTGGTAAAACCCGGATCCCTTCAGGATAATACCCGCCCCGGGATTGATGACCTTTTTTACGGGCGATTTACATTTAGGGCACTCTTTAACGGGTTCGTCGGTCATTTTCTGAAATTTTTCGAAAACATGATCGCATTTCTCGCATTTATACTCGTACGTCGGCATACTATCTCCTTGCTTTTTTATTTATTCAAAAACCTTTTTTATTTTATCTACTATCTTTTTCGCTCCGGACATATAATCTTTATTTTTGCTGATGCTGTCGTTAAATTCGTTCAGTAACCTTTTCTGTTCGGCGCTAAGACCGTGCGGGATCTCGACCTCGATCTTAACAAATTCATCCCCTTTACCCCTGCCGTCAAGCCGTGTCACGCCAAGACCTTTTAGCCGGAACACATGCCCGGAAGCTGTTCCCGCCGGTATCGTTACCGTCGTAACCCCGCTTATTGTGGGGATTTCTATCTCCGCGCCCAACACTAATTCGGCAAAAGAGACCGGGATCGCGCAATAAATATCAAATTCTTCCCTAGAAAAAACCTCATGTTTTTTAACCGACATGGACACATAAAGATCTCCGCTGGGCCCGCCGTTAAGACCGGCCTCGCCTTCGCCTGAAAGTCGCACACGGATACCGTTATCCACACCTGCCGGGATCCTCACCTTGATCTTGCGCGTATTCTCTTTTCTGCCGCTGCCGCCGCAGGAGGAACAAGGATCCTTTATCACTTTTCCGGTCCCGGAGCACGCGCCACAAGTCTGGCTTATGCTGAAAAATCCGGCACTCTGCCTTATCATGCCGCTGCCGCCGCACCTCTGACATGTCGTATGCCCGCTTCCTTTTTTAGCGCCGCTGCCGCTACACGCTTCGCAGGCCTCGAACCTTCGAACGTTTATCTCTTTTTCCACGCCGTTCACGGCTTCCATGAACTCAAGTTTGATGGAATATTCAAGATCCCTGCCGCGATTGTGCCCTCTCCTCGATCCGGAGCCTCCGCCAAAACCGAACACGTCGCCGAACATATCGCCAAAATTCCCCGAAAAGACATCCCGGAACACATCGAAAGGATCGTGAAACCCTCCGGCCCCCGCGCCGCCGTACTGAAACGCGGCTTCACCATACTGATCATATTTACGGCGCTTATCCGGATCGCTCAGCATCTCATACGCGTGTGCGATTTCCTTGAAATGCTCCTCAGCGGCCTTATCACCCGGATTTTTGTCCGGGTGATATTTCACCGCGAGTTTTCTATACGCCTTTTTTAATTCTTCCTCCGAAACATCCCGGCTCACACCGAGTATCTCATAATAATCTTTTTTGGACATTGATACCTTTCTCTATCCTTCTTTATTTGCCGTCGTCAACCTTGAAATCCGCGTCCACGACATCGTCGTCTTTCTTTTTACCTTCCGGCTGAGCCGCCCCTTGAGCACCGGCCCCCGAAGCCCCCTGTTTATTCTGAGCGGCCTGTTTATACACTTCCTCGGATATTTTGTAAGACGCCTTCGTCAGTTCGTCTATACCTTTCTTTATCTCGTCCAGATTATCCGTTTTAACTTTTTCCTTAAGATCCTTTATCTTTTCCTCGATGTTAGTTTTATCTTGCGCTGAGATCTTATCGCCGAGATCCTTCATCGTTTTTTCTGTGGCGTACATCATTGAATCCGCCTGGTTCTTGACCTCGATGACCTCTTTGCGTTTTTTATCCTGATCCGAGAATTTCTCCGCTTCCTTCACCATTTTATCGATCTCTTCTTTAGACAGTTTTTTGGGAGCGGTTATCCTTATAGACTGTTCTTTCCCCGTCCCGAGATCTTTAGCCGAAACATGAACGATACCGTCTTTATCTATATCGAAAGCTACTTCTATCTGCGGAACACCGCGCGGCGCGGGAGGTATACCCACAAGATCGAACCTGCCAAGCTCAACGTTACCGTCGGCCATCTCTCGTTCGCCCTGCAGAACGCGTATCGTCACTGCGGTCTGATTATCTCCGGCCGTCGAGAACACCTGACTCTTTTTCGTCGGTATCGTAGTATTCCGCTCGATAAGTTTTGTGCATACGCCGCCAAGTGTTTCGAGACCTAAAGAAAGCGGGGTAACATCCAGAAGAACCACATCCTTCGTCTCACCGGTAATGATCGCGGCCTGTACAGCGGCGCCGAGCGCGACGCATTCCATCGGATCGATACCTCGTTCTATTTTCTTACCTACGTATTCCTCGACGAATTTCTGAACAATCGGCATTCTCGTGGGTCCGCCGACCATGATGATCTTATCTATATTCTGCGGTGTAAGCTTTGCGTCATCCAATGCCTGCTTCAACGGGGCTTTACATCTTTCGATGATAGAACCGATCAGCTCTTCCAGCTTGGCCCTGTTCACGGACATAGTAAGATGTTTCGGTCCGCTCGCGTCCGCGGTAATGAACGGAAGATTTATATCCGTCGTTACGGTACTGGATAATTCTATTTTCGCTTTTTCTGCGGCTTCGCGTAACCTCTGCATCGCCATCTTATCGTTCCGAATATCTATACCTGTCTGTTTTTTAAAATCATCGGCGATATAGTTCAAAAACACGTTGTCCATATCCGTTCCACCGAGCTGAGTATCTCCGCTTGTAGAAAGAACCTCGAATCCGCCTTCGGCCCACATTTCCATGATCGTAACATCCAGCGTACCGCCACCGAGGTCGAATACCAGAATCTTCATTTCTTTCCCGACTTTATTAAGCCCGTACGCGAGACACGCCGCTGTCGGCTCATTCACTATCCTCAAAACCTTTAGACCCGCTATCTCTCCGGCGTCTTTCGTCGCCTGTCTCTGGTTATCATTGAAATACGCAGGAACCGTGATAACAGCTTCGTTAACGGTATCGCCAAGATACGCCTCGGCGTCCTGTTTTATCTTCTGAAGAATGAACGCCGATATCTGTTGCGGCGTATATTCTTTGCCGTATATCTTGAATTTATGATCCATCCCCATCTTCCTCTTTGCCGCCATTATCGTTCCCTCAGGATTAACAGCAGACTGCCTTCTGGCAGGTTCGCCGATAAGGCGCTGTCCGTCTTTAGTGAAACATATCACCGAAGGAAAAGCCTTTCCGCTGGCAACACCCGCGCCTTCCGCCGACGGTATGATCACAGGACGACCCGCTTCCATAACCGCGGCCGCCGAATTTGATGTTCCAAGATCTATCCCTATAACTTTAGCCATATTACTCCTCCTTTATATTATCTTTTTCGTTATTATTTTCGTTCGCCCTTATGACCTTAACCTTACCCGGACGTATAACACGTCCGTTCAGCTCGTACCCGGACTGCAGCTCTTCGGACACTTTACCGTCCTCTTCCTTTTCACCCTCCACTACCTCCAAAACCTCATGTCTGTACGGATCGAATTTCTCACCCTTGCTGGCTATCTTTTTAAGCCCTTTTTCCTCAAGCAATTTGTATATCTGCTTAAGTATCATTTCGACGCCCTGATGCAACAGATCAAAATCTTTTTTCTGTTCGGCGAATTTCACTCCGCGCTCAAAATTGTCCAGTATCCCCAGAAATTCCAGGATGATCCCTTCGTTCGCGTACTTGACATGTTCCGATTTCTCTTTTTCAAGTCTTTTACGCAGATTATCGCTCTCGGCCAACGTTTTCAGCATTCTTTCATAATACTCATCACGCTCCGCAGCTTTTGCTTTAAGCTGCGCCAACTCATTCTCGCCGATAACCGCCATTTTTTCTTTTTTTTCGTTATTATGTTCAGTTTTTTTATTGTTATTCTTCACGGAGGCCGCATTGTCGACGGTTTTTTCCGGATTCTCTTTCTGCGAATTACTATTCATATTATTTTTTTTGTCTTCCATAAATTCTCACCTCTGTGTTCTCTCTATAGGCCCGGTTATTATCCGTTCATCTCTTCAAGTTTTGAGCTGATAAGCCCCGACAGACAATCTATAACGGTCAGCGCGTTATCGTAATCCATTCGCGTTGGCCCAATGACGCCTATCCGCCCGACCGTATTCCCTCCAAGATCGTATCCCGAAGTGATAAGACTGAAATCCATAAGCTCATCCGCATGGTTCTCCCTGCCAATATATATTTTCACTCCTCGATACGGAAGCTCTTCTCTCATCAAACGCGCTATTTCTTTTTTGTCGGCTACTATACGGAGAAGCCTCCGCACTATCTCCGGATGCCCGAATTCCGGTTCCTGTCCGAAAAAGTTCACACCATCGAAAAATATCTCATTCTCCGCGTTCTGTCTGACTATGTTCCTCATTACTTCCAGCGCCGTGGCGGCGGTCTTTATCATTTCGCCGGCCTCTTCATCGGCTATCAAACTCTCAAGATACGACGGGATCCCAGCCATTTCCCTTTTTTCACATTTATCGTTAATATAATTGGCCACTTTTTCCAGTTCGCCGTTATCCACATCCCGGTCCAAAGTTATGATATAGTTTCTCACTACGTTCGGCACGGTCACAAGAACACCCATGATATTCTGTGCCCTGATCTTAATAAGCTCCAGTTTTTTCAGATACAGATTCCCTATCGTGGGCAACATAATAAGACTCGCGTGACGCAATTCCTTATTTATGATCATCGAGGTCTCGGATATAAGCTCCTGTATCGTCTGTATGCATTCCGAATACTGCTTCGCGAGATGCTCAACCGTACGTTTTTCCGTCCTAAGCCTCTCTTTTATGTGATCAACGTATTTCCGATACCCGCGATCGGTCGGTATCCTTCCGGCCGAAGTATGCGGCTGCTCGATAAGCCCCTTTTCCTCAAGTTCAGCCATAACGTTACGCACGGTAGCGCTGGAAACGGTGTTCCCCATACGTTCCACAACCGCCTTAGAACTGACCGGCGCGGCCGTGGAAACATACAACCTGATAATGTGCGTCAGGACCAGTAAATTCCTGTCATCCCGTTTTCTTTCCGCCATAACTACCTTTTTGGCTTCACCCTTTAAACCTTTTTAGCACTCTTGCCTTCTGAGTGCTAGATTATACCATTCCGCCCGATTTTGTCAAGAAAAATGGGATATACTTTATCTATCCCATACGATAAATAGACCCCCGCCAAGTGGCAAAATCAAGGTGCCCTGTGTCATGGATCTTTTCTGTCGCCTCTTAGACCTATGTTCTAATTTATAATATGATAGGGAATGTTTCCCCATTTGCCTTTTCATTTCTGATCTCCCGGCGTTTGACTCGCGCTGATGCGTAAATTATTTTTAATCGGATAACGGCAAATTTGGAAGCATTCCCTATCATCTTGAGAACAGGGTCGAACAAGCGGTTTTGTAATAAATACGATTTGACGGAGAAATTTGTGTCCTTTCTACCGGGGACGCGCGCGCGATGTCATGCCCGAATGTTTTTATCGGGCATCCATAACATAAAAATCATCTCATTTT
>DAONGE010000001.1:171423-208864 GCA_035403965.1 Candidatus Omnitrophota bacterium | reverse complement strand
GAACGCCGGGAGAATAAAAATAACAGGGCTTTTCTCGAAACGCGCAGGATGACGCTCGATATCTAAGTGTTAGACAGCAGGAAATACGTTAAAAAATTTGGGGGGAAAGAATTTTGTCACTCGAACTTTTCCATGAACCATATATCCTTTTTGACAACGCCCAGGAGATAATTGTAGCGTTTGTTATCTCGATCGGCATCCTGCACGTCTCCCGGGACACGGGACAATTCGAGGCAATTAAATTATGCGGCAATAAGCGCTTTGAGAGAATTGAAATATTCTTCGTGTAGCGTCTTCGTCAATTTACCTATCGGTTCCAGCCACAGCAGCCATTTTTTATTTCCTTTTTCCGTTTTAGCTTTTAACGCTGCTGTAACAGCTTCCGCGAAGGAATATACACCGTCCGCTATGCCTATAAAAACTACCGGGATCTTATGGCTAGCCGCAACATTCCCCAGGGTTTCAGGGGATCTACCAGGCCCCTTAATGACACCAACAATATTTCTCATTTCCTGAGCCTTTGTAAAACGCAAAAGACTGTCGACCGTATCTTTTTCGTCACGATGTCCAAACCCTCTGTTCGCCAGATCGGAATCAGTAACAATGAAAACGCCTATCTCATACGATACTTCCTTAACAATATTTCCAAGCACTTCTGCCGATTTTTTATTTTCAGACGAATATATAACCACACTTCCGCCATTTTTATGCATCAAACTATTCCTCATACTTTTTATCGTAGCCTTAAAGTCACACAAAGAGACATTATTCATGATATCATCGGCGTATAGCACTATCGCGCGTCCCCCCTGCTCTTGCGAGTCCAGCGCCACATATAGGTCATTCATTTTTGGAATGAACAATTGCGCGAACTCCTTTGCGATAGTTTTTATCGCCGCAATATAACGTTTTGTTCTCCCCCGTATTTCATTCTTTTCCCTCATATTATCTTCTAGTATAACGCCGGAACGCGCTTGCACCTCCATTATCGCGATGTCTCGGGTCCTTTTAACCGTGACATAATCGAAATATCCGACCTTATCTATTGTTATCGCAAATTCCGGACCAAAATACACCTGATGAGTCTCTTCACGCCGGCAGAATCCTACTTCCACGCCTTTGAGACCTCTGAATAATTTATCAAGTTGATATCCATAATTCTTTTCCGGTATATTTCTGCTGACCATAGTGAGGATCTCCATCTCACCGCCTATTTTCAAGGCCCGGGCGAGCACAACGTCAAAATCATTAAGGGTAACAATACCGTCCCCGTAAGGCCATGTCATGAACAATCTATTATCATCTTCCAATCGCGTTCCAACCGCCATGTCATATGGAAACCGAATTTTAATACTATCTATACTTTTCTCGCCGAAACCTTCCGGGATAATTTCCTTCACATCTCCATATATTAAACGTACGTTTTTAAGGTTTTTTTCTTCAACCTTTTTAGCTATCGACATGACAAGTTCCCTGTCATCCTCTATTCCGATAAAATTCTTGCCCGGATATTTTTCTGCCTGTTCAAGCAGATATTCTCCCCTGCCGCAACCTATCTCGACCTCTAGATCATTCGGGTTAGCGAATTCTTTTGCCCAATTCACATATTCTGCAACGATAGACATATCAAAAACAACGGAACCCGTTTTAGCTCTTTCACCCATTCTTTGTCCCGCCAAATATAAAACTCGGGCGCGCGCTATTCTTTCCTGTGAAAAAAGCTTTTCTCTTACATTCGCAGTCGGCATTATTTTTTCGATTCGCGCTTCGTACGCTTCTTCGGATTCTCCTCTGCGAGGCGGATTATCAATATGCGCTATGCAATGTTCTAAAAACTCCTTAACAAGGGATCTCTCGTCCTTTAGCGCGTGATAATCTCCTTCTCCGATATACACGGACGAATATCTGTTTTTTCTCCCTTTTCCCACATGCTCGGATTGATAACCGATCACCTCTCCGGTATCCGGATCAATTTTAAAATGCAAAAAATCTCTTCCCCGGATATACATAAGATCCCGTAATTTCGATTTCTTCCCGGGGTCATATTCATTATAAACATCGGCAAAAACACCTTTCATTACAGGCTGACCATCCTTGATAAGATACTCAATATTCTCTTTATTATTCTCAAAACTATCCGCTAATATTCCATTCACTTCGCCGTGAAAAATGCTACCGTTCTTTATTGCACTGTTCTGCGGAGTTTCACTCCTACCTCCGCCATCTTGTAGATCCACATCACTATCTGGCCTATTCCGCCCGGGATGCCTCACAATGGCGGCAGCCGCCCTGTTTGTTGTGTATACAAAAAGATCTTCCTGCGTCACGCCTAGATCAGTTATAACACGTTTCAATATGTCAATCACTACTGGCTCAATATCATGTCTCACAAGTTCATGTGAAACTCCGAGCATAGCGCCAACTTCTCTATATGTTTTGTACTCGTCGCCTAAAAGCATAGGCAAAAGCCGCTGCTCATACACGCCGCACATCCTGTCACGTCTTTTTTCATCTTTTTTTGGAAAACACTTTTCCACTTCAGCTGTTATCGCATCTACTATATCCGAGCGTTCTATCTTGCTAAAACCGACATCTTCGTATCCAACGCTACTATAAAAATCCGCATCCATGCTATCCCCATGTTTATCCTGCGGGGTTTGATCAAGGGACATCACCACATCCACCATCGAACGTAATTCCTCCACCTTTTCGAATGTCATATTTACCGCTTCCGCTATGTCCTCGGATCTCACATATTCACTGTATGGATCGAATCCTGCCTGTTTCGCCTGTTTTACAAATTTCCTGATCTCCTCTAATTTGTGTACCGGGATCCTTATCTGTTTTTTCTGATCCTGCATATAACTGATAACAGCCTGTCTGCACCACCAAACCGCATAAGTCGAAAATTTTATCCCTCTCCACGGTTCAAACTTTTCAACCGCTTTGATGATCCCTTCATTCGCCTGACTTACAAGATCCTGTTCCGGCATCCCTGTCCATTGAAAACGACCGGCGATACTCCTGGCCAAACGCAGGTTACAATTGATAAATCGTTCACGGGCTTTTTCATCACCAAGCCGGGAAAGAACCGAAAATTTAAATTCACCGTAAGCCGTTAACAACGGATACGCATTTATTTCCTGATTGTAGCGTTTGATCGAGTCTGAACTCCTAGGCTGCGCCGCTATTCCTTCCGCCATTCCTTTGAAAGCAACGCTATCCGGGATAGACCCGCAATACCCACTCAAAGCTTCATGAAGATCCTCTTTATACATCCCTTCGTACGACACCAGCCAAGCGATCTTATTTGAAATGTTATTTGTCTGATATTCACCTTGAAGATTGTTAAGTATATTTAAAATGGCGATATCCACATATACCTCTACGGTATTCTCCGGACGGTTTTTCATCCGAGCACACAACCATCCATATAGCGATTCACCGTCTTTTCCAGACATCCCGGCAACAAACATATTCTTTATCTTTTCCGCACCAATCGCATCTTTGCAAAACAACGCGTTGACCAGGGCCTTTAAATAATATTCCCAAGTCTCAGCGTCGCCAAAGGGGATCCCCATATCAAGCCATTCGTTCAACCGTACTATAACTTCATCAATTTCATTCGCAAGCCTCGTGATCTCTCTATCCCCTTCCCCGCGGTCTTGAATATCCTTCAGCATCCGTTTAGCCATACCATAAAAACCCTGCTCATAATATTCTTTTGCTTCAAAATATTCTCGTTTATTTTTTGGGATCAACGTCTTAAAAAACTTATTTCTGACCATCACGATCGCAGGTTCATTTTGGCCACTCTCTGTGTACTTTTCTCTGTCGTATACTTTTATTTCCCAATCATCTCCGTTCCGCTCCGGAATAAAAATAGGATACTTACCTACAAGCTGCGTTAATCGGCAGAAATCAAGCCCCTGCCCCCTGGCCCTTATATCAACATGGCCTTTATTTAATACTTTCGCGGTATGGTCATACCTACGCGGTTCGGTATCCATTCCTTTAATATTCTTGTTCCCATTTACATAATCGATCAATGCCATCTTGGAAAAATCAACTGGAGTGCACCTCCCCAAGCGTTCCAAATAATAATAGCGGCCTAAAATATTTTCATCTTTTGATATCTCGATATACAGACCGTAATCCTCATCAAACTTTAAAGAGCAGATAGCTTTCCAGGGCTTTCCACTGCCCTTAAAAAAATCTCCAGCATTGTTCTCCAATTGAAACTCTAAATCTATTCTATTATGAACCGCCTTATAAATAACCCCGCCACGGTGGTCATCACATTCATATACCGCGATCTCTATCGGCCGGCGATCAATAAAAGCAATATTGCGATCGGTTTTATCCGATATATACCTATTGATATCTAATATCCCCAGATCCACCTGCAAAGAAACGCCATGCTTTTCTTTTTCAACCAAATGACCGTCACCTTTCACCGCCGGATACTTAAGGATCCGGATCTCGTCCGGATCATACTTATAAGTACTTATGGGCCAACCCGTTTTTTGACCATGTTCATTCACAAAATATGTGTTAATAACTTGTCCATGGTTTGGATCATCCTCAACCATAGAAACCACAGGTTTTCCGAAAGAACTTTCATCCAAATATTTTTTATCAATATAAAGACGGATATATCGGGCTTTTTCGCCTCTCCAGTGCAGTGGTACCGAAACCTGACCACCCCCATTTTCCAACCGCTGGATATTGGCAAAAAAGGGCCTGCCGCATATTTTCAGTTCTCTCTCCCTCCCCTCATAAATATCCACAATGTCCCTGCCGCCAAGACTTATTTCTTCCGCTTTTCTTTTTTCTTTTTTTCCGTCTTCCCCTACCTCAAGAACATTTTTCATTTTATACGTGATCAAAAGTTTCTCTCTTTTCTCTCCAGACTCATTCCCTAGATAAGCGTTTATCACCTGTCCCTGATTAATATCATCTTCCAGCGTAACAATGATCGTTCGTCCTACCAGGCTTTCATCCCCCGGCAACGGAAGCATAAAACTTTTTTCTTTATCGCCGGTCCTTTTTGTCCCCATCGGTATGCCTACACGCACATAAATACTTTTCCCCGCTTTTCTGGCAACTTCTCTATAAACGCGGTCAGCGGAGTATACTTTCCGGTATCCATAGTAATAGTCCGTGATCTCCATCGCCGCCAGATCCACCTTAACGGCTTTTCCCGCAGCCGGATTATATCGATATGTAACCACCGGTTGGTCCGTTTTGCCCCGTTCAAAATCTTCCAAAAAATAACAGTTTAGGACCAACCCATAATTAATATCGTCCTCTGCCCTAAAAACAACTTGAGAACGATCCTTTTTTTCGACTTGATTCCACGGGACAACATAGAAACTGGCCATTTTTTTATCTACTTCTATGTCCTTACGTCCGGCTACATTAAGCGTGGTGATAAGATAATCTCCGTCCTCAAGCCCTTCTCCCGTATAGAACCAACGTACGATCTTTTCGTTAATAGTATCCAGCTCTCTTTCGTCAAATGCATATCCATCATGTTCATCGCCTTCACCATCTTTTGCGGGAAGATGGATCACAAATTCATCTGCATTTCCTTTTCGTCCGGGTATCAGTTCTATACTTCCTCCTAAAGATTCAATAACCTCCCTGACCGCGTTTTGGACATCTTTTGTCGAAGCACTGGCTAAAAGCCTTGATAATCTTACATACAGCGCATTTATCGCCTTTTCATCTTCTATGATGGACCAATATATCGAATCTGATTTTTCGCCTTTTTTACGCACAAGTCCCGCGAGTTTCAACTTGCTTAGATCTTGCATCGCTGTTAATTTCGCTATGTCCCCTCCCGTCATCTTGGACGGAACCTGTTTGCGCAGATACATCAACGAACGCGGTTTTCCTCTATTTTCTTCTTTGTACAAAAGGTCAAAGAAAGTCGCCACATGCCCCGCAGCGTGCGGGTTTGGCGTATCGTCTGAAGATAATAAATTTTCCGTAGCATTATTTTCATTATTTCTACTTTTCTCAACAACTTGTTTTACGGAAAATAATAGTGGATGCGTATCCGTTATGCCCGGCGCGCGGGTAACCTCTTGCAACGCATTTTGAAGGGCCCCAAAAGAAGCAAAAACAAGATTGTGATCATTAGCAAACTCCCCTAAATATCCTTTTAAAAATTCTCGATAAATATCTATCTCAAATACATTTTTAAGATCCTCTATCAATCTTGGGTTAAGATGCGCTATATAATTCAAAAAGAAACCCCTAATATCGTTTACCCTATACGCCATCTCTTGCTGGACGGTAAAGTCTTTCACCCGCTCCCCATATTCAAAATCTTCTATCCTTATCTTCCCATCAGGAGTAGCCACAACATTACCGAGATGCGCCATGTGCTGTATCACCCCGATATCATGCAATTTTCTATATGCAGCCCCGACACTCCTAATAAAAGCGTTAGCCCTATCCATATTTTTGCGCGCCTTCTCAGGATCGACGTAAACCTCAAACGTATCCTTTCCCACATTCCCTCGTCCGAATCCGATAATACTGGTAAGAGCGGCCCTAAAATCATGTTCTTCTTTTCCTTCAATCCCAAGTATCGCCCCACCAAGACGTTTCCCCTGGTACTGAACCCCCTGAAACTCTATTCTCCCAAGGGCTACGGCCACATCGGCGCCACTTCTGGACGCGATATCAGTCAATTCATATTCCGTTATCGAGGTTTCTAACTCCATTGCCCCTGTGGGTTTTTTATCCGGACGGATCTCGCTGATCACTTCGCCATTCTTTCCAAAAGTTGTCACTAGCGGGAACAATCCCTCAAAGGGAAGCAATTGTTCATCCGCGTTAAAACAAACACCTTTTATTTTTATCATGCGTATTTTCTTGCCGTTCAGATCCAATGGCTCGCCGAGGACACGCTCAACGTCAATATAAACATTTCGGCCTTCGGTATAATCATAATCATATCCTTTGATCAGATCGCGAAAATTTATAGTAATATTTCTCTCTATCACTTCCCGCAACTTTTCTGGGATAACATAAGATCCTGAGAAATAGATATCGGCCTGACGGCGAGATATCGCAATCCCGTATGAGATAATCTTAGGGAGTTTAACAGCAACACTCCTTGAATAATTTTCCCCTATATTAATTATCCCGTTTATCTCACGGGCTTTATCATTATTGCTTCTATCCGATAAGGCAATGCCGAATATTGCATCAACATCTTCTTCATTAAGGACAATAACTTTTTTATTTGGAACACCTGACAAGAACAACATCCTGCGTTTAACTTCAAGACTATAGTCTTTTTTATTAAACTCTACCGGGGCATCTCCCTCACCAGCAATTATCCTTTTATCAACCGTTTTCGCAGCGCCATCAATATTTTCTTCCCCTATCATCCTAACATCATCTGCGTGATAAAATGACAGCAAGACTTCTTGTGCCGCTTTTTGCACTTTCCTTGTCTCAATAACTATGGCGGGAAATATAAGACGTCTAACATCTCTGGGCAAATCTACACCGATATTTTCCGTAAATATCTGCTGCAATATATGCGCATCAATCTTTTTGGCCACAATAAACTTGAACAACAATTCATCCGGAATAACTTGCATGAATTTTTTATTATCCCACCCCCTCAAATTATTCAATCCTTTGTTAGTTGATATGTTTTCGCGCAACACTTTTACCGCGGCGCTATAGACCGACTTCTCGTCAGGACCCGCGTCTAGTTTTTCACGTATTTTTTCGGTTAAAGATCTTTCAGGAATATTTGCCTGTCCACTATCCGCATCTTTTGTACTTGCTGTTTGATAAAAATTTTCTCCGTTGGCTAAAGCAATCCGTATGATTTTTTCCCTGCTAGCGGCATCCCAAAAAACATCCGTAAAATAATTATATCTATTTGCATCTATTACTTCTTTCATTACGAAGTAAAACAAATATTCCTCCATCGAAAGATCGTCCGCACTGACAATATGATTATCGACAATATAAATAAGTTCAAAAGCCGACGCGATCATATCGTTTATCACAAGTGTCTCGCGAAAATCCGGAAGTGGCATTGACGCGGCGTCTATCCCTTCTTTGGCATATCGCCACCTGATGAGATCTTCGTAATATGATAACACTATAGATTGATTGACAATATATTCCCTTATCGCGGAATATTTGGCCCTGCCGGGTTTGTTATATAGGGTTTGCATCAATATTTCGATGTCTTCGTGTATAAATTTGCGTATGAATCCCGTATGATCTTCTCTGTATTTGGCGTCAAATAGGTATTTCCCGCTAGAAAGGAGAAGTGCATCGGCATGATTATTTTTCAGATAATTCATGTCTTCTTCGGAATCGGCATACACAACACGAGATAAAGCGAACGCTGTGGAAAGCATATCACGACGAGTCTCTATCGTATTCATCCCAAGCTCCGGCGCCAAAGCCTGTGCAATATCCTGCGTAAATATGCTATTGCATATAAATACACATAACAAAAAGACTTTCAGTATTTTTTCTACCATATTTTTCCCTATACTATTCTAAATATTAGAGTTATATTGTAACAATTTAGCCTTGTTAGGTCAATTGAAATGTTGTTATTTTAAGGCTAACCCTCTCCCATGCGGCTATACACGTATGTATATAGTAACGTTTGCGATTTCAATTGGCAACCTGCACCCTAAATCGTGTTCCCAACAGTTACCCGAACGATTGAGGGGGCAGTTACAGCTTTAAAAACGCAAACGTTGCTATTTATATTGAATTCGGCGGATTGTGTTGAAGATGTCGTGCGGGAATCCGAGCATTGGAGAGAAAAGCCCACAATAGATAAAAGTAAATTACGCATCTACGCTAGGCGAACGCCGGAAGATCAAAAATAACAGGGCTTTTCTCGAAACGCGCAAGATGACGCACGACATCTAAGAGGCAGACAGCAGGAAATACGTTAGAAAATTTTGGGGGAAAGAATTTTGTCACTCGAACTTTTCCATGAACCATATATCCTTTTTGACAACGCCCAAGAGATAATTGTAACGTTTGCAATCTCAATCGGCAACCTGCACCCTAAATCGTGTTCCCAACAGTTACCCGAACGATTGAGGGGGCAGTTACAGCTTTAAAAACGCAAACGTTGCTGTTTTACAGATCTTTCATATTTCCCTTTACAATTACGCGGACAACAGAAGTAGCCTTATCTCCCTGTGGCAATCTTCTAGATATTTCGCGGCAATTTTAACCAGTGGCGGGAGCGCCAACGATATCGCGAGATTCAAACGCACGCTTGAAAATTCGGACACCATGTTGTCTAATGTTTTTTCCGTAAGTACAATATTGTCTCCCAAAAATGCGTTGTAAAGACCTTGCAATGCACTAAGCACATTCTTTTTTAATTCTGAAAATTCCTTATACTCACTGTCACCCCTAGATTCATCGCGTTTTTCAGCTATAACAAGTGACGCGTTTATAAGCCCGATGTTCAATGCGGCCTGAAAGTTTGCGATCAATACGACCCGCGTACCCGATGGAGCCATCCTTTCCATCGCCACCGGATATTGGTTAGACTCTAAAGCTTTATGTTCCGCCCTAGCTGATTCAAGATAATCCTTTGAGAATATCATGATCTCTATAGCGTTCTCACGCCTTGCTACGTTTATTCTTTTATCCGCCAGATCGCTAAGATCACCATATATGTTTGCCTGCGCTTTGATTTTATCTTTTAGTATCATAACAGCGTTGATTTCAGCGCGTGTCGCTTCTTCTTTATCCGGATATTCAAAAATAAAATTAACATTCCTTAAATCGCGGCACATAAGTATTAAATAGGCCCATGTCTCCATATATTCCCTGAGTTCATCCCCCTCTTCCGGCATTAGCGCAAGATCTACCACGATGTCAACTGGATACAACAAATCGGCATTACCTTGTTCTGCCATGATCTGACCAAGATATTTTTCCACTCGTTTAAATGCCACCATATTACTGCGATGATTCTTTTTTATGACTTTAATGTTCTCATTAAACTGTTTGCTCTGTTTTAACGTTACATTTTGAGATATATTTTCATCATCATTGCCATCCGATTTCCCAGGTCGCGGCACCATTTTATCCAGCACTTTCTCCACGACAACATTCACTTTTTTATCAAGCATTTCATCTGTAGCAGCAACATTATTATCTACCGTTATGCCCAACTCTTCATTTTTATAATATTCAACCAGCGGAACGACCTTCTCCGCATGATTTCGCATACGCAATTCTATCATTTCCTTTTTTGGATCTTCCTTGAGTTTTCTAAAATCATCCGCTCTTTGGCGTTCGCGCATCCTTTCCCGCGCGACTTTTTCTTCAATTTCTACATGAACCATCGCAACAAGATACAGATTATTATCGCTTAAAAACTTTTCGAATTCTGTTTTCCATCCCGGAACGGGGGCGTTTGAATCCAGGACAATGCCGTTATCTATATTTATTTGCCCCTTCCTTATCATAGCACCCAGCTCTGCAAACCCCAATCCCGGGCATTCGTCCACGTTCAACGACGGAACGGCTTTCATTAATCCACGCATAATATCCCCCATGGACATATGTGAAAAACCCATTTTTTGTGCCACCTTTTTACCGATAGTCCCCTTGCCGGAAGCAGGATATCCCAGCATAAGAACAACCGGTTTTTTATCGGAATTAGTATTTTTGTCACGCACATCCCTCGCAGATAATTTCTCATTCAACACGCATAAAATATCTTTTGATCTTTTCCGCTGGTGCGCCACTACCGTACGATTTTCTTTAATTAAAAGTTGGCGTAGCGTATCATTATTTTCTATTTCTTTAAAATCTTTTACCGTAATACCCATGGGGGTCTTTACCTGTACCTGCGAGATCACACTACGAGACTCGCTTGTAAGATTCAAGGCCTGGATAATGGTCCTGACTTTATCATCGCGTTCCTTTTCGCTCATTAGATCCGCATCTCTGGATCCGGCCGAGATAGTAGAAAGGTCCAACACGCTTTTTATACCCAACCGTTCCAATTTTTCATCGGCAAGCGTTTTGACTCTATCCATGCATTTTGATATATTTTCGACTGTAGGCAGTTCCCCATTAGACTTTTCAAACACCATATAAAATTTATCCGGAGGTCCTCGGATAATATTAACGCTATACGCAGGATTCTGCCTAAATTGCTCATCAATCAGCATATTTAGCATCAATATCACTTGGTCTCCTATATCGTGCCCGAAAGTACCTTGTATCGCCTTAAACCCAAATATCGGCTCCCCTCTCTCAGATTTTCTCAACTCGCGCGTACTAGAACTATGTTTGAAACTATCATATACCCTCCCATCAAAAGCTTCATACCCTACATCCAGTTTGCATACTACAACTTCTCGTCCGCTGTAAAACAAAGAGTCTCGCACCACAGACCGCAAGGCATGCTGATCAAAAGACGGATAAGCCCTATCAACTCTATATTTTTTATTCTCTAATAAGCGTCTAGTCCTTTTTGCAACCTCGTTGGCGCTTGCCAATTCCTCTTCATCAAAAAATTGAAGTTTGATCTCGGCCTCGTTATCATCCCTGTGCCTCATTAACGCCGTAGGCTTATCGGATATCGCCACAAGATCTCCAATCTCTTCTTTCGCATAATGCTGCATAAAATCGGCTTCTTCTACCACCCGGTTAATCCACGCTTCAACGCTCATATTCTCTTCCCGTGGAACATAACTGGCCTTTGCGGCTCCGATCGGGATCCATGGTGTTAAAACTTCAAAATCTATTTCCCCGCTACATTTCTCTTTCACATTTGACAAGATATCTTGCAACACTTCATTATTATTTTTCCCGCCGTTTTTGAATAAAATATAATATTTATCCACGCCCTCCCCAGTCTCATCAAGGATCGGCATAACATCTATACCTTTCACAGCAGGATGCTGTCTCAAGTACTCAACAACTTCTTTTTTCTGCATTTCGTCATTTATCTCAATCCGCGCAAACCCATATTTACCGCTAAAATATCTAAACACCATTTCATGAACTTCCTTGAATATTTCTCTGGCATCAGATGCAGATATCTCTTTTGGGAGAGACATCAGGATCTCATCTGCAACAAGATGTACGGCAAAACCGCCATGTTTAGAACAAACCATGTTAGCTGCGCTTACAACCTCCGCTATAAAAACATCCATAAAAGTTCTTCCGTAAACACTATTGCGATCCCAGAGTTTCAAAAAATCACCTATAGCCACCCAAGCGTCCCCGTTAGACTCTATTACATCGTACAAACGCCCCATTGGGTCTTCAGTTTTTTGTTCTATTCCGGGTATGTCATATCGCGCTTCGTACTGATTATTCTCCACCCACCGGTTGAACCATGTGATTTCCCGCATCATTTGGTTATAATAGTTCTCTGCCAGTCCTGTAATCGCCTCGGAGAGGTCGGTCAACTTTGCTTCCGGAGTATCTTCAACAATGGCTAAAACATCTTTAAAATAATCAAACTCTATTTTTTTTAGGTTCGTAAACACCTCTTTTGCTTTTTCCGATAATGCAGAGTGGAAATAATATTCCATTTCCTGCAATTCCCTAAAATGCTTCATAAGCGGATACGTCCTGTCCGCCAATATTTTTACTCCATCAAAAAGAAATCCAACCTTCTTATCCAAAAACTCATACGCAAACGAATCATTACCGGCAGGGATAAGCCCTACTCCTTGCTCCATGTAAGACCTGTAAAGTGGCGTATTCTTGTACACCATTAATCTGCTTGCGGGAGTCGGAATAGCAGCTTCAAGATGAAGCGCTTCAATCTGTCCGAAATTTGTCCTGATCTGCTCAAGCGTGCTTTCTCGATAAAAATTTATTAATCCTACTCTGGTATCTATTCCTACCGTTTGCAATATCTCTATTGCTTCCTTATTTACAGCCAGAGAAGAACGTTTTCTGAAAAACTTTAATTGTTTTTCATCAAAACTTTCGACCCCCAGAAAAACCATCTTAAGCCCTGCTTTTTTTTAAAGCGACATCGTCTCAACTCCGGCCGAAACAACCGAATCCGATCTGGCAAGACACCAAAAATTAATATGAAGTCCTCTCGCTAATATTTCCTCAGCTATGAGTTTCGCTCGGCCTGGATCATACCCTATAAAATCATCGTCCACGATATCAACTCCGGTTATACCGAATTTTTTATGAAGATATTCCATCTCATCGACTACCTTCTTAGGGCTCCTGCCTCGCCACCATTTATCCTTTATTTTACATTCACGCCTAGTAACATCATCGCTTTTACTCTCACCCATAAAATCATGTAGCCCGCAAAAATTACAATATCCCGGACATCCCCTTGACGTGTCCAAAAGTGTCTTTTTCCAGAACAGATCGTCCGCATCAATCAATTTGCTATAATCCGGAGGTGGTAATTTATCCAATTCCTCCCTGCTTAATACGTGATATTTTTTACTCTCTACGGCCTTCCCGCTATTATCCCGATAAACGAGATTCATAACCTCATTCATACTGGTATGTCCGTTTATCGCCCTTACAAGCTCTACCATTGCTGCTTCACCTTCGGCCTTGATAACAAAATCTATTTCTGGAAACGCATCCATGAATTCCCGGAATGTCATGGTAGGCAAATATCCACCGGTAGCAATATATACATCTTTCATCCCATTCGTCATCCCGGATAAATTTGCAAAAAATTCTTTTAAATACTCCTTTCCACCGGGCAGTACGCTTATACCAAGCACCATCGGCCCTTTTACAGAATTTCTCAAACAAGCCACTTCTTTTGCTAAAACTGCGGCGGAATAGCCTTTATTATCCGCATCTATATATTCGGTTATTATCCCATTGGCCTTAAGATTAGATCCAACGCGCGCAAGTCCCAACGGTTTTACGCTCATAAACCCACTCCGATGATTCGGGTTAATCAGAACAACCTTAACATCGTGATTTATCTGCCGTTCTATAACTTCACGAACCATGCCTATTATTCTTTGGTCTGATAAAATAGAATCAAGCACTGCATCAATATTTTCAAGTCCTTTAAGATAATCATATTCCAGATCCTCATATGCCGTTAGTATTCGGCCAAGTTGGGATTCAATGCGATCAATTAAAATTTCTTTTGTAGAAAGCGGTTCGCTCGCCGCAAACTCCTCTATTGGTAACAGCATTTTTTGGGCTATTTCGAATTCCTGCGTATCCTTGAAAGATTTTGGAATATTTTCTAACGTTGTCACTCCATTTTTAAAAACAGGGAATATTTCAGTTTTTTCTGCGGAATTTTGCATATCCTTGATATCTTTACAGGAAGATACTATCTTAAATATCAAACTAGGGTTGCCCAATACTCCAATGTTTATCACTAGATGCTCATTCTCCCTAC
Organism: Candidatus Omnitrophota bacterium; assembly: GCA_035403965.1. Classification (GTDB taxonomy): domain Bacteria; phylum Omnitrophota; class Gorgyraeia; order Tantalellales; family Tantalellaceae; genus DAONGE01. The sequence goes on along the minus strand of DAONGE010000001.1, from coordinate 194,460 downwards.
ATGGGTTGGTAAGTACATTCAATATCCTTTCATTTCCCACCCCATACCAGGCATCCAATTCCGCATTGATATCTTGACAAGAAACGCCCTCATCTTTTAAAGCTCGGGCAAGAATAAAAGCTGTTTCAATATGGACTTTTTCTTCATAGTTTTGCCCAATAACATCTAGAATCGGATTAAATATTGATTGAACCTGTAAGGTATACCCCACAGTCCCATTGTTTACATTAAAATCACTGGGGCTGGCTTGGACTATCGACGTAAAAATGAATATAAATATTTGAAAACCGGCCGCTAAGCCGATAAACTTCCGATATTTACGATTATTTATGCACATATTATGTTGATATCCTTTTTTAAGATAAGTTTGAATTATTTTAACACCAACATTGCTGTTAAAGCAATGTAAATCTTAATATTTCATATAAAGATCGTAATAGTTCAGCTTTACACAGAACCGGCCGATAGTAACGTTTGCGATCCCGATCGGCAACCTGCACCCTAAATCGCGTTCCCAACAGTTACCCGAACGATTGAGGGTGCAGTTACAGCTTCAAAAACGCAAACGTTGCTATTTGTATTTAGAAAAGTTTGAGTGACAGAATTCAAGGGGCCCCTTCAAAATTTTAGTATTTTTTGAGCTTTTTAGGGTAAACGGCATGCAAATGTCCGAGCCCCAACGGATCCGGAACACATGGGGGGCGAGTTTTTGCATGCCCCCTAAAAAGCGATAAAAAATACGTTAGAAAATTTTGGGGGAAAGAATTTTGTCACTCGAACTTTTCCATGAAACCATACATACGATTTTGACAGGGCCTAATACACTTTTTTGTTTGCGAGGTTGGACCAATACGCGAGAAGCTCCATGCACTCAGCGCGCATAAAACCCTTTTCGATAATAACCGGGGACTTGGAAAGTTCTTTCAGTTTTTCGTCGGAAACGGGCATTTCGTTGAAACCCAGTTTCCACACATCCTCGATATTCCCGCCAAAGATCACTTTATCGATACGCGCCCAATGTATAGCGGAAAAACACATTGGACACGGCTCGACCGTGGAATATATCTCGCAACCGGAAAGATCGTAATTCTTGAGTTTTTGAGAAGCGAGGGTTATTGCGTTCATTTCACCGTGCTGCGTAGGATTATTGTTCTTAAGGACCGTATTGTGCGCTGAGGCTATCACTTCGCCGTTCCGGGTCACTACCGCCCCGAAGGGTCCGCCATCGCCCGCGTTTATCCCGGCATACGCCTCGTCAATGGCAAGTTTCATGAATTTTTCTCTTGAATCAGAGGCCATCAGTCTCTTTCCACGGCGTTATACGGAGTAACTATACCGTATTTTTTGCTAAGATTATCTATTTCCTTAAAACTTTTTTTGTCGCTGTTCGTATTAAGCGTATCCTCGCTTATCAGGTAATATATCTTACTGAAAGCCCATTCGCGCGCGATAGAGGCATCGCCCTGTTCGGCGTCATGCAATGATTTTCTGAAAAGAAGTTCCTTCGTCCCGCCAGACATCTCTCCCAAAAGCTGCATCGAGAACACTTCATCTTCGCTATCGTACCTGCCATACACCCTGAATTTCCCGCCCTTGAAAAAATCAGGCAGATATTTCGGATAAACTTCGTTTATATCTATCCCGTTCACTCTATAGCGTACATTAAGAAGTATCGGCGAATCGATCTCATGATAAAGCGAGAGAAGATCTTCCTCCATCTGAAAAGTCCGGTCCGAGAAAGTGCTCCACCCTCTATTTTGGTAAGAGATGAAATTCAGGAGATATTTATTAACCCTGTCCCCTCCGCCGAACGCAAACACCGGCCGAGCCATCTCGTTCTTGCGCGTAATCTCCTGTATGATGCGCTTAGAATTAGTCACACCCGTCGTAGGACGGCCGTCAGTGATAAGAATAACATACGACGGAACAAACTCGACCTGATCGGAAACTATTCCCATCAAAGCGTTATTCACATCGGTCTGCCCGGTAGTGCTGAGGCTATTAACAAAGATCTGCGCGTCCTTTAGGAATTTGCCGTTCACATTCACCGATTTTGGCTGAAATTTAGTTAGCTCACCCCTGAAAGCCACCACATTGAAACGGTCTTCCGGGGCGAGCGCCTTCAATACTTTATTCATGCCTTTTTTCACGGTCTCGAGTTTATCCGGCGTTATGCTTTTTGATGAATCTATCAGGAATATCAGCTCTTTCGCGAGCACCTTGAAATCAGCTTTTGGTTTTGCCGTGATGACAAGCTCAAAATATTTTTCTCCGCTGGCGGGATCCGCATATTTGAATATCTTGACGTCCAACATATCGCTTATATCCTCGTAATTCCCAACTCGCCCGCGTCCGCCGCCACCCGCGAATTCACGCTCACCCGGACGGTAATATCCGCCTTTGGTCTGGTCACCGGGAAGCGCCGCAATGGGCGCATTCCAGTTAAAACCTTTACGGTCCATTTTGTAATCCATGCCGCCGAAACCTTCACGTTCTCCGGAAGCAGCCGCGACCGTAGCCCGCCCGGGCAATTGTTTTAAAAGGGATCTTTTGCCCGGATCCCCTTCCTTTTTGACCCGTCCCGCCTCTATTTTAAGAACGTCCCCGGGGAAAAGTTTCTCATCGGACATCTTTTTATCTTCCTCAACGTCTTCGCGCATCTCGTCTATCTTGTTCTTAAGCGCCAGTTCGTCCGGTTTAGGTTTTCGGAGAAGCATCTTGTCAAGATTGTCCTTGTCGCGGGTTATACCGGACCCGGACATCTTCGGCGCGGCCATTTTGCTGTCTCCGCTGCCGAAAAGCTCCACGGCCTCGGCTTTATTCTCCACCTTGTTAACCTTGAATATCTCACGGGGTTTTCTTTTTAATTCGGACATGTTCGGAATCACGAAAAAATACGCGCCAAGAAAAAATATCATATGCGCTATGATCGACAACCATATGGCGTATAAAAATTGGTTATTTTTCATTATTTTTGCCCCGCGTTCTTCGATAAGATCGCTCCGGCCTCTTTGGCTAAAGGATCTTCCGGATACCGGCTGACCAGTTCGCCGAACATCTCATCGGCCTTTTTTTGATCCCCGGATCTGGCAAAAGCTTCCCCGGCCCTGAACAGTGCCTTCGGAGAAAGATCTTTGTCGTCATACAATATAGCAACCATCGCGTAAGATTTGGCCGCGTCCGCATACTGGCCCATGGCGCTTTTAATATCCCCCGTCTCAAATCGCGCGTAAGCACCGACCATGTTGTCCGTATTGTACTTGAGCGCCTCGTCGAAATATCCAAGAGCCGTCGCTTCGTCCTTCTTGGCGTGAAAACATCTGCCAAGCCCGAGATACGCCCTTTCAAGATAAGGCGACGGGACTTTATTATCTATAAGTTTTTTAAACTCAGTTATCGCCTCGTCAATACGACCCAGCCGGCGAACATTTTCGGCCGACATATACTCCATGACCCCTTCGCCGATCTTATTCGGATATTTCGCCTTGAACGCCTTAAGCACGTCCAACGATTTTTCGCTGGCCCCCTCTTTGAAATAGTAATCCGCAGCCCAGCGGTATATGTCTTCCTGCAGTTTATAATCGAATCCCGAAAGCATAAGTTCCCTGTAACTATCCGCTGCTTTAGCGGTATCGCCTTTCATGAAATAGGCGTACGAGGTAATATCCATGGCGTTGGGGCAAAACATACTTTTCTTGTCAGAAACAAGCTCCGCCGCGCGAGATATCACTTTATCCCAGGCCCCTTTCTGCATATAAGCCTGAGCAATCATGAAAACCGCGGAATCCTTCGCCTGGGATTTGGGAAATTCTTTTACAAAACTCTCGTACGTTGATATAACGGCGTCCGCGTTGTTCGCGGCGGTATAGACCGAGCCCAGCTGATATAGAACTTTTTCTTTCAAAGAATTGGCAGGATATTTTGAGATAAATTTTTTATATTCACCTTCGGCCTCGCTGTATTTCTTAAGCGCAAGATAATTCTGGCCCGATTTAAGCACTACTTCCGGCACCCTTGGATCATCCGGATACTGTTCCTGGAACGTTTTATAACAAGCGATCGCTTTTTCAAATTTTTCGGAATTGTCATACATCCACCCGACCTCATACTGAACATCCACGGCGTACTTAGACGTTTTATATTCGTTCAGCAATTTCTCCCCTACGGCGATAGCCTCTTCCGTTTTAGATAATTTTTCGAGCACCTTAAGTTTCAGATATAAAGCCTCATCCAACGACGTCTTCGCGCCGACAAGATACATATCAATATTCCTTAGGCATTCCGCATATTTTTCATTTTTAAGGAGCGCCCAGCACATATTGAGCACTGCCTTATCGGCGGCACCCATACCTTTATACGCTTCAGAAACATTCTGATAAATTTTTTCGGCGTCGGCCATCTTGTTCTGCTGAAAAAGACTGTTCCCCAGCATCAGATAACACTCCGCCTTGATATTGGGGTCTTTTACCTGCGTTACGATCCCATTTGTTTCAGCTATCACTCTATCGTGCAAAGCGGCCTGATAAAGCGCCAGAAGATATCCGATCGCCCCCTGGTCAAAGAGAGCCCCTTCTTTCGTTTCGTCCATCAATTTTTTGTAATATTTCTCCGCGGAAGCGTTATCTCCTGAAAGGTAATATGAATCTGCCGTTCCCAGATCGGCCTTTCCCGCGATATCCTTATCCACACCCGGCGCCGTAGCGGCCTTTTGATAGCATTCTACGGCCTTCGCGTAATTCTTTTCCTTAAGATTAATATCACCTAGCGCCATGTATGCCACCGGAATATATACGCTATCCTGATAGGCTGAGACGAGATTACCCATCTGCTTTTTACATTCGGCAATATTATCTTCTTTAAGCGCGATAAGCCCCAGATAATAAACACATCCTCCCATAACTTCTTTTTGGTTTTTTTTGTCGGCAAGAATTGCCGCTATCATTTCTTTGGCTTTCTTATTGTCGCCCGTAAAAAAATAACTTTGGGCGATACGCAATGTCGCAAGAGAGAGATTGGCCGACGCTGGATTTTTCTTTTTGAATTCTTCAAAATATTTTATGGCGTCGGGATACTTTTTATCCAGAAAATGGCATTCGCCTATTCTATACTCGACCGCTTCACGGAATTGAGAAGAGGGATACCCCGCCAGGAATTTTATATACTCGTCAGCGGCCATGTCGTACATGCCACGGGTAAAAAGCCCGGTAGCGAAATCGAACGACTCCGTTTCATTGTTAGCTACGGTCTTATCCTGGGAAGTTTTAGGATCCGCCTGTTGCGCAGGTTCTGCCATCGCGGGAACGATAGCACACAAAAAAAAGAATAAGCATGCTCCTATATATTTCATCTGTCTTGTCATATCAGGATCTACTCTTTTTCCTTCATCGTCGCAAAAGAGATATTCCACATATTCGCCGCCGCGCACGCGTCCAGGACCTTAACTATGTCCTCGTGATGCGTTTTTTTATCTCCCCTTATGACCACCGGCTGATTTTTATATATCTCGGACACTTTCTTCAGTATATCCTGAAGAGTCTCGTAATCTACCTGCCGTTGATTAACTATAACGACCCCGTCACGCCTTACGTTTATTATTACCTCACCCGGTGCGCGCCCCATCTCGGTGGATTCGGCAGCCGTCGGAACCGAGATATTTATCTCGGCTTCCATCGCGTAAAATACCGACATCGTCATAAAAAATATCAGAAGGAACATCACGACGTCTATCATAGGAATTATCTGAAGAATAGGCCTCTCAAAAACAGGGCCTTTTGATCCGGACAAATTCATTGCACCCTCCCGAGATTTATTTTCTGCTGTCAGTTATCAGATCGAAAAGATCCGACGTCATGCCTTCAAAATCCGTGACAATGCCGTGTATCACTCCGCGAAAATACGCGTAGAACATCATGGCTGGAACAGCTATAAAGATCCCCGTCGCCGTAGCGACAAGCGCTTTGGACATACCGTTCACCAACACCATAGGTTCCACTCCGGTTTCAAAAGTTATACCGTTGAAAGCCTGTATGATACCAATAACCGTTCCCAAAAGACCGAGTAACGGCGCTATCGCGGCCACATCGGCCAGGTAGCTAAGCCGCTGCCATAAATCTGAAACACAGTGTTTGCCCCGCTCTTTCATGGCTTCCTCTATGCTGATAATATCACGGCCTTTTTTACTCAAACCCGCAAGAACCACTTCTGATATCATATTGTAACTGCCGTTACATATCGCACGGGCTTCTTCTATTTTTTTTGACTCGATCAGGAACGATACCTTTTTAAAAAAACCTTCCGGTATCAGTTTTTCCCTCTGCGTCTCAAAAAAATGATATATCACTATCGCGAGCGTCACGATCGAAAGGAACGCGAGCGGGACCATTACCTCTCCGCCTGCCATTAATAGGTGTAAAAGCGATTTATCCTTAACTACAACCGCCCCTTTGGACACGAATTTCGCCGCTTTTTCCGCGCAAAACACCGGCGAAGCGATGGCGAACGCCATTAGATTTAGGAAAAAAATCTTTGAGAACCTAGTCCTGAAAAACATCTTGTCCTCCTTTATGATTTTAGGCAAGTACCCTGTATTGTTAATAGTAGAGTAGATTATACATTTTATATAATTAAAAATCAAAACCTATATTCCTTGTCCACTTTTCTTGCGATCCGCCTGTTCGGAATGTTCGAGCTCTTAAGAAAAATGCGTAAAATAGGGACGTCCCTATCTGCCTCGCACACGATCCACATTCGGTTGAATTGGCGAAACGAGAAGGAATGAAGTGAATGCTTTTTTGACGGAGAAGTTTGTGTTCTTTCGTACGTGGCATCGGGAGGCCGAGCGGGCACGGATCCGGCTGAGCGACACATTTATTTTAATTTCATTGATCCCCGAAAAAACTTTCGGGGATGACGGTATTGATGTCATTCCCGCACGCTTTAAGCTGGAATCTATAATATAAAAATGAGATGATTTTAATGTTATGGATGCCCGATAAAAACATTCGGGCATGACATAAAGCCAGCGTCCACGGTAGAAAGAACACAAACTTCTCCAGACAACGAAATAGTTTCAGCGAAGCATCAAACGCCTGGAGATCAAAAATAACAGGGTATTTTTCTGAAGCGCGCAGAACTTCCGAACAGGCGGATCTTTGAATTGGAACAGTATTACTTAGCGGGCGGTTTTACAAGAAATTTCAATTTTCCCGAAGCCACGAATATCGACGCGATAAGAACGATACCCGTCACAAGCATGCAAAAATAAGCGAATATATCGCCGCGCTGTGTATATGCGGACCTGCCAGGCACAACACGGACTATGTCCGTCATATGCCCTTTGACAAAAGTATTATCACCGTCGGCGACCCTCGACCGTATCTCTCCCGTCACGTCAATAAAACACGAGACCCCCGTGTTCGCCGCCCTTACCACCGGAACCCTGTTCTCGACTGCCCTGAATACCGAAGACTGCAAATGCTGTTCACTGGCCGCTGTCCGACCGAACCAACCGTCATTAGTGATATTCACCAATATGTCCGCGCCTTTAACCGCAAAATCACGGCTTATTTCCGGGAAAACATCCTCAAAACATATAAGAGCCCCTACCTTGAAAAAATTCGATACTCGGGTTATGGCGCCGTTCGGGGCTGTAGCGGTTGAGAACGACCTGACCGGGAACAACGTAAATTCCCGGCCACCCTTAAAATCACCTATAGGTTTATCTATGTAATTCTGCACGAACGCGAGATGTTCCGCGAACGGTATATATTCCCCGAAAGGCACAAGATGCATCTTGAAATATTTTGTCTCGGACTTCCCATCCGGCGTGAACATTATGGCGGCGTTATAGAAATGGTCCTTTTGCTGATACACTACGCCCGACAATATGGGTATTTTAAACCTAGCCGCGGTATTCCTTATCTCTTCCGCGTCCCCTTCTCCGTCTACAAGATACGGATACGCGGTCTCGGGCCAGATCATTATGTCCGGCTTGTCACTCGCGGCGGATTCCGTAAGCGCGATATATTCGCGTATTATCGTATCGGCGTACTTCGCGTCCCATTTCAGAGACTGCGGTATATTCGCCTGCGCCACGCTTATTTTGCATTCGCGCCAGTCCTGAAGACTTTTTATCTTATTTCCGCCGTACATTATCGCAACCATTACAAAGAAAACGGTTATAACAACGCCGGATATCCTTTTTTTATTTTTGTTCGTAAGAAGAAAGAAGATCGTCACGTTAACAAGAACTATCAGGAAAGATATCCCGTACACCCCGGTGACATCAGCTATCTGTATCAGCTGCGTGTTCTTATACTGTGAATATCCAATGAACCCCCATGGAAAACCGGAGAACACGTGCCCCCTAAGATATTCCACAGCAACCCACGCAAAAGGCAGGAAAAGTATCTCCACGGAATATTTCGAAACAAGAAAAGCAACAACACCGAAGATCCCGAAATAAACGGCAAGATAAAGTATCAATAGGACAGTCCCAAGAAAAGAAACGTTCACAAGCCAGTAAAGAAGCGTCCCAAAAAAGACTATCCCGGCCAGATACGCGCAGAAAAAAGCCCCTCTAAGATCGGTACGCCTTATAAAGAAAAAGAACGGGATAAAAGCGATCCATGCCAGAAAGCTATAACCAGCCGGCGGAAATGACAAAAAGGCAAGAAGCCCTGATATCACCGCGAGAACGGCGTTAAGATATTTCCCATCACTGATTAGAACCGCAACATTTTTTGTATTTTTTACCGCTTCCGCACGGACACGCGTCATTACGACCCACCTTTGGCATTTCTCTTTTAAAAGTCACATTTTCCTTCGGTCCCGGCATAGGCATGGGAAGAGGCGTGCTTTCGCCGCTTTCCTCGCGTGAAACCTGGGAGCCCATCTCTCCTCTTTCGATCGCGTCCATCGCCGAAAATTCCTCATGTTTAAAAACTTCTCCGCCGGGACGCCTGACGGATCTTTTATATTGTTCTTCTTCCATCGCGGATATTTTCATTATCCGTTCGGCTATTTCACTATCCATCCTCATTAAAAGATCCTGGAACAGACGGAAGGCCTCGTGCTGAAATTCTATCAAAGGATCTTTCTGCCCATAAGCACGCCATGATATGCCTTCGCGAAGATCATCGACCTCGCGCAAATATTCTTTCCAATTCGTGTCTATAACGCCGAGCATTATCATTCTTTCGAGATAACGCATCCTTTCGTCCCCAAGCGTCTTTTCTCTCACCGAATAATTCTTCTCGGCGAGTTCCAGCACCATATCATATATTTCCTTTGCGGACGAATTGCCGATCGAATCAGGTTTCACGACGATAGCGTAACTCATCATAAGGTCCTTCGCAACCTTCGCGGCATCGAGGTTTTCTTCCCAACCCTCGAGTATAGCTTCGACTCCTACCGCAAGACACTCAAAAACCTCGCCTTTTACATTCTCGCCCTTAAGTATCGCGCGACGTCTTTTATAGATAACCTCTCGCTGTCGGTTCATGATATCGTCATACTTCAGAAGGTGTTTCCTTATCTCAAAGTTCTGGGCTTCCACCCTTTTCTGTGCCGTACGTATCGCGCCGGTAACGAGCGGATTCTCAATAACCTCGCCTTCTTCCATCCCTAGTTTATCCATAACGTTCTTTATCTTATCCGAACCGAATATTCTCATCAGTGTATCTTCAAGCGAAAGATAAAACCTGCTGGCCCCGGGGTCACCCTGCCTGCCGGATCTTCCACGCAGCTGATTGTCTATACGCCTGGACTCATGCCTCTCGGTACCTACAACATGAAGCCCTCCGGCTTTAACTACGGCCTCATGTTCTTTTTTGGTCTGTTCACGGGCTTCATTCAGAAAATTTTCGTACGCTTTTTCTTTTTCCGCTGGATCGTCGATCGTAAGAGCATTCACGGATTCTCTCGCGAGAAATTCCGGATTCCCTCCCAACAGAATATCCGTACCTCGACCCGCCATATTCGTCGCTATAGTGACCGCCCCGAGACGTCCCGCCTGGGCGATGATATTCGCTTCCTTTTCGTGATACTTCGCGTTAAGAACATTGTGTTTTACCCCGCGCTGTGTAAGTATCCTACTCAGCCTTTCGGATTTTTCTATAGAAACCGTCCCGACAAGAACGGGTTTCCCTTCTTTGTGCCATTCAGCCACCTCGTTGCACGTGGCCTCAAACTTTTCTTTTTCGGTTTTATATATGCGATCAGGCAGATTCTCCCTGCTCATCGGTCTGTTCGTGGGGATCTGTAATACCGGAAGAAGATAGATACTTTCAAATTCAGTCTCCTCCGTTTTAGCCGTACCCGTCATTCCTGCGAGTTTATCGTACATCCTAAAATAATTCTGAAGGGTTATCGTCGCGAGCGTCTGGCTTTCGCGCTGAACTTCCACCTGCTCCTTAGCTTCGATGGCTTCGTGGATACCGTCAGAGAACCTGCGCCCCGGCATCATCCTTCCAGTGAATTCGTCGACGATAACGATCTTTCCTTCATGCACCACGTATTCGACGTCTTTCTCGAAAAGGATATACGCTTTTAACAGCTGTTTTATGCTCTCTACGTTCCGCTGCTGATCAGAGTACATATTCGTAAGTTCCATCTCCTGCTTCATGCGTTCTTCTTCGGGCATCTCTGAATTGGCGATCTCGGCCAGTTTTCCTTCGATATCCTCTATCATGAACTCTATGCCGAATTTTTCTTTCATCAGTTTCTGTCCGCGCGCGTTAAAAGTCGCCTCGCGCGTTTTTTCGTCAAAGATATAAAAGAGGTCCTCTAAAAGATCCTCTTTTTCTTTCGCCATTACCTTGCTGTCCAGATTGTTCATCGCCTTGTCCAAAAGACTTTTCGCGTAGATATTTTTAAGAACTATATCAAGAAATTCCCTGTTCTTCGGTTCGGCCTTCTGAACAAGATATAGATAATTCGCCGCTTCATCGTCCTTTTTCCCGTCGATCGCGACACGCATTTTAGTTATGTAATCACGTACCTGTTTTTTCTGCTGTCTCACTATTTCCTCTACGACAGGACGCATATTGATATAGGCGTCGTTCGTCTCATCCACGGGGCCCGAGATAATAAGCGGGGTTCTCGCTTCATCCACAAGTATGCTGTCGACCTCATCGACTATCGCATAGGCCGGATATCCCTGGACCATATCATCGGCTTCAATCACCATATTGTCCCTCAGATAATCGAACCCGAACTCGTTATTCGTACCGTAGACGATATCGCAGGCGTAAGATTTTTTTCTTTCTTCGGGACGCATATCGTGTTGTATCACGCCTACCGAGAGCCCGAGAAATTTATATATCGGCCCCATCCATTCGGCATCACGGCGCGCCAGATAGTCGTTCACGGTCACCACATGCACATTGTCCCCGGAAAGCGCGTTAAGCGAAGCCGGTAGAGTAGCCACAAGGGTCTTACCTTCTCCGGTGGCCATTTCGGATATTTTACCTTCATGCAGGACCATTCCACCTATAAGCTGTACATCGAAATGCCTTAGGCCGATAGTCCTTTTTGAAGCTTCACGGACAATAGCGAAAGCTTCCGCAATGAACTCACTGGAAATTTTATTTTTCAGGTCTTTAAGGACCCTTTTTTTCTTCGCGCGTTCCTGTTCCGACGTGGAAAGCCCCACCTCTTCGCGGGCCTTCAGTATTTCAGGCATAAGTTCTTTCCGCTTTTCTACCATTCTCTCCTTAACCGCGTGAACCCTTTGCCTGATACCGTCATCGGATAATGCCGCGATCTCGGCCTCAAGAGAATTTATTTTTTCCACCATCGGCGTCAGTTTTTTTATCTCTCTGTCGTTCTGTGTGCCGAACATTCTTTTAATAAAACCGAATAACCCCATTTTTTCGCCTCTCGTTCAAATTTATTTTCCGGCCGACGCGTTATTTCGCGCGGTCATCTTCAGATACGACTCGATGAACATCCCTATCTCCCCGTCCAGAACGCGTTCCGCATTAGATGTCTCGCAATCTGTACGATGATCCTTCACCATTTTATACGGGTGCAGCACATATGACCTTATCTGGCTGCCCCACTCAATACGTTTCTTATCCTCATAAGACCTATTCGCAACCGCTTCCTGTTTTTGTTTTTCCGATTCATATAGTTTGGCCTTCAAAAGTTTCATGGCAGTGGCTTTATTCTTGTGTTGTGATCTCTCTTTCTGGCACTGCACAACGATACCGGTCGGCATATGCGTTATTCTGACGGCAGAATCCGTAACATTAACGTGCTGTCCACCCGCTCCGCTGGACCGGTATGTATCGATCTTAAGATCTGTCTCGTTTATATCGACTTTGATGTCATCTTCAATATCCGGCATAACATCAATCGACGCGAAAGAAGTATGCCTTCTTTTGTTCGCGTCGAACGGAGATATCCTGACAAGCCTGTGAACACCTCTTTCGGACCGCAAATAACCATAAGCATAAGGGCCTTTTATAAACATCGTCGCGTTCTTGAGGCCGGCTTCTTCACCATTCAACTGATCAACAAATTCCACCGCGCATTTATGCTCTTCGGCCCACCTGACATACATACGCATCAGCATGGATGCCCAATCGCACGATTCCGTACCGCCGGCGCCGGAATTGATGCTCAATATTGCGTTGCATCTGTCCATTTCGCCGTTAAGAAGACTTTTGAACTCAAGCTCATCTGTTTCTTTGTCGAGATTCGAGACATCGTTCGCGAGACTCTCAATGGATTGAATATCCTCCGGCGTAACGATCTCGAGCAATTCCTGTATGGTCTTATATTGTTCCTGTATGCGATTATATGGATTTATAATCGCTCTTATGGCCTGCAATTGTTTAGAAAGGGCATTCGCCTTTTCCTGATTTTTCCATATCCCGGGTGTGTTAAGTTCTTCCTCTAATTGACGCATCTTTTGCTGGTTATTAGCCAGGTCAAAGATACCCCCTTAGTTCGTCAAGCTTGACTCCAAGCGCCTTTATCGCGTCTTCCAATTCCTTAAGCATTTTAGCTCTCCTCCATGGGGGGCATTATAACAGAATAACCAGGCGGTGTATATAGTGTGCGCATCTGGAAAAGTATCAAGTATCATGTATCAAGTGTCATGCGTCAGAGAGGGGGGCCCAAAACTCCATAAATAGCTACGGTGGACACGAAAGCATGCGGGGATGATGGTATTGATGTCATTCCCGCACGCATTTAGCGGGAATCTATAATATGAAAATCAGATGATTTTAATGTTATAGATGCCCGATAGAAGCATTCGGGCATGACATAGAGCGAGCGTCCACGGTAGAAAGAACATAAACTTCTCTGAACAACGAAATAGTTTCAGCGAAGCATCAAACACCGGGAGATCAAAAATAGAAAGGCGAATCGGACATGCCCGCCGTAGCTATGCAGTTGGTATTTTTCGTCATTCAAGGAACGACTTACTGCGCAGTTTTCTGTGGAATGTTATCGCAAAGCGGTGCGCCTCATCCCTTACCCTTTGTATCAAAAGCAAAAGCCGGGCACCGGGCGAAAGCCGTAAAGGCCGGTCGCTTCCCGTGGTATAGATATGATTGAACTCTTTCGCTATGCTGATTATAGGTAAAGTTCCTAACCCCAGATCATCCAATTCTTTTTTAGCGGCAGAAAGATGTCCTTTCCCGCCGTCAATAATAACAAGGTTCGGTAGCTTACCAGATTCCGCTAGTATACGCGAATATCTCCTTTTCACCACTTCACGTATCATTGAATAATCGTCTATCCCCTGAACGTTCCTGATCTTGAATTTGCGGTATCCGGCCTTATTCGCCTTGCCTCCTATAAAACTCACCATGGATCCAACGGGATTCGTGCCGGAGATATTCGATATATCAAAGCACTCTATCACGTTCGGAAGAACGGCAAGCCCCAACACGGCCTTAAGTTCTTCCAATTCCCCAAACAAAGGATATTTCCCTCCGTCATGGAATTTCTGAAGCGTTGAAAGCGCTTCTATTCTGCTTTTGCAAAGCATGGCTTTCTCGTAATCGCGCGCGGACGAGAACTTTTTCATGTCTTTCTGAAGCAATTCCATCAACACATCTTTTTTTCCCTCGAGGAACGCTTTAAGTCTGGCTACGGTCTTCGCGTATTCGTTCTTAATTCCTTTGTTCGCACACGGCCCTAGACACTGCCCGATATGTGCTTCAAGACACAATTTTTTTCCCATCTTCCGGCATGTCCGTAACGGAAATACTTTTTTCATGAATATCACGGCTTCCTTCAAAAGCCCGGCATCCGCATACGGCCCGTAATATTCAGCCCCATCGGCCACTTTTCTTCGTGTGACAAATAGACGGGGATATCCCTCATTGACCGTAAGTTTAAGGAATGGATAGGACTTATCGTCCTTAAGATCGATATTATATTTCGGCGTATGATCCTTTATAAGACCTGCTTCGAATATCAAAGCCTCGGCTTCTGAAGTGACCTGTATCGTTTCGATGTGCCGGATATCGCTTATCATCCGCTCTATCCGCGCGTCATGCGCGCGACCAGGCTGAAAATACGAAACCACCCTTCTCCTCAGTCTTTTCGCTTTTCCAACATAGATGATACTACCTTTTTCGTCCAGAAATTTGTAGACCCCGGGAGATTCGGAAAGGTTTTTGGCTTTTTCATAAAGATCTTTTATCATGTCGTTCTTCATAAAAAATCCCGAAAAGATAAGAACCTGCTCACGCTGTCTTCGTTTTTTTGAATTTTGAAGCGACCATATTCAATACGCTTCCCACTCCGTCTATTTTCAGTATCCACGCGGCGACAAGATACACCGCGCCGCTGGCAATGATGATCCCGCCGAGCCTCATGAACGCCTCTACCCCCGAGATGTCGCCGGAAAGGAATAACATCGCCATCACCGCTTCGACAAGCCCCATCGCGAAAGTCGCAATAGCTATCTTGTAAAGATACCTCACAAGATCCCTCGTCCCGATATCGCCTATCTTTTTCTGAAGAAGAAAATAAAGCGTAAGAAAATTCACGAACGCCGATATCGATGTCGCCAGCGCCAACCCCCCGACCTTAAGCGGATACATAAGTATCAGGTTGAACGCGATATTCGTACCGAGAGATATCATAGCCGTCCGCACGGGGGTCCTTGTGTCTCCCATAGCATAATACGCATTGACCAGTATCTTCGTTCCGGCGTATGCGAAAACACCGAGAGAGTAATACAAAAGCGCGCTGCCTGTTATTGCCGTGGAATATTCCGTAAATTCACCGCGTTCAAAAAGTATACGGATAAGCGGCGTTGAAATTATCATCAGCCCGAACGCGGCAGGTATCATCACCGTAAAAACCGTTTTTAACGAGAACTGCAAAGTTCCTTTAAATTTAACCATGTCGTTCGCGACAAATTCCTCGCTCATACGCGGCAACACGGCCGTCGCGAGCGATACGCCGAAAAGCGCGAGCGGAAGCTGTATAAGACGACTCGAATAATAAAGGGCCGCCACACCGCCCGGTCCGACAATATTACCCAAAGACGCCAGTATCGTGTCCACGAAAACACTTATGTGATACACGGCCGTTCCAACCACCCTTGGCCCGAGAAGTTTCCCTATCCTGGACGCCACAGGATGCTTCAATCTGAAATTACGGTCGAATTTGAATCCTCTTTTTTTAAGTTGAGGGACCTGAAGAAGTATCTGGAGCACCCCGCCTACAAGAACTCCGACAACAAGCCCGTATATCCCCATAAAAGGACAAAGACATACGAGCGAAATGATCATGGTTATGTTCAATATAACGGTCGCGAAAGCCGGGGTTATAAAGTAATTTAGCGAATTAAGGACCCCTGCGCAGTATGCCTCGAGCCCGAGTATTATAAGGTACGGGAACAATATCTGCGTGAGAATAACTGTTATTCTGAACTTTTCAGGATCATCACTGAACCCGGGCGCTATCAGCCTTATCAATACCGGAGCGAACAAAATACCGGCTACCGAAAGTATAGTTACGACAACTATCACCAAATTAAGTATTATACGCGCCACGTTCCAGTATTCATCTGGCGTAGCCTTGGTCCTGTATTCGGTCAATATAGGTACTACCGCCGAATTCGTGGCCCCTTCACCGACCATGTCGCGCAACATATTGGGGATGCGAAAAGCCACTACAAAGGCCTGAGCGAATATATTCGTCCCGAAGAACCCGGCGAACAATATATCCCTTACAAACCCCATTACACGGCTTGAAAAAATGGCGATACTGATCATTCCCGTCGATTTTATGAGTTTCTTATTGGTCGTCATGATTTGGCGTATATAATATCATACTTCCCCGGCATTGTCATGCCGTACACCAAAAAACCATTGACAACAGACCGCCTCTATGCTAAATTAACCGTCTAAATTAGGTAGTTTAAAGCACTTAAGGAGAAAGAGATGCCACAGTTAAAGTCAGCTTTTAAGAGATTAAAACAGAACAAAAAGAGACGGGCGCACAATAAAGCCAAGATGTCCGAAGTCAGGACACAGCTTAAGGTAGTTCATACCCTTCTCGCGGAAAATAAGTCCAATGAAGCGGAAACTGCGCTCCGTAAGCTGGAATCGCAGATGGCCAGAGCGGCAAAAACCTGTATGATAAAGAAAAATGCCGCATCCCGCACAATGTCAAGGTTAAAGGCCCAGTTGGACAGCAAAAAAACCTCAAAGAAGTAATTTCAAGGTCTATTCTAGTTTTTCAGAAGGTATCAGATAAACCCGGTATCCGCGTGAAAACGCGGTTTTGCCGGGTTTAGTTTTTGTTACGAGAACCTACAAAAGAAGCTATCAGCATATCAAGAGCGATACGCGGAGGTTTTAAGCCGGTCTTTATATCACTGTCAGTCTTAAGCAATAACCCGACCCATTTCTTTATTTTTTGAGTCGGATATTGTTTAGCCTGGGCTATCAGCCGGTTCACATAACCAGGTTTATATTTCAATTTAGAGGCGATCTCTCCGGCATTCAGCCCAGCAGCAAGATGTTTTTTTACATTCTGTATAGTCCGCATATACCAGCTCAGATATCCAAGTATTTCATGCGGCTGTTTTTTCTGATCATAAAGATCGTCTATAATACTGTACACCCACGCGCCGTCACTGTTATTTATGGCGTCCACAAGGTCATATATCTCACTGGTCACGCTTTTACCAACAAGATCCTCAACGTCTTTTTTGACGATCTTGCCGATCCCTAACGCGTACGCGGCCAATTTTTCAAGTTCGGTCATTATAGCGGCGGTATCATCTCCTTTAAGTTCGATAATAAGCGATACAGATTCATCATCTATAACGATATTTTCTGATTTAAAAAACGCTCTGATCCTGGACGCCGTAGTTTCGGACGTAGGGTTTTCCGCTGAAACCTGTTTCACAACTTTGGATATTTTAGAAAAAGACGAATCGTCTTTGAACGCGGAAGGCGCCGTCAAGATCAGCACACTGGTATCAAGCGGCTTTTCAAGATACGCTATGATCCCTTTCATCAGCACTTCCTGAGGTTTTTCGCCGAGCTTCATCAAAACCACTCGTTTATCTGCGAGAAAAGGAAGCGTTCCGAGGGCATCGTTGAATTCCTGGATATTTTCGTCAGTATGAGATGAAAAGTTAAGCTGAACTTCGTCTTTTGCAAGAAATTTATTCTTTATTTTTTCTGCGTACTGATCACGGGTATAAACATCGTCCCCGATTATAAGAAAGTTTTCCGACATGCGCCATCCGCCCGATCACCGGTAACTACCATGTTTCAACAACACGTTCTACTATCCTGCGCGCGATATCCTTAATGGCTTCTTTCTGCGCGGCATCATCGCTTTTTGCGTTCGGCCCGACTACCGCATATTCACATTCACCCATAAAATGGTTCTCTTTCCACATCAGTTTACCGGTACGATTGTCATAAAGTTCAAAATCCACATAAACTTCCATACGAAATTCTTCAACGTCATAATCGTCACTATAACTTAACGGACTTTGTCTGAAATCCACCAGTGTACCTTTCAGCAAAAGTACCGCTCTGTCCGCGGGCTCCACTTCGAGAGACCTGTCAAAAATGAACTGATTGATCACTTGGGTAGTAACTTCGTTCTCTATCCCCGGACGGTACGAATAACTGTTGCGCCTGTCAGAGATTTCCCTGGTTGTAATGATACCGTTTTTGACATTGGCCACATGTATTGAAGTAATATCGTCACCCAACATATTCTTAGTGGTATAACCACACCCGGTAAACATAACCGAAGATACTATCACGAACAAAAATAATACGGATAATGTCTTTTTCACTTTTTTACCCTCTTTTCCAGAACGGATATTTTAGGCTCAATCGTTTTGGCGGCCTTTGTTTCCGGGAACTGCGCCACGACATCCTTGTAATATACAAGCGCGCTAGCTATCTTCCCCTGCTTTTCATAAAAAGCACCTACAGCCATAAGGCTGTCCGCTTTTCTGTTCTTTAGGACATCAAGAGCCTTGTTCGCTTCCTCCGCAATAGCCGGATTCGGAGTTGAATTCGATATCTTCTCGAATTTTTTCATGGCGTTATTCGTACTCTCCTGGTCATAATCCGGATCAAGCGACGCTTCATACATTGTATATGCCATCTGATACTTGGCTTCCTGCACTAAAGTACTGTTCGGATAGTCGGTCACTATCTTGTCATACGCTTCTACGGCTTCAGTATATTTACTAAGACGTCTGTAGCAATCGGCCATATTAAAAAGTGCCTGATCGGCATATTTCCCGAAAGAACTGTTTTCAACGACTTTTTTATATATTTCAACAGCCTTATCAAGATACACATTCAATTCGGTATCCATAAGTTTCGGGGTACCCTTAGACTGAAATATCCTGGCAATATTGAATTCTCGTTCCACGATCTCATCGAGGCGTTTCGTATACGGATAATTTTCAACGGTCTTTTGATAATTTTGAAAAGCAAAATAATGTTTTCCATTCTCCTCAAAAGCCCTTCCGGCGTAATACTGCGCTTCCGGAGCGTAATCTGAATCCTTGTAGTATTCAATAAGTCTCAGAAATTCATCTGCGGCTCGCTGAAATTCCCCGTTCTTAAAAAAACTCATCGCCCATTCGTATTGTTCTGCCGGGGTATCTTTGACCACGATTTTCGGATTTATGAAGGTCTTGCTTTTCGGCGTGAGAAGCCAAAAGGCTTCCGCCCTAAAAACAGGCATAACGGCAAAAACCACAAGCGCACAGAGCAAAACGGTTAAAACATGTATTTTTTTCGGCATATTTGATTTTTCCATAAGATAAAACTACAAAGTGGGCTTATTTTAACCCACGGAGGGACTATCTGTCAACCACGATAAACCCCAGCTATACAACCTTCTCCGCAATACATGATCCCCGCATTGGCACTATTACATGCCAACGTGGGGATCTCTCCAACTATTCGGACAAAGTCGTAGTGCCAGTGGTGCCGGAAGCGGGCTCATTATACAAAGAAAGACTATTAACGTATTCGGAGATAAGCTCTCTGTCTTTCTTCGAAATTTCCAGGAACTGGTTCCCCACTTCGTACTCACTCTCAGAACCGGCCTTTTTGATCCATGCCACTTTGGATATAGCCTTAATCGGCTTAGTCAGCATTGGAACATCGAGTTCCAGTATAAGCCTGCAGGCCATTGAAATAAATTCGTTAGCCCGAAAGTGTATACCTCCCTCGCTCAGGTCGCGGCTCAGTGAGCCAATTCCTTCTGACCCCGCACCGTCCCGTAGTTTACGATATTTTACGGGAATATGCGTTTTGACCCTCTGAAACTTTCTTTTTTCGTCAATCCCTTCCACCACGATTACCTCCTAAATTATGATACATATTGACTATACCATATCTTTGCGCGCCCCACAAGTCAGAGCGTCATTTTTTTTCACAACTTGTGTTAATAACTACCTATTTCAGACAATAATTATTTGCTTACTTTTTCTTCGTTATTTGTTTTTGATACATTTTTTTCAACAATATTTGCATCTTCCATAAATTTCTCTTTTATTTCGTTAACCAATACTTCATTCTCCAGCACTTCATATCCATTTTCATTCTGCATCACTCTAACCATCGGATTGAATAGTGATCCCGGGATAAGGTTGTCAGTACTGGTCGAGTTAATAGAATTAAATTGTTCTTCTACTTTTATACTACCATCGCCAGTAAAATCCTGCTGATTCTTACGCTGTGCCTCATAAAGCGATACTACCTCGTCCACCGACGCACCTTTGATCTCCGAACTCTCATCGTCCGCTTCTTCAGAGCTTTCGTCCGAAACCTCTCCTATGATAAAGTTTCCGTCTTCATCATAAACACCGACTTTCATATCCGCAAAAACAGACTTCAGTTCGGCCAATATTTCGGAACGTGTCATATCAGGATATTTTTCCATTAAAAGAGCCGTTACTCCGGCCACAAACGCAGCAGAGTACGACGTACCTTTATCTCCTTCTGACCCGTCAAGAGTTACGACATCCCACGGCGCAAGAATATCAAGCTCATCGCCAAAATTACTCCATGATGAAATTTCACCGTTCGCATCGAGCGCGCCAACCGTAATAACGCCTTCCATTGAGGCGAGACTGGTGGCAGATATTTCCTCTCCGGAATTTCCCGCAGCGACGATTACTATTTTATTTTTACTCAACGCGTATTCTATAGCATCGGTCACAAGCTCGTTCAAAGGATCCAGACTGAACGACAACGTAAGAATGTCCGCGCCGTTATCAGCCGCATAATATATCGCTTTAGCGACAGTATCCGACGAGGTGCTTGACGTATCATCAAAAACTTTTAGCGCCATAAGATCCGCGTCGCTCGCCACTCCTTTGCCGTCCTCACCTTTAATAACACTGGCTGTTTTTGTCCCGTGCCCTATGATATCCGTATAATCCTCGTCTCCGGAATCAGTCAAACGATCGCTACCCGCGAAATCATACCCGGAAGACACCTCGATCTTCAACGCACTGAGATCTATTCCGGTATCAAGAAGCGCGATAGTCACATCTGCCCCCGTGTACGCGCTCTTCAGTTCTTCCAGTTTCCCGAAGAAATATGTTTTTTCTCCCGGAAGAACAACGCTCGTATCAACGGCTGTCGTGTTTTCAACTTCGTACAACGCCGCAGGCACCGCACCCGTAGGATATTCAACGGTCGACGGCGGCCATACACCGAGGGAATATTCATCCTGTAACTCTTCTGACAATTCAGAATAGTTTACACCGTACGACCATAAAACATCCGGATCCGCATCCGTGGTTGAAATGCTTTTCGGATTAAACAAATACGCATACCAATTCGTTGTAGTTACGCCACCCACTATCGTGGTTTCTTTTTTCACTACGACTTTATACCCTAAATTTACATATACTCTCCATATCGCGGACGTTGAGCTTGAAACTGTTTCATCCCATAGGTACCAATATTCGGCCCCCGTCGTGAAATCTTTTTTGTAATACACCGCGGCCATTGAAGTGCCGCTGACCGTACGCATCATATAATCCGCAATATTACCGGAAGAAGTTTCTACCCTCTTATATCCGGTCAATGTTCCGCCGGAGGCATATGCACTGTAATAGTTGTATGTCGTGGAAGCATATGTACCACTCTCTATCACGATCGCCGATAGATCTGTCCCGGAATAATACGAAGTATATTTAAACGTTTTCCCATCTGACGTATACGTACGATATAATCTGCCGTAATCATCCAAAGTAGACTCTGTCCCGTTCGTATAGAATGTCTCATTGTAATACTGATATTGCGTCCCGTCGGCCTCTGTCTTCGTGGCCATTCTTCCCGAATCCGCAAAATATGTATACGAAACATCATTCGCGTTGTCCTCATACGCTACAAGAACATTACTGGCATTGTAAGTATATGTACCCACCAGCACTTTGGCACTGTCATAAGCATAAATTATACGCGCGGTATCACTGGTCGAAGAAGTATATGTTATGGTGAAATACATCTCTCCTTTGGAGTTTGCCTCAAATAGAGTATAAGCACTGACTCTCCCATAATCATCCGCCGTATTGTCCGTTGTATCGTTATCATAGAAAGACTCATCTAAATACGAATACTCAAAAACTCCCTGCGCATCCGGACTACTCAAGGATTTTGTGGCCATCCTCCCGCTGGTATAATAGGTATATGCGGCAACAAAAACGCCCGTTTCGTCGTATTCATACCCCGATATAATGCCGCTTAAGGCGGCATTATTCGGATCAGAATAATCGGCGACGGAATAACAAAGTTTCTTCGTAATAATTTCCGTGTTACTGTAATACTCGTAATAATAGGCAATGGCACCATCCGGGTCCGATGTTTCCATTATCTGCATATTCACTCGCCCATAACCGCGGCTGTTGAAATTCTCGTCGATATAATGATAGTATACATTCCCATATTCATCAGCCGTTATCAGAGTCTTTGATTGCAGATTCTGTGATGCATAATAATAGGTATACTTCGCGGTCAAGGTCGCCCCGTCCGTATCATACTCGTACACTATCAGCTGTTTCGCGAATACTACAGCGGATGAGGTCGCATAATTCGCTTCAGCATATCCGATTACTTTTTTATAGTTCGATGTACCTGTGTAATATTCGTAGTAATACCCGATCGAACCGGTCGAATCTACTGTCCCCATTACCTTTGTATCCATCACTCCGGTGGTCGCGTTCGCATAGTGATAATACACGTTACCCGATGCGTCTGCCGTCTTCATCGTCTTCGATTCAAACCGGTTATCCGCGTCGTTATAGTACGTATACTTCGTCAATACCGTAGTCCCATCCGTATCATATTCATAACCTATCACCTTACGGCTTAACGACGGATTCTTCGGATCCGCATAACTCGCTACCGCGTACCCGTTAACCGTCTGATACTTCGTCGTTCCCGTATAATACGCATAATCGTATGCTATCGCTCCCGTTGTATCCGCAGCCGACATGATCTTCTTGTCCATTATAATTGTGGTCGAATCCGTATAATGGTAGTAGATATTCCC
>DAONGE010000001.1:0-171323 GCA_035403965.1 Candidatus Omnitrophota bacterium | reverse complement strand
TCTTCTTGTCCATTATAATTGTGGTCGAATCCGTATAATGGTAGTAGATATTCCCGAACGTATCCGCGGCAGCCAACGTCTTTGATTCCAAATTACCGCTCGTATAATAGGTGTACTTCACAGACAAATCCCCGTCTGCCTCATATTCATAGCAAAGCACCTGGTTTGTAAGTTTGGGATCGCCAGGGGTGGAATAATCAGCGTTCGCATAACCCACCATTTTACTTATTACATTCGTTGTCCCAAAATATTCATAGTAATACGCGATAGCTCCCGCGCTGTCCGTGGTCGCCATTACTTTTCGATCCATACGGGAAGAAGCCTCGTCTTTATAATGATAGTAAACGTTTCCGGACGCGTCCGCTATGGATAATATCTTAGATTCAATCCCATTCAATTCACTATTATAATATGTGTATTTTGTTCCATAGAACCAGTTGGAAAATTTTTCCATATCCTCATCCGTAAGCTGAAGATCGCCGGATGATGGATATGCGTTATCCTGCCAGTAAAGTCCTCCCATATAACCGGCCGCCGCCAGCATATTCAATCTTTCCGCGGCATCAGGATCGTCGGAACTGAAATATTGCGGATCCAATTCGCCGATAAGGACCGGTTTCCCTCCGAATATAGTGCTGTCCGCCAGATAAGACAATTCATCGAAACTATAGCTGTAGTATTTGGCATAATAATGTATCTGCACTATATCAACATCGTCCGTTCCGCTGCCATCCACAAAATTGCTCCAATAATTAACCAACGTCTCTTTATTAGCAAAACCTATCGTAACCTGTTTACCAGGATCACTGGTTTTTGTAGCGGCAATAAGTTCCTGTAAAAAAGTCCTCATCTCATCGGTCGTTACCGTAGACATAGTTCCGTTCTGATTTCCCCACGGAGAAGCACTGGTCCCATAATACGGTTCATTCATCATATCCCACATCGATATTTCGGTTCTTCCTTGATAGTGTTTAATAAACTCACTGATAAGACTTATCAGCTGTGCTCTTTTAGTAGCATCCTTTATAACCTCAGGATGGCCAGAATCCCCGCTTGTCGAACCATAGGCGAGCCAATAATCGAACAATACCGGCATTATTTTTGTTCCAGTCTGGGCGGCCGCATCAAGGAGGGCGTCCATATCCGCATATAACTTTTCCTCATCATAGAATTTAAGCGTATCTCCCGAAAAATCTATGACATCACGAAGATCGTTAAATAGGAAAACTCTTACAGTATCTCCGGAAAACTCCTGCAGCGCGTTTATAAGAGCCGCTTCATTTGTCCCCGCGCTGAAACCATCACTGGAAGACTTTGATCCAATATCATGGCCATAATACATCCACGGCAGGTTTATCCCTTTTATAAAATCACCAGACGATTCTATTTTGGAAGCCATTCTATTATTGTCATCGTTAAAATATTTGATTTGTTCCTGCAAAACGCCGTATTCACTGAAGGATGAACTGATCAACATTTTACTGAATGCCGGAGCGGTTATACTTGAATAATTCGCTACTGCATATCCTTTAATGGATTTTACATTGTTCGTTCCCGCATAGTATTCATACTCATAACCGGTAGCACCGATACTATCTACTGTCCCTAAAACCTTTTTATCCATAAGATTCAGTTCGGTATCCGCATAGTGATAATACACATTCCCCGCACTGTCCGCAGTCGACATGGTCTTGGACTCAAGCCTATTCGCCGCGTTGTTGTAATAGCTGTATTTGGTCGTTACTGTAGTACCATCAGCAGCGTATTCATACACTCGAACCTTACTGGATAAAGACGGATTTTTCGGGTCCGAATAATCCGCTGACGCGTATCCGGTAACTTTTTTATACTTGCTTGTCCCATCGTAATATTCATAACTATACGCGATAGCGCCGTCTGCATCAGACTTACCCATCACCTTTTTATCCATCAGATTAGCGGCTGTATTCGTATAGTGATAATAAATATTCCCGTCTTTATCCGCACTGGCTAAAGTCTTTGACTCAAGATACCCTGTATCGGAATAATACGTATATTTCACAGCGACATTTCCGGACTCGTCATATTCAAGGACCACTACGATCCCTGTAAAATCAGGATTCGTCGGATCGGCATAATCGGCATTTTTATATCCAACCACCTTACTGACCTTGCTTGTTCCGCTGAAATACTCATAGTAATAACCCGTGGCACCAAAAGAATCAGCCGAGGCTAAAACCTTTTTGTCTAATAGGTTAAGAGTCGTATCCGCGTAATGATAGTAGATATTCCCCGCGGAGTCCGCGGTATTGTACGTTTTGGATTCCAACCGGTTGTTCGCATTATTGTAATAGGTATATTTGCCAACCATGGTAGTCCCATCAGTGGCATATTCATACGTAACGATCCTATTTGAAAAAACCGGTGCCAGAACATTGGAATAATCCGCACTCGCGTATCCGGTAACCGTCTTATATTTATTTGTGCCGTCATAATATACATATTCATATCCGGTCGCACCAAAAGAATCTGCGGCAGCAAGAACCTTTTTGTCCATCAGATTTAAAGCGGTATTTGAAAAATGATAATAAACATTCCCGCCGGCATCCGCTGTCTTCAGCGTTTTGGACTCCATGCGATTATCCGCATCGTTATAATAGGTATATTTTGTAGCCACCGTGGTCCCGTCAGCGGCATATTCATATGTTCTGACTTTTCTGGTAAAAGACGGATTCTTAGGATCGGCATAATCCGCAATTGCGTATCCGTCCACGGTCTTATACTTATTAGTCGCCGTATAAGTGTAGAAATACGCGATAGCCCCTTCCGAATCAGCCGCGGATAACACCTTTCTATCCATAAGACTGGAAGAACCGTTAATATAATGATAATAGACGTTACCATATGTATCCGCGGTAAGCAAAGTAGTGGATTCCAAATATCCGGTATCGGCATAATATGTGTATTTTGTAGTCACCGCACCTGCCGCGCTATATTCATACACAACTACAATGTTCTCCTTCAACAGGTCCGGATTAGACGGATTTGAGTAATCCGCTTTCTTATACCCTACTTCTTTTTTCTTTGTGCTTGTCCCTGCGTAGTATTCATAATAATAAGCATATGCACCCATACTGTCACTAGACGCCATAACCTTCTTATCCATAAGATTCAACGAATCGTCAGCATAGTGGTAATAAAAATTCCCGGACGCATCCGCCGTGCTGTACGTTTTCGACTCGAGTCTGTTATTAGCATTATTATAATATGTATATTTTCCTATTACAGTAGTCCCGTCCGTGTCAAACTCATATGTAATTATCCTAGTCGAAAATACCGGATTTGTAGCGTCAGAATAATCCGCCACAGCATATCCGGTCGATTTTTTGCAAGCGCTGGTTCCGGCATAGTACTCGTAATCGTACCCGGTAGCTCCAAGTTTATCTGCAACGGCAAGCACTTTTTTACTCAAAAGGCTGCTGGCATCATCCGCGTAGAAATAATAGACATTCCCGTACGTATCCGCTGTCCGCAATGTCTTGGACTGTAAATAATTATTCGCGTTGTTATAATAGGTATATTTAACGTCGATCGTCGTCCCGTCTGTCGCATATTCATAAGCAACCAATTTTATCGTGAAAGCGGGATTCTTCGGATCCGAATAATCCCCTGACGCATATCCGATAACTTTCTTGTATTTCGTCGTCCCGCTGTAATATTCATATGAATAGGCAATCACACCCTGACTGTCCGCGGATGCAAGAACTTTTTTATCCATCGCGCTGCCAGTGCCGTTCACATAATGATAATATATGTTTCCAGTCGTATCCGCAGTGACCAGAGTCTTAGACTCGATATATCCGGTATCGGAGTAATAAGTATATTTTGCGGTCATCTTCCCGGTCGTATCATACTCGATGGTAACAATAGCAGTTTTGAACTTAGGATTTGATGGATCCGCGTAATTTGCCCCGAGATATCCCGTTGCTTTACTTTTCACGGAAGTACCCTCGTAATACTCATAATAATATCCATACGCTCCAAAACTATCCGCGCTTGATCTTGCAACCCAGTCTACCAAAGCTGAAGTGCTGTCGATATAATGGTAATAAATATTACCGTTCGCATCAGCGGTCATAAGCGTCTTGGATTCTATATTCCCCGTACCATAATAATAGGTAATCTTGGAGACCAATTGCCCAGCCGTATCATATTCATAAGTGAATAACAATTTATCCGAACTCAGCTGATATTCATTTTTGGATTTCACTACATTTTCGTTCGGCGAGCTGTAATATTCGTATGTATAATACTTATCGGACGAAACATAATAATCGAGCTCAAGTCTGCCGGTCCCGTCATAAACATAGGCCTCAAGCATTGTAACGCCATCAGTGTCATAAACTATTTTCTGCCTTAATATCCATCCATTGCTACTGGTCTGTATATTAACTTGTTCATTTTTGTGGTCATATATATAGGTATATCTCTTTTCCACGGCGTTGACGTCACTGGCGGCATCACTACCATAGACCGGGACGTAAGTACCCGCATATTCCTCCACAAGAACCTGTGACGCGTCCCAAATATACGTTGAATATTTACCTAAAGCCGGATCATAATACAATGAAACCCTGCCGAATCCTTGACTGTTCCAATTCTCGTCAAAATACTCTTTTATAACCGAGGTGGTAGCGTTCTTTTCCCTTTTGATATTCCCGCTGGTGTATTTTTCGATTATATTCCCGACTGGCGTGAATTTTATCAAAGACCCGTCAGTCGCATAATTATATGTGCCGACCAGCACGGTCATCGCCACATCTGAATACGAATATACATATTCCGCCTGCGCGCCATTCGGTGACGCGTAATATGTGTATTTAAACGCTATTTCACCTTTACTGCTAAACGCCGCTAATCTGGCATAATCAACACGTCCATATCCCAGGCTATTAAAATTTTCATTAGCATAATGGTAGTATATTATTCCGTTGGCATCGGCTGCCGACAGAGTTTTGCTTTCAAGATAGTTCGTCGCATCGTTATAATAAGTGAACACCTGTCCATCTGCCAACGTCTTTTTAATGAGCTTTCCCGTTGTATCGTTCCCTGAATATTCATAAGTAGCTATCAGATTTGTAAAATCGTTATTGGCATATGCATATTTTATCGTAACTCTATCTGTGTTCAATGTGCTGATCTGTGTAAGCGTGGAATTGTTGGTATACGTGAACACCCCGCCTGTTCCATAGTCCAATACAAGATCATCCTTTCCATCCCCATCCAGATCTGCGACCTTAATCGAAGTAGGGCCACTGCTTTTGATCAGTACCATTGCAGAATTATTCATGTACTTATAGAGACCTGCCGTGCCATAGTTTATTATAATATCCGCTTGTCCGTTACCATCAAGATCAGCTATCTGCATATCAGACGGGCTGGCACTCCCGATTTTTACCATTGTGCTGTTATTCATATATTTGAAAAGCCCAGTTGTCCCGTAATTTACTATCAAATCGTCCTGTCCATTACCGTCTATATCACCTACAAGCAAAGAGGTCGCGCTGCTACTGCCGATTTTTATCATGCTTGAGTTGTTCATATACTTATACAACCCTACCGATGATCCATAATCCAAAATCACATCATCACATCCATTGCCATCCAAATCACCTATTTTGATCGTAACCGGGCATGCACTTCCTATCTTAGTCATTGTGGAATTGTTCACATATTTAAAAAGACCTGCCGATCCATAGTTTATAATTAAATCACTCTGCCCATTATTATCCAGATCCCCTACATCAATCGTATCCGGGCTAGTAGCGCCAATTTTAACCATCGTAGAGTTATTCATGTACTTATAAAAACCTGCCGTACCATAGTCTATCAATATATCCGACTGTCCGTTCCCATCCAGATCCGCAACAGCTAAATTTTCAGCACTCGTATTGCTGATCTTAGTCATCGTGCCGTTGTTCGCATATTTGTATATCCCTTTTGACGCGTAATTAAGAATAACATCGTCTTTACCATTGTTGTCCAGATCCCCTACAACCATTGAGCTTATGGTATTAGTGCCAATTTGGATGAAAGTGTTATTGATAAATTTGTATAACCCTGCAGATCCAAAATCTATAACAAGATCGTCTTTACCATCACCGTTTATGTCTCCAACCACTATTAAATTTTGGGCAGGATAACTGTAAGAATAAGACAGCGCCCCATCAGATCCGGCGGTCGTCCTAACCTCTTGGTCAACTCGTCCATAACCTAAGCTATTCCAATTCTCATCCACGTAATGTAAAAATGAGATGAAATTTTGTGGGGGATCATACGTAACAGATTTTAGCCGTTTTGATACCGAGTAGTAATCATAGGTGTCGGCCAAACAATAGTTTGGCAACAAAATCGCGATACCCAAAAGTAATAATGTTTTGATTGCGACTGTAGGTAAGTTTTTCATAACACCTTCTCCTCTATTTATATGCATTGTTAGACCAATTAACAGTTATTAGAGCACATTAATATGATATCACCACTGGAAAATAAAGCAACGTCAAATAGGTTACTTTTTTATATTTAACGGTATTCACTCCACCACATAATCCATATGTGCGACCATAAAGTATATATCGAACATTTTACTACAAATTATTTGAATTTTGAACTATTTCCGATAGAAGAACTCTACAGCGGGACTTTATTCACTTTCTGATTTTATTTAAAATGCTAAAAACAAAAAGGACTACTCGATAAGGTAAAAAGGATAACATATACGCCAATGTCCCTTTAAAAGTCACCCGTTTACATCGTCTTACTATTTCCCGTACATCTTCAAACCGTCCATTTTTCAAACATTCCGAAGCTGTTTCCAACTCTTTTTTTTCAATATATCTCTCTACAAACGGAACTATATCCCCGTTAATTTTACTGTTTTTTATCAAAATATCCAGCGTTTCCGTTACTTTTCTTTTGCCGATATGAACCGGTATATTACTTACACGATTTTTCGCATTTTTATAATATCGGCTCCCGGGATATGTACTATATGCAATTTGATACTTTACTGCCAGCCTTCCCCACATATCCAAGTCGCCGCCTTTACACACCCCAACAGGGAAAAAACCAACATTATAAAACACGTTTTTATGAATCGCTATCGAGGATGAAAAAAAAGGAGGGGCAGAGAGTGCCGCCAAAAAATAATTCTCAATGATCCCTTCCCATGCCCCGACGGGGATCCCCTTATGTTTATACTGGATGGTCTTACCTTTTTCATTGATCACTTCATACGCGGTAGCACACGCCCCTGCTTCCGGGAACATTTCATGTAATTTCAAAATCGTTTCAAGAAATCTAGGATTATACGCATCATCGGCATCGAGGAAAGAAACCATTTCGCTGTTCGCCTCGACAATACCTTTATTTCTGGCCGCGCACTCACCGCAATTTTCTTGATCAATGACACGGATCCTTTCGTCATGGAAATTTTTTATTTTATCCGTACTGCCATCGGTAGACCCATCGTTAACGATAATAAGTTCAAAATCAGCAACGGTTTGAGCGAGCACTGACAAAATAGCGCGCTCAATATACTGTTCGGCGTTGTACATGGGAATCACAACTGTCATCATTTGGTCCGCTACCTCATTTTAACGATATCTGCAACCGCATTTTTGCTAATATAAAACGCTATTATCACCAAATAAACATAGCATTTCCCATTGATCGGATTTTTCTTAATAGCCTTAATAAAATTTCCGAAAGCTTCTTCCCATTTTTTCAATCTTACGTTTATCACACCAAGGCGCACTTCCATATTGCTGCTTGCCTCTTTATGCGCAATATACAGGCTCTGCCACTTTGTGTATATATAGTTATAGTCCAACTTTTTATTTACGAGCGATATTGAATTCGTTAAATTTTGACGGTGGATATAATAGACCAACAATATTTTTTCAGAAAAAATAAAATCCGCCGCCTGGGCAAGCCTTATCCTAAGCTCCCAATCACTTCCACTAGTGAGATGCTCGTCAAATAATCCTATTTTTTTCAAAATATCGGCCTTATACAACATATTACTACCGCTCCCCATACAATCCTTAGATAATATTTGTTTGAGAACATTCTCTCTTAAAATTATTCCCTGATTATATGTCCTACCGTTGATCAGATCCACAACCTGGCTACCACAACCGACACAACCTAATTTCGGATTATTCGATCCTTCAAATATATTTAATTGTGTTTCCAACTTCATATCAAACCATTCGTCGTCCGAATCAAGCATTCCAACATAGACTCCGCTAGCCTTTCCTATCGCATAATTTTTTGCGCGCGCCGATCCTTTGTGATCGATATAAAAATATCTGATTCTGTCATCACGGCTAACAAACTCAGCGACCACTTGTCTCGTATGGTCTGTAGAGCCATCGTCCACAATAATTAACTCAAAAGTACTATACGTTTGCCGCAACACGCTTTCGATCGCGCGCGGAAGCAATTCAGCCCTATTGTAAGTGGAAATAATTACCGATACGAGTTTTTTCATTTGCGTTTGCTCTTTGGCCTTAAATATTTCCTTATTAATTTCACGATATTTTCACCCAAGATTTTTTTTATCTTTTTTTTCCACAGACCTTTTCTCACTACTAATTTATAGTAAATCTCATTCACCTCAGACGCTCGCAAATAACGTGTGGCCGGAAGCACTATGTTTTCAAATGAATATTCGTCAAGTTTATCCTCTATTATTTCGCGGTACATAGCCGAATCCGGGACCGCCCATACGCGGTTATAAAATTTAACATCCAAATTCATTTTTTGCGATTTTCTGTAGTTCTCTTCTATTGAATGTTTGTCATCGAACGGAAAGCCCATCATAAAGCCCCCTCCCGTTTTAATGCCCTCACGGCTGCAAATATCGAGCGTCTTTTCAATTTGTTTCATTGTGATATTTTTGCCGATTTTTCTTAAAATCACATCGTCAGTCGACTCTATACCGAACCATATCGCCCTGCATCCGGCGCCTGCCATCTGCCTTACCGTATCTTGATCCAGGGTATCCGCTCGCGACTCACACATCCAGCTGATATTCTGATCTTTTATTTTTTTGCAAAATTCCAAAAGCCGCGCTTTATTTGACGTGAAATTATCTTCCCTGAAATAAATTCCCCGAGTCCCATATCTCCGCTTCATATAACTAATTTCTCCGATCACGCTATCCACAGACCGGCAAATATATTGCCGCCCCCAAATAACACAGGAAGAGCAAAAATAGCAATCAAAGGGGCACCCGCGGCTGCTACATATCGTATCTACAGGATATATATCGCCTAAATAAGCCGATTCCTTCCGCCGATATTCATTAATATCTATCTTTTCACGCGCCGGATATTTGAGCGCGTCTAATTGTTCTACCCGGAACGGCTCAGGATTCACATATGTCAAACCATGTTTTGCAAATCCAAATTTTGCCAGATCATTCAGATTTTCCAAAACTTTATCGAATACAAGATCAGCGGCCCCGCGAAAAATAACGTTGAAATCATTAATATATTTTCCCCAGTTCACAGTGGCATTAGGACCGCCATACAGCGTAGTTTTACCGATACCCATTAATTTGCGTGAAAGCGATCTCGCCTGTTTTATTTCAAAGATCGTACCGCTAAAACCAACAACATCATAATTTTTTAAAATATCATACAATTTCTCATCCGTATATCTTTTCACCCTATTATCTATAAAATCGATATTCTGAGCGGAATTCCCAATGATATACAGGACTCCTAACGGCGGCAATGTTTTTTCAGACCGTGAAGTAATATTTGTGGCGGCATTGAAGAACTCAGGCAACGCCATTGTATCCGGATAAACCAGGCAAATCTTTGTCTGTTGCATATCATTTCTTCCCGTTGCTCAATACAAGCTCTATAACCGTACAGTTATCGCCCATATCGTGATAACCCTTGTAAACGACACTAAATCCAAAACGGCTGATTTCTCCGAGTAATTCTTTCTCATTATATTCATATAAGTGATAAATGTTACCGGAACCCTGTTCTTCGTCTTTTCGCAAAGGGGTAGTAATGATCAAAAAGCCGCCACCCTTAAGTATCCGCCGCGTTTCTCCCAAAAACTTTTGCCCGTCTGAAAACGAAATATGTTCAATCCCCTCAAGACAAGTAACGGTATCAAAGATATCATCCGGGAAATCTATATCAACCATACTCCCTACACGGAAATTTATCCATTTATACCGCCGTGAGGCCTCTTCTATCGCCGCTCTGTCAATATCGATGCCATACAATTCTTTGCACCCTTTTAAAAGTGAAGTTCCCCATCCCATCCCACAAGGGATATCCAAAACTACTTTATTTTTCACGTAAGCGTTACAAAACGTGTACCTTCTAAAGAATTTCTCTCTATTCCGATTCCGCAGTAATCCGAACCATCTTGGCCTAAAACTGACATGATCGGGATGGGCGCGTTCTAGCATTTTCATCCTTTCTTTTTTGCCTGGAACATATATCTTCCGATAAAACTACAATCTGAAAACCCTTTTTTTTCAAAAAGATTTTTTATTGTATCTTGCCCGTGAAAAGCAACATGTAATGTATTCTTGTCATTTAACTTACAATTCAATTCTTTATTCGGAAAAAACGAAGAAGCGATTACCCGCCCATTCCCGTTAAGTTTACGCGCCATCCCTTCAACATATCTTTCCAGCAAAGGGTACGGAAGATGCTCCATCACCTCATAGGACAAAATGATGTCAAAGTTCCCATCTAACCTATCCAATTCGGCCACTGACCATTGTTTAAAACACAGATTTTCTGATCTCCAGTGCGTACTAGCGAATTCCACGGAGGATTTATCATTATCCACGCCTAAAACACTTGCGGCATCTTCACTTATAAGATAACTGCCCCATCCAAGCCCGCAACCTGAATCCAATACTTTTTTCCCTTTTATATACCCACACCCGTAAAGATATCTGGCCATCATGTATTTATACCACCCGTTATTCAAATACCGTTCAAATCCCGGCAATGCGTTATTTTCCGGATCATATTTAATACAAGACTTTACGTGATTCTCATCATATTTGATTATTTCCGCGATTTTGCGGCTATGCGTATGATACCGCCGGGAATAAAACGACAATATATATATGAACGATAATTTGTCCCAAATTTTTTTCATCATATTTTCGCACCCATACTGGACAACCTCCTGCTGTATATCGCGTCAACAACCATTATGCAACCGATATGCACAATAACGGTGGACACAAAAACCCCTATGTATCCCATTAAATATATACAAACACAATCCATTATAACATTTAAAATACCCCCGATAACCGTAGCACGCGCTATAAGCCGCGCTTCGCCAGTAGCCACTATGAAAGCCTGCGTTTGATATACACCCCATATTTTGATCGGCAGTACAAATATCAGTATCGAAAAAGCCTGCAACATCTCCGGGGTGCTGTATTTCTTATAAACCACATCCAAAATACAAGGCAATATTAAATATATGGCCAGCGTGAATACCACTGCAAAAGGTATCATCATCCTAGATTTCTTATGTTTCGCTACGATCACATCGATCTTTCGCTGTGCCATTAATCCTGTAACTACAGGGGCCATGACTTGTGCAAGTATTCTGAACGGTAACAGTGTTAATAAAAAAATTTGGTTCACAATTTCATAATAACTCACTTCTTTGACAAAACCAAACTGTCCCAGTATGATCACATCCATCCTCGTATACAGATAATATGCGACATTTGAAACTCCCAGCACAAAGGAATATTTTGATATTTCCTTTATGACACCAATGTCGAATATCGCCAGAAACTCCTTGTGTTTTATGAAAAGCACGGCAAACAGTATAAAATAGAAAAAACCTTGTGAGAACAAAGCCCCATTCACGCCCCAAATCTTAACAAAAAATACCATCAAGACAGCCGATACCGTTCCAACAACTATTGTGATAATCGACAGCTCTTTAAATCGTTGCATCCCGCGATATATACCGTCATACAGCGCCGTCAGAGGATAAAATATCACCAGCGGGATAGCGAACAATAAATATTTTGAGTTTTCAGGGAACCATACTCGGAAGACGGCTATTGTCACGATTAAAACGATTGTCGACAGTAACAGCACCAAGATCACGCCATTGAAAATAAAAATTTTAAATCTATCCGGATCGATCGCCTTCCACTCAGCCACATATTTACCGGTAGCGGTGGAAATCCCAAAATCGCAAAAAATCATCAGAAAAAAAATACCGGCCAATATATAGTTATATTTACCGAATTCCAGAGGGGTTAAGAGCCGAGAGCACACCGTGAACACCAGAAAAACAACAATTTGTTTTCCACATATTTGCAATACCCGCCATAAAAAATTTTCAATAACATTTTTGTGAGCAGTGTATTTTTTATGTATCATACTCATATAAATATGTTTTCCCATATCCCTGTCGTGATGCTCTCGTTTTTATCGTCCCCCCTCGGACAATATGACCACCCTTATTGTTTTCAATATAATTAGAAAATCCATAAAGAAAGACATGTTTTTAATGTAAAATAGATCATATTTCAATTTCTCCAACGCGCCTTCTTTAGAGTCCCCGTAGCGATAATTGACCTGCGCCCAACCGGTTATACCCGGTGTCACCAAATAGCGCAATGTATAAAATGGAATATCTTTCTTTAACCATTCGACAAATTCAGGTCTCTCCGGCCGGGGGCCTATAAAGCTCATGTCCCCTTTCAGAACATTCCATAATTGCGGCAATTCATCTAACCGTGTTTTTCTTAAAAAACCACCTATTTTGGTGATACGCGGGTCATCTTTTTTCGCCCATACCGGCTGATCCGGCGATTCTGCATTATGGATCATCGACCTCAACTTCAGGATCTTAAATATCTTTCCATTTAACCCCACTCTCTCTTGCGTAAAAAATATCGTCCCGGGCGACGTACAGCCTATCATCGCCATGATCATCAAAACTATTGGTGCGAACACGATAATTCCCGCTAACGCCAACAATATATCAAACAACCGTTTCCCGTGTGCCGCATATAGGTTCTGACTTATCCCTGAAAACGGCGTACATATTATCCATTCCGGGGCCAGATACTCGACCGGTAATTTCTTTTTGACATACTCATAAAATCTGGGCATATCGTATATGTCAACACCCTGCGCCTTCACATTCAACAAAATATTAAATAGACTGGAACCCTTATCGCAATGTTTAAGATCAACGATAACCGCATCTATAAGCTTTTGTTCCGCCAGTGAGATCAGTTTATTATGTTCATTTTCTATCTCCTGCGTCTCAGGCTTTCCACCCTTAGCTGGCATCTCATAATTCAATGTATACTTCAGCAAATAATTTGAGTTCGTTTCCAAAACATCCTTTATCATACGCACAGCGTTGTCGGAGCCAATCACCGCAACAAAAGCAGGTTTTAAAGAATGATTGAAGATCTTTTGAAATGCGGTCCGCCAGTAAAATATGAATATTGAGACAAATAGCGAATTAAGGAACCACAAACCGCGTCCGATCTTGAGACCCGGAAAAAAATAAAATAATACCGTAACAAATAACGTCCCGAAAATCACCGCTGTAAGCAATCTAGTCAGAAAATATGTTCCAGAATATTTAAGATCAAGATTATATAGATCAAATATGTAAAAGCTGGCTATATATATTGCCGGCACAAAGCATGCTCCATAAAAATACCTGTAAGAAACGTCATCAATGCCTGAGAAACGGATCAAAACCGAAAGAAATTCTGCAAGAACTATCAGAGACAGATCTCCGACGAACAATATACTCTCTTTAAACAACTTCGGGTTTTTTCTCATCATCGTCCCGTTTTAGGTTTTCCTTAAACATTGATAGGCCATTCGCCTTATACTCCCAGGAACCATTCTTATCACAAAACGGCCCATAACACCAAACACAAATTGATAAAATCCTATATGCCCTATTTTGTACAAGAACATTAAATTTGAATACTCATATTTAAAATATGCCAACCCGCCTCTCCTATCTAAAAACGATTCGCCGGTTCTAACATAGACCAAAATTTCGGATATATTCTCAAATAGATATCCGCCGCGCATCATTTTGGCCCATAAATTATAATCCTGTAATTTCACCATATCATTTGAATACCCGCCCACAGATAACACATCGGAACGTTTATAGATGACCGAAACATGGTTCATCGGGCTTCGCCATTTGGAATATTTTACAATACCATCCTGTGTCACCGGGACTCGCCTGA
This sequence comes from Candidatus Omnitrophota bacterium, assembly GCA_035403965.1. Classification (GTDB taxonomy): domain Bacteria; phylum Omnitrophota; class Gorgyraeia; order Tantalellales; family Tantalellaceae; genus DAONGE01. The sequence goes on along the minus strand of DAONGE010000001.1, from coordinate 157,024 downwards.
CGCCAAAAGCTATTTCCATATTCTCGTTGTATTCCTCAATAAATCCGCCCAAAACACTTACGCCGGGATTGTTAATTAGATATTCTCTTTGTTTCTCAAATCTATTGCTCACAGAGATATCATCGGAATCCATCCTGGCGACCCAGTCACAGGTGCAATTTTGCAAACCGATGTTCAATGCTTTTGCCAGCCCGACCCTTGAACCCGTTTTTACCCTTCGGACTATATCTTTCTCTTTGGTTTGCCACATTTCCAGGATTCCAGTCAAATCCCAGGTCAATTCACCGTCCTCAACGATCACCAGTTCATTCGGACAAACAGTCTGTCTGATCACACTGTCTATAGCCTTGTCCAAATAAGCCGGACGTTCCCCGCCCCAAACCGTCATTAATACAGAAAATTTGAATTTATCATCCATAATCATGCGCTTTTATTTAAACAAAAATACCGTTTTAGTGTAATAATGACTTTTTCAAAAAATCTTATCCAGCCGATCCTCACTATATGATTTATAAGTATGTCCGGGGCAAGATTGTACGAGACTTCATACCTTTGCTTCAATCGTACTTTTTCCTTCCATGTCATACACTCGCTGTTCGCCAATATTAAATCTCCGCATTTTTTATAAATAAGATCTTTCTTTACGATCTCGTTATATAACATAGATCCCGGGATCCCTATAAATGGATTAAAATATACTATTTCGGGTTTGATCCGTTTCAAAAAAGCCAGCGTTTCAGCGTTTTCTTCCATTGTCTGCCCGGGGATGCCAAGCATAACCGACACTATACTTTTGATCCCATGTTTTTTGCATAGGGCGACCGCCGTTTCGATCTGTTTAAGATTAATTTTTTTATTAAGAAAATCAATCACTCGTTGCGTCCCGCTTTCTACGCCAAAATAAATAGCAGTATTGCCAGCCTTTTTCATTACCGCCAAGATACTGTCGTCCACAGTATCAACGCGGCTTTCGCACATCCATTCCATCTTAAGATCATTTTTTACGATCAGGTCACATATTTCTAATACCCTTTTCCGGTCAACCGTAAAATTGTCCTCTCTGAACTGGATCGCGTTTATACCAAAATCTTTTTTCAGACGGATCATTTCCCGGACAACGCGCTCTGCCCCCATCGTCCTGTATTCATTCCCCCACACATAAATATTTGAGCAAAAACTACAATTCCACGGACACCCTCTGCTTGTATTTAACCACATTAACGGTTTTGCTGACATTTCAGGTATCCCCTTGGAATACTGCTCATAGGGGAACAACTCCAGCGGAATAAACGGCAATTTGTCTAAATTTTTTATTTTCTCCCGCACATCGGTCCTCACCACGCGTTCGTTATCACTAAAAACCACACCTTTAACGGACAGCATATTTTTGCAGCCAGTCTGTAATTTATCGGCGATCTCAAGTATTGTCTCTTCCCCTTCACCTATTACAGCAAGATCGGCTCAGGACTCCAACAAGGTTTTTTCAGGCGCAACCGTAATTTGCGGACCACCTAGAACGACATATTCTCCTTTGTCGGTCAATAAATTAGTCAGACTATACGTATTTTGCGTGGACGCAACATTTACAGATATCCCAACAAATAAAGGATCAGATTTTTCCACGATATCCAAAATCTCAGCATCCGCATATTTGTGCAGATAGCAATCAATTATTCGCACCTTAAAACCCTTTTCTTTCAAAACACCTGCTATAAAACCCAGTCCTAACGGCACATAGGGGGGCAATTTCCCGAATGGATATCCGTTATCAATATCCGGCCTGATCAGAATGATATTTCGCATATCCCACATTCTCCAATATATAGTTAACTATTTTCTCCTGCGAATAACTGTCTAAAAACAGTTTTTGCCCCGTTGCGATCATTTTTTCCCTTAGGGCATCATCTTCCATGATTTTACACATTCCTTCATAACACGCATGGGGATTTTTCACATCCACAACTATCGCATTGCATCCGTCTACGAGCTCCGGCAAATACTTATTGAAACGCGTTGATACGATTGGCAGACCGAATGCCCAGGCTTCAATAATCGCACGAGGGAATCCTTCGCTTAACGAGGTAAACACCAGCATATCGTGGCTATAATAAGCTTTCTTCAGCTCTTCCCATGCAATAAACCCTAAAAATTCAACCTTATCATCAAGCTTACAGGCTGATATCCTATCCTGAATGGGGCGCATGTGCTTTTGTTCTATCCTGCCGATTATGGTCAATTTCGAATTATTATATTTGCGATTAAACATGCTGAACGCCTCTATCAACGATTCATAATCTTTGCTGGGCCTGGTTGTTCCCACAGTCAATATTTTGATCCCGGATGCTGAAATTTTTCTCTCTTTTTTAACAACTTCCTTGCTGCTCACCGCCGATGATACCACCTTATATACATGCTTGTTATATTTACAATATCTGCTATGAGCACCAGAACCGCAGACAAAGGTCATACGCGAATGCTTTATCATTATTTTTATCGATAGATCCAATATGCGCGCAAGAACACGTGCCGCACTGCGCACAAAAATATTCCCCACAAACAAAGAATTCGGGGATTCCAGAATATTATTCTTTACATACAATATAATGTTCCCATGCTTCTTTAATTTGCAGCAGATAAAAATAAAAAAAGCGGCAAAAGACGGACCTCGGATTATAACAAATCTTGCCCTCCCTATCTCTCTTGATATTTTGGGCAGGTTCATCGCAAAACGATGTATTTTTTTAAAAAATCCCGCAAGCGTATCCCATCCGGGATATATCGGCAAAATGTTCTCCGCTTTAATTTCGTTGCATTCAACCAACCCCGGCTCCGGCTTAAACTCTAAAATAGGTATAATTAATTTATATATCCCGAACGCCTCGCCTAACTTTACGGCAAACCTATGCCAGGACACATTTCCGTAAAATTGTCCGTCTTTTTCATATATACCTTCATCGGTATATATTAGTACGTCTAAGCATTGTGCCATTATCGTCCCTCAGCTGATACGATGCGTTCCGCTCATCCGCGCATATATCTCTCATAACAAGCAAAATCGCCATAATTATCCAAAAAAACGGGGTTTTATACATATTGATAAAAAAGATCCTGACGGTCATAACGATCAAGCATGCGCTTATTCCGTTCAAAATCCACCCAACTTCAGGCGCCAACGCGCCGCTTTTCTTTTTAAATATAATTGCATAAAAAGCATACAATATCATAATAAAAACCAAAAAACCCATTATCCCCAGTTCGGCCAAAATATCCACATAATCGTTATGGCTCACCCGCCCCCCGCTATAGATCATAAAGCTACCGATCCCACTTCCTAAAAACGGGTATTGCGATAATATTTGCCAGCTCATTTCAAAATAATTAAAACGTCCATAATCACCCGCGAACATAAATTCGTCATGATTGAGCAACGACGCAAATCGCCCTGACACATAGGTATTAATATTTTGATCTCCCAGTACTAGCAATAACACAAAAAATGCGAACATGCCACTCAATAACGTATAGAACGGGAACCGCGATATTTTTCTTCGATAGACCCATATCAAATAAAGAGCGCCACCGGTCGTCGCGATCCAGGCCCCGCGAGACCCGGTATAAATCAGCGCCAACAAAAATATAGTAAAACCGCATATGGACAACAGAAGTTTTTTCTTTTCGAGCAGCAAACTTATGATAAACGGATAGAATATCGCGATGTACGTGCTTAATTGATTCCTGTGGGCTTTTCTATCCTCCTCAAAATATCCTCCTAAGGATTTTGAATGGAATATAAAAAAATATTTATATATCAACGCGCCCAAAAATACCACGGATGACAACAAAATGATCCGCATAAAAATACCCGCGAATCTCTTATCATCAGGGAAGCACAGCATGAAAATACAAAAGATAAAAATGCCTGACATTATTTTAACCATGTCCTGTGTCCCAAAATTGAAATCACTGTGGGCTATCGAACTTGTCCCGATAATCAGTAAGAACAGGGCCAAAAACATTAAAACATAAAGCATCCCTTTTCTAAACCGCTTGGGCTGTAATTCAGCGCGGAATAAACATATATCCAAAAAAACTATCACCAGATTTATACACACCGGGACAGGCAGCGAAACATCTACATATTCCCCGAAACTTATATCCGGCCTCCAATATGGAACCGCGAACAGCGGGAAAGAAAGCGCCATGCACATCCATAAAGCCCTTATGAATCTATTCCCGTTCCTAGGCACAACCTTGATATTATCGTTCATGCGTGGTTATCCCACCCCGGTTGATCGTTACATGCTCAAACATCTCGGAAGTCGGATCCAGCCTGTATCCTTTTTCGATCTCTTCTGTTATCACATTCTTTGTAATAACATTCAACGGCTGTCCCAATAGTTCAAGTGTCAATGCATAGGCTATATGGTATTTTGATTCAAGGGGGCAAATATTAATACACCTTTTAATATCATTTATTTGTTCCGGCACATTATTCTGCCCGCCAAGTTCTTTAATTATTTGATATTGCAGATAAATGATATCGTCACGCAACGGGACTATTCGCTCTGCGAGCCGTAAAAGCACCATGTCTTTTTCGGGATCGACGCAGCCCTGTTTATTATGCTCATAACCGATATTATACAGGCGATCGCCCAAAAAAATCTGAGCCGTAACAACCGAATATAAAATTCCGATCGTAAATATTAAAATTTTAGTTATACGCATCTTTTCTATCTTCATCGTTTAAATTGTTTCTCTTCCGACAAATCTCTTAAACATCTTCTTATCCTGCCGATATACCAAAAAAAGAATATCCCTAAAAATAACGCTCCTACGGATCCGTTTTCCGAAAAATACTGTAAATAATCATTGTGCGCGTACCGCAAGAAACCATGCTTGCCGGGAAAGGTCCGATATGCCGGAAAAATACGATAAAACGTACCTAACCCGGTACCGGCAACAGGATAGTCTTTAATTATTTGCACGGTATCCTTCCAAAACTTTGGTCTCAACTCGTTCATTATCGGTTTTTCTTTAATGATAAAAGTTATGACTTTCTGCAAACTTTGGTACCTCGAAACAGCTTCTTCCGGACCTGCCCATATGAACATAATCCCGGCAACAAACATGATAACAAGCAAAGTCCCGATAATCCGCATCCTTCTGCCTCTGCGTGCCGAACATATCACTCCGCCAAAGAAAATCCCCATAGCCGCTAAAAAACTCAGTATCCCGCCCCGTGATGTGCTCATAAATAACGACGTGATCATCACAACTGTCATAATAAAGCTTGTCAGAACGGCATTCGCCTCTTTTGTGGAAAACCACACTAACTTATCTTTGATATTGCGGATATAAAATATACCCGAAACCCTGATAAGCCCTGTTAGGCGCGCCACAGCAATGCATGTACACATCTCCATAAATCCGGCGAAATGATCATAATTTACATATGGTCCGAAGTTCCCGCCAACTTTCTTAAAGATCCAGAACATTTTCCCATTCCAGCTGAATTTCTGTATGATAGCAAATAACGCTATCGCAGATCCTATTGAAACGATAAAGTTGACCATTCTGGAAACATACGCCGCATTGACATGGTTTTTTTTATCAAACGATAATCCGGCAACCAACGACAGCATTACCACAAAATATAAAGCATTCGCAGGTATGTGCAGATTAAAATCCGTCAGGCTATGGAACGCCATAGCCATACACGCTGATACCGCCCCGGCGAAGACATAACTATTCAATCTATTTATCCGGACATCAGGAGTTTGAGGACAATCGTGAATATTCATCCGGGAAAGTACATATAAAAAAACAAAAAAATATGCTATGATGCGCATGATATAGGTGATAGTAATATAAGGGAACACGCTTAAAAACATATATTTTGCCGGCTCGGTCATATAATCGTTCCGTATCAAATACGCATTCGGGCTTATCATCTTTAATATAGCCGGTGTTATTGGAATGACATAAACTATCTGAAAAATTATAAAAACAATCGCAAAAACAACCTCTTTTCTTTTAATCAATTGCAGCAAATTGGCAGGATTACGTAAAAAATGGATCATAAATATCATCGTCGAGAACAAACACAGTAAAGAATAGGCCCAGGCGTGAACACTCCCAAAAGCCATCGGCGAAAAAAACATAAGAATCAGCAGGATGCTGTCTTCAATAGGGAAGATATGTTTACTTTGAATAGGTTTCAAGATGCAACTGATCTTTGTGTTTTACGATCGTTCCCGTATCCATATTTACCATAATAGTAATAATAGCCGCCTGATATGCCGTTTTTATCCGCCATATTCAAGACAACTCCCATCAACTGATTTGACCCGACCGTGTTAATTAGTTCAACCACACGAACAAGAGCTTTTTTTTCAGTTTCCGAGCTTTTAACCACAACAATTACCCCGTCGACTTTGCTGGATAACACCACCGGATCGGTAGCCGCAAGCACCGGCGGAGAATCTATAATAACACGATCATATCGTTCAAGAAAAGTTTTAAACACAGTCCCGACATTTTCCGCCCCCAAAAGCTCGGATGGATTAGGCGGGATAGTCCCACACGCAATTATGTCCAGATTTTTTATTCCGCTTTGAAAAATATATTTTCCCACAGCGTCGATACTCACCCTGCCAGCCAAAAGATCACTGAAACCATACTCCGTTTTTATCCCAAAAACCTCCTCGATCCTGGGACGACGGAGATCCGCATCGATCAATAAAGTTCTTTCTCCCGCCTGAGCCATAACAATCGACAGATTTATCGAAGTCGTCGTTTTGCCTTCCTGCGGACATGAACTGGTAACCAAAATGGTCTTTCTGGCATGCTGAACACCGGAAAACAATATACTGGTCCTTAACGAACGATACCCCTCGGCAATAGGAGAATTCGTCATATCCCTCGTTACAAATTCGATAGGCGCGGATGTCCCGTCCTCTTTTCTTTCCGGGAGCTGTATCGTTCCCAAAAGCGGCATATCAAACAACGCCTTAATGTCATTCGGGGTTTTTATTCTCTGGTCGAGCTCTTCCAAAATCAGCGCAAATACCCCGCCGCCTAAAAGCCCTATAATGAACGCGATGATAAAATTCAGTTTCTTTTTGGGTTTTGACGGTTTAGCCGGGACCTGGGCCTTGTCAATAACACTGACGTTTGTGGTTCTAAGCTGTCCGGACACTTCGGTTTCGCTCATTCTCTTAAGCAGAGAATCGTACATATTTCTGGCGGTATCGACGTCCCTTTTCAGAAGGCTATACTGCACTTCCTTGTCTTTATATACTAATTCCGTATCCTTTTCAGCCTCGATCCTCTTGTTCACCGATTCAATCTCGGATCTTATACCGATAATTTCCGGATGTTTATCTTTGTAATACTCCAATTTATGGGACAGATCTACTTCCAATTCCGATTTTTGGGCCAAAAGCGAATCGATCATATTCACCTTATTCGCTGTATCCGCGCCAAGAACTATCTTGTTCTCCTTACGATAATCCTGAAGCTTTCTCTCGGCAGAACGAAGATTATCCTTGGCTTCCAACATCTTTGTCTCAAGCCATCCCGACGCGCTCTGGGTGGCATTAAACCTGGCTTCCATCATATAGTCGATATAACTGTCCGCCCATGTATTCGCGATCTTCGCCGCTTTATTTGGATCGATATCTTCCGCTACGATTTCAACAAGCTCCGTATTCAGCACGGGTTTTATTCTCACATGAGACATAACCGCCTCGATCCCCTCAGCCTCGCTGACATCCTTTCTGCCGGATCTACCGCGCCATTTGTTCCAAGGAGTATACCCTCCCAGCTTTTCATATACTTTTTTGGCCACAGCGCGGCTATTCAAGATCTTGCATTGTGTCAGATACGAATCTCTCCCGGAATAATCCGTGGAAACGACTTCGTCGACATTGATGACTTTCGGAGCCTCTTTCTGAATTAAGAGTTTTGTCGAGCTCTCATAAACCGGCTTCATCAGAAAAGAATAGAAAATGGATAACACGCATGCGACCGTCATCGAGGCGAATATTATCCACCGGCGAGCGTATAAAATGTCCGCGTATTTTTTAAGATCTATTTCCGTCTCTAAATGTCTATTCATCTTTCATCGCCTTAGAAAAAACTTTCCGGGACAGTAACTATATCCCCGGCTTTGACAATCACATCTTCTTCCTGTTTACCGCCGTTTATTATATCGTTCGCCTTGACGTTGATCGCAGCTTTCGAACCGTCATCGTTCGTGCGTATTACCTTAACATCGTTCGGAGCGGCTATTTTAGTGAATCCACCGGCAAGAGAAATAAGTTCTATTACGGTCATCTTCCCTTTTAGGGGATATACCCCGGGTTTATTTACCTGTCCCAGGATCGAAACATTGCTGTATTCTTCGATAAATACGGAAACCTGCGGATTTACAAGATAGTCTTTTTCAAGAAGCTCACGAAGTTTATTCTCCAAGGAAGATACAGTCAACCCTTTCACTTCTACTTCGCCAAGAAGTGGAAAGTTCATTTTTCCGGACGGCGAAACTCGTACCTTACGGGAAAGGTTCATATCCTTCCCATAATACACATCTATGACCAGCACATTCTCCGGCCCTATTTGGTAATCATCCGATACTTTTACTTTGGAGTTGTTCCCGGACGTATCGCAATACACACAGTTACATGCCGTTACGATCGCAAAAAACATCGCCGCTTTTGTGATAAAACACAGTTTTTTCAGCATCATAGTAAGTTTATTGTACCTATCGGTTCGAGGTTGTCAACGATATAAAAAACAAAGGGGCAAGTTACTGCCTTTTGCCCCTTCAGTCCCTGATAATTGTTTATATGTTTTTTAGAACTTAAACATCACATCGCTGCTTACAACGTTCTCATCATAAGTACGCAAGGTAATAGTCGAATGTCTCTGATGGAATTTATACTCAATCCCTACCACTATCCACTCTTTCCAGGCGTATTCAAGCCGGGGGCCAACGGCCCATTCGTCATCCCGTCTTTTTTTAGTTTCGCCTGATCCCACATTCGGATAATCGTTATGGAAATACATGCCTTCCGTCTTAAATAAAAAACCGTTCCCGAACCTGTAATTATAAGCGCCAAGAAAATGGTCACCGATGTAATAGTTGTTGTTGCTATACGTCGACTCGAACGGTTCCCTTGTATAAGAAAACGTGGTATCCATTTTGTCGTTGATGGCGTATACAAGGGCGATCTCTGCCGCCGCGTTTGAATAATCTTCCATCGTAGAATTCTCATACGCTTTGTACTTATAACCCGCTTTGGCGATACCCGTCAGTTTGGCCGTTATGTCACCTTTTACACCGGCCATACCCCTGTACGCGTTACCATTCCTACCGCTGGCGTCGGGATATTGCAAATTTGTATAAGTGAACTCCAAAAGGCCTTTGGTCTTTGGAGCTATCTCGATATAGCCGGTAATAAAACCCGTGTTCTCATATCTATTGAAACCATCAAGAACATCGCTTAAAAAATTCACAATATAAAATTGGTAGCCCGTATCAAAACTGAATTTATTGAAATTCCACCCCACAACGGCGTTCAATGTATCTATTTTTCGCAAGGTTCTGTTTTCAAACTCCGTGCCGGCCCTGTCTGAAGTGAACTGAAAACGGTTATTCACATCGACCGTATATTTGTCCATATCCAGGAATATGCCGCCTTGAGCATCATGGTTTCCATAGTTCTGCTCATCATATTTTCCAAAGATACCCATTTCACAAAGATATTTTGTCCAAATTTTATGTTTTTTCCCCACCCCAAAACCATATTCACCGGCTATCCCGGGCGTAAGTATCGTTATAAAATCGTGTTGCGGGTCGTCATGATCGTAGAAAACGTTACTGTCCCACTGTTCCTGTGTTTTAAAGAAAGAATCAACCTTGACCGCGCCCTTTTCCCATGCGAAACCGGTATCAGGCGAGATCATGCCTATCCCCACTATCAACGCGACAACTGATCTGATTAGATATTTTCTCATTAGTCTTGGCTCCCTTTTATTTTTATCGTGACGGACTTATCTCTTTTTGTGCCTGTATATCTTTTGTATCCAATATCTCGTTATCATTCGCCATGTCTTCTTCCAAAGACTTTAGGTCTTTATCCGCCGAACCTGTTTTACTTGACGTACCTTTCGCGGCTTCTTCCGCTCTTTCTGCCTCATATGATTTGTCAGCTAACACCTTTCTTGCCGACAATGCCGCTAATGCCGCTTTTTCGGCTTCTTCTTCAGCTAATTTTGCCTCTGCTTCTAATTTTTTTATCTCCGCTAACCTATCAGCCTCTTCCTGCTGGAATTTTTTTGCTTCTGCTTTATACTCTTCAAGGGATGCTGTATTCCTTGTGATCACCAGATCGGTTGCACGATTGGTGTTCCCTCTTTTATTTTCTTTTTCCTTAACTTCTTTTGCCGCCTCTAACTTTCTTGCTATTTCCTTTGCATCGTTTGTCTTTTGTTCTGCCGCTAACTTGGCTTCTTCCGCCGCTTTTTTATTCGCTTTTATTTTTGCCACGGCTTCGGCTGCTTTTTCTACCGCCAAAGCGGCGGCTTTTTCCGTCGCCTTAACATTGTCTTTTGCTTCGCTAACTTCCTTTTTCGCTTTTTCCGCCGCTGCCGCTTTTTCCGTCGCTGTTTTTTCTCCTGTAGCCCCGACTGTAAGGGCTTTTACCGCTTTAGCGGCGTCTATCGCCTCTTTTTCAGCTTTATCCGCCGCTTCTTTAGTTTCCTCTGCCGTCTTTTCAGCTTTCTCTGTCGCCTCTTTTGCCGCGGCAACTTTCGCTTCCGCTTCTTTTAGAGCTCCCTTATATTTTTGATCCCCCTCCCTAGCTACACCAAAGAGTAGAAATCGCGTTGCGGAGTCCATACTTTCCAATTTCTTCAATTCGCTTTCCGCCTCGGCTTGCGCCTTTTCCGCCGCGGTTAACGCGACAGAAGCTTTAGCCTTCTCTACTACGGCTTTTTCCGCGGCTGAATACTTCTCTGCGGCTGCTTTATCTGCCGCGGCTTTATCTGCTGCTGCCTTATCTGCCGCCGCTTTATCCGCTGCTGCTTTTTCTGCTGCCGACTTCTCACCTGGTTGCTGGTACTTGGTACTAAAGGCTTGTTGTTTCGCATCAGTTGAACCCAACGCATTTTTTATTGCCGAGGAATCCGCCTTAGTCAAGGCGGCACCTGGATCATATTTTTTCTTATCTTTACCAAAATTTTTCAGCTGATTCAGTGCTGCCTCCGCCGCCGCTGATTTCTGAGACGTAGTTTTCGTAGTAGCCCCATCGTTTTGATCAGATACACCCGCTGCTGCTTTATACGTTGCCGCTTGATCTGATACTGTTACTGCTGCTGCGGCTGCGGCTATTACCGCTTTATCCGCTGCAGCGGTTGATTTCGCACCTGCTCCTGATGATGGTACTACTCCACCACCTCCTCCGGCTCCAGACGCTGCGGCTATTCCAGCAGCTACTGCGGCTACTCCACTGGAAATGCCTGCAAGCTTTCCACTTGTTAGTCCAGCAGCTGCGGATCCACCTGCGCCTGCACCCGCGCGAACATTTGCGCCAGAAGCTCCTTTTTTTGTCTCGTCTTTTGATGCCGCGCCTGTCCCTGATCCTGTTGTCAAGTTAGAATTCCCCGGAGTGATTATATTTTTTGATTCATCGGCCACACTGACATCCGAAGCCGTACAACATATAATGTTCATCAGAAAAAAACAGGCAATGCTAATGGTAAGTTTTTTCATAAGCTCCTCAAATTGTTGTTGCAAAGATTCATCTTCACCGCTTCCTTTCCGTCAGAATATCTTTACAACAGTACCACACATTATTCCGCATATCAAAATTAAAACGTATAATTATTCGTTCCCTCGTCTTTTAAAACCATATCCTTTATCGTGACGGACTTATCTCGTTTTGTGCCTGTTTTTGCGCCTGTATATCTTTTGTATCCAATATCTCGTTATCATTCGCCATGTCATCTTTCAGAGACTTTAGATCGTTATTAGCGGATTGATTTTCCCCCTTATCGTTATTTTTCGATGTCGCTTTTTCGCGCTCGGTGGCGTCAGCTACCGCCCTATCCGCCGCCGCCGCTGCGGCTTTCGCAGCTGATAAAGCCTTTGCCGCTTTTTCTATTTCTTCTTCCGCTGATTTTATCGCGCGGTCCAAGGATGCGGCTTTGACCATATGATCTTTCACCTTTTGTTTCGGTCCGGCAGTTTCTTTAGCTACTCTATCCGCTTCCTGTGCTGCCAGATCTGCTCGCCGTTTAGCAGCTGCTTCATCACTAGTTCCTTTTTTCTTTTCAGCTTCTTCTTTCAGCCTTTGCGCCTCTCTGGCATAATCTTCCGCCCTTTTTTCAAAATCATCCGCTGTCTTTTTCGCTGCTTCTATTTCAAGCGAGTTTGTCTCGGCGTCCGCTTTATTTGTTTTTACTTTTTCTATCGCTTTTTCTAGCGCCTTTTTCGCAGCGGCGACGGAATTTTTTGCTTTTTTGGCTTCTTCTTCAGCCTGACTTACCGTTTTATCCCCCGACGATATTCCGGCGGCTTTCTCTAATTCCGCGGCTTTTTCCGCCGCTTCCCTTGCCTCTTTTTCAGCTGCTTCCGCCGCTTTTGCCGCGTCTTCTGCGGCTTTTTTCGCCGCGTTCTCTTCTGTAGACTTTTCCTGTTTGTATTTCTCTCTTACTTTCACAACATCGTCCATGGTATTTTGTGTACCCGAAGGAATCCCTTCTTTTTTCGCCTTTTCGACTGCACTTTTTGTTCCGCTTAATCTTCTATCCGCATGTTCCCTTATCACGGTGGCAGATTTTGCGTCAGCGGCGGCTTTTGCCGCCAAAACCGCGGCTTTTTCCGCCGCAGCCTGTTTTTCCGCCGCTAGAGCTTTTGCGTCAGTGGCTGCCTTCTGAGCAGCGGCTTTTTCAGCTGCCGCTTTTTCCGCTGCTGCCTTATCTGCTGCTGCTTTATCCGCTGCCGTTTTTCCCGCTGTGGCGTTTCCAACGATCAATTGTTTCGCGTCTGTCAAATTTCTCTCCTGCGCCGCCTCAGGTGCTTTACCCACATTGTTTAGCATTATCTGTGTTTTGGAAGCCTCTGTCTTTGGCTTACTGTAACCGGATCCTTGTTTTGTTCCCTCATAAAAGCCCGCTTGGGAGGCCTTTTCCCCTTTATCTTGGGTCTCGGCGGTATAGTCTTTATACTTGTCTCTAAAGGTTGCACCCGTCGGCCTTTTAAGTGCCGAGGAATTCGCCTGAGTCAAGTTTGCACCGTAATCAATCGTATCCTCTCTTTTACTATAGTTTTCAATCTGCTTTTTCACTGCCGCCGCCTCCGCTTTCTTCATCTTGGCAAACTCGGATATACTTGATTCACCTGCTGCCGCTTTATCTGCTGCCGCTTTATCTGCTGCCGCTTTATCTGCTGCCGCTTTACCACCTGTTCCCTGGTACGCGGCACTCGGATCATACTTCTCAGTATCTCCCAAATGCTTCAGCGCTTCCGCCGCCATCGCTGATCTCTTAAGCGTAGTTTTCGCAGTAGCCGCATCGCGTGAATTTGATTCATCCACCGCATACGCAGTAACGCTCCCGGTAGTAAAATAAATTACATTCGCCAGAAAAAAGAAGATCAAAGCCACGGTTATTTTTTTCATATAGTCCTTTTCCCTCTTATTTTGTTTTACCATGCACGCGTCTATCCGAATTTTACTACACAAAGTCCGCAGATTATCTTACACGTAAACACGGGATTCAACAAACAATTCTTCAGTTTTTCCATCATTCCGCCGTTAACAATTCAAACTATGCGCTATACTGTGACCACCCTGTATTTTTATTTGTCGTGTCCCGACGGACTGATCTCGGGTTGTGGTGACGTGCCTCCCTTTTTATCCGCTATATCTTTCGTATCCAATATTTCGTTCTCATCTGCGGCGTCTTTCTCAATTTTATTTAGATCTTTTTTCTTATTTCCCGCTTGATCGCTCTTAGAGCCGGCCCCCTTTGTAACCTTCGTCACCCACTTATCCCATATTCCACGTTCCCTTTCGTCAAATTCGGAGGGAGGGGTAATATTGCCTCCTCTTACCTGAACCATCCATGCCTCGGGAACGGTCACTTGCGCCGACACCTGGGTCCCGTTCTTATCAAAACCCGTGACATATACCTTGTCTTCGAACGCGTAAACTTCAGTTATCTCAGCAATATGTTCAATCCCCATACCGGAACCCCTTATAGCGCAGGCCGCAATCGGGGTTTTAACAACGAATTGCGATCCTTTTTTCAAATTATCGAATTTTACAAGCACCGCGCCTTCCGGCAGATCCATCTCCGATGATCTTATGACTATCTCACTTTCAGATTTAATGTTAACTACGTTTAAACCCTCAGCGTCATACACGATATCCGCTTCGGATCCCCGTCCTGTTTTAAGTTTAGCCCCTACCTTAAGCCTCATACCGACCTTAGCCTGTACCCAGTTATTATCGGCTTTCATATCGATCTGAACATCGCCATTTACGGAAATAATGGCCGCCTCGAATTCGGCGTCAACACCGGCTTCCGCCTTAATGATCCCGATGAACATAACCGCCACAGCGACGATCCACATCAAAAAACTTCTTCTCATATTATCCTCCTATAAACACATATGTTTACTATATATTACAGTTTTTATTCAAAAGTTAGGTTATCACATAAAAAATACCCAGTCAACCATCTCATGCAATTTAAAAAATGCCACCAAATCCGACACGAATGTCAGATCAGAACCTTATCATGCGCATCTTTTCACACCAGTAAATGTTGATCCATTTGTTCTTTCTGCATAGCTATGGAAGTAATCACCCATTAGTTGACTTGGCGAAACGAGAAGGAATGGAGTGAATACGATTTCCCGGAGAAGTTTATGACTATTTTGAAAAGAACAGAAAAATACATGCACCTTAAAACACTTTTCCCACAATCCGCCTGTTTGGAAGTTCGAGCACTTGAGAAAAATACCCGCAAAAGATAAAAATATTTTACGCTTCAGCGAAGCATCAAACGCCTGGAGATCAAAAATAACAGGGTATTTTTCTAAAGGGCGCAGAACTTCCGAACAGTCGGAGGGAAATACCCGGAAGAAAGAACACAAACTTCTCCGAAGTGATCGAATATGACAATTCAATCCAACAGCATCATTAACGAAAATGACGCGCTTTTAGTTTATCGCCTTCTTCGAACACAATCGCCCCTCTTTCATATGTCGTGCAGATCTCCGCCCCCTGCATAGACAAAATACGCATGATCTCCTTATTGACGTACTTCTTGTCATTGTTCGATACCACAACATATTTACTTTGTGTAGTCTCCAGAAAATATTCTATCGTCTTTAACTCTCCTACATTCCCGCCGTGATGCGGGATTTTTACGACATCCGACACAAGCATTTTCTGATACCCCGCGACATCCTTTAAAGCCTCACCCATAACATCTGCGCAAAAAAGAACGCTATTGCCTTTATCTGTCACGGCCTTAAGCACCACCGACATCTCATTATATCCCGTATCCTTCTTTTTGCCATCCGGCCCCAAAACGTATAAACCTACCCCGGGGATACCGGAAACAACAGCTCCGGCCGAAACCGGTTTACATGATATTTTTTTCTTCTTCGCCTTGTTGACCATGTCGGAGAATCCCCCATCCACATCAAACGCCTGAGGCGGGGATATCATCATCTCCACATCGAAATTATCAAGGATGTAGTCCATGCCCCCATAATGATCGTCATGCGGATGGGTCACAACGACACAATCTACGGAACGTATCCCATGTTTCCGAAGGTACGGCGCTATAATGTTCCTTCCCGCGTCGCCCTTTTCACCGCCGGGCCCCGCATCAATAAGCACAACCCCTCCTTTAGCCGTTTCGATAAGCGCGGCATCCCCCTTCCCGACGTCAAAGAAGGTGATCCTCGTATTTTCAGGCGGGCCTGAAACAAAAATTTCTTTCCATAAAAAAAGATTGCACGCGAAAAGGATAAAGATTATAGCGATCCTTTTTCGACCGGATCCGGCGTAAATAACGGCACACCCGCACAGTAAAAGATAATATGCCGCTATCAAACCGGCTCCCGGGGAAGATATCTGCGTACTTGAGAACGGTACACTATCGAATATCCGCAATGAATAAATAAAAAAATTTATCACCCAAACCACTACCGTGCCTAACGCGGCGGACAGAAAACTCATTACACCGATCGATCCCGCACAAATAAGTGCCCCTCCGAGTATCAAAATAACGAAAAAAACTGGAACAGCTATTAAGTTAGCGAGAACCACGACCGGCGTTACCAGATTAAAATAAAAAGCTATGATCGGCATCATGCCTATCCACACGGCAAGAGACAACGAGAAAGACCTTCGCGCGCCAACCCATATTTTCCCGGGCAGGTCCGTAACTTTCTCGCTTGGAATATTTAAAAGCCTGTCACTGTACGGAACAAGCCATAAAATAGCTAGCACCGCCGCGTATGAAAGTATAAAACCCGGCTGAAAAAGTTGCCCTGGAGAGACGAAGCAAATAATGAACGCCGACAAAAATAATGCGTGTATCAACGGGACATTCCGCCCGATAGCCTTCGTTAAAAAAGCTAATGATGTCATTATCGCCGCGCGCAAGCTCGACGGGGCCCATCCCGTAAACACCGCGTAAAGACACACTCCCATCGACGATATTATGTACACCATTTTCCACGGAACATTTATGCCCCTCAGACACCACAGCAGCACAAGACCAACGATACATGTGTGGAGGCCGCTCACCGCGAGTATATGCAAAGTCCCGGTCCTTATGAACAAATCATTCAGCTCAGGAGGGATGTCAGTTCTGGCGCCGATAATAATGGAAACTATGATACTTCGCGCCATATCATCGGGCACATATTGTTCCACTATTTTTTTAGCTTTTTCACGCGCGAAAAACAGCACTCGAACGATCCCCATCGCAAAAGCATTTGAAGTACCGACTTTCATATACCGGTCGAGATCCCTTGAACGCAAAACACCGCTTATACCAACGCTACGCATATATTCTCTCTGATCGAACCCTCCCGGATTCCGAACATTCGCAGGGGACACAAGCTCTCCCCCGATAACGATCTTGTCACTCGCTGATATCGAAAAAACACCGTATCGTTTTACCATGATCTTTCCTTCAACCCTGACAAATTCACCGTTTACCGCGATCTTATCGACAGTCAGAGGAAAAACATGATATTCTGAAAACCGGCCTTTTCTGATCTCGGGATAGCCCGACACCGTACCATAGATCAAAGTTTTTTCCGGTATATCGTGAATATACCGCGATATATGGTCACTTCCATATTCCATTGAGACCATATATCTGGAAAAACCTAAAAGAAAGAATGATGTACATACGATCAGATAAAACCATCTATTTATCCGAAACAAAACAACCTGCAAAACGATAAGCACCGATAAGATCAAAAAGATCATCAGGGGCTCCGACAGACATCGGAAAACCGAAAAACATTTAACCGCTATTATCCCCATCAGAAAAGAGATAAACGGGCATATCAATAAATATTTTTTCATTGGAACTTCAGAAAAGGCCGTATTACCTCAAGCTTTTTCTCTCCTATCCCTTTGACCGACTTTAGATCCTCGGGTGACCTGAATTTTCCGACAAGTTCCCTGTATTCGACAATACGTCGGGCAAGTCCCGGACCTACTCCGGGCAATAGTTCAATGTCGGCTATCGAGGCGGTATTCATATTAATTTTTCTTTTTTCGTCCAGGATCCGTTCCACCTCAATCAATGACAACATGCGGGATATCCCCCCCTCTATAACTTCTATTCTATTTTCAGTGGCCCTGAGACGCACCGCAAAGAGAACCGTGCCGGCGAACAACAAGATCGTCAGTATCATTATCGCGGCTTTCTCTGTTTTCCCAATATCCATACTCATTCGTATATTTCCTTTTTATCAATATTTATTTTATAATTAATCAACATCTCACATATTAAAAAAGGCGGACACCCGCCTCCGCCAAAGATTCGGGCGAACGATGTTCGCCCCTACGTTATCATCGAATTTCGAATCTCGAATTTCTCAACCCTGTCATCCCCGAACGCTTTTATCGGGGATCTGTAAAATTAAAATATTTCATATCATAGATTCCCACTAAAGACATGCGGGAATGACAATTTTGTTTTCTGCTTCATGACACCTGACACATGACACTCTGGCACAATTCCCCCACCCCTACTCGACCAATTCTACCTGATACAAATCGGACCTTGTCCCCGTTATCCAAAAACTTTTCCCGTCCCATGCTATCCCCGTAGCGTCATTCATCGGTGTCTCAAAAAAACCCAGTATTTCGTAAGTGTCGGGATCCAGCTTGTACGCTTTTTTATCGCACCAGCTGGTTATCCATAGATTCTTCCCGTCCCATGTCAACTGCGACGGTTCATTGATCTCCTTTAGCCTGTCGACCCGGATAATATTCCCTTCACCGTCCATTTTAAGGATATCGTATGTGCCTTCAGGCCCCCGGCCCCACAAAATCACGAAAATATATTGCCCGGTCCACACAACACCCGCGGGGTACATCTGTCCCAGCCTGTACTCTTTTTCGGCGATCGTAATATCGGCCGAAATATGCACAAGATACAATGCCCCTTCTCGCCAATCCGTAACCCAATATTTATTCCCGGACACCCATGATATTCCTTCAGAAAAACTCCCTATCGGTTTAATATCGCGAAGTTTAGTTCCAGTCGAAACATCTATCACCCATGTTTCCCCTTCTTCTCCGTTATTCACCCATATCTCGCCACCTGAAAGAAGAAGCCCCTCATGATATCCCTTTGGTATCTCTATTTGTCTTATTATTTTTGTCGCGATCTCTTTCACCTGAGATATAGAATGGTTTTCCCTAGCAGAGAACTCCTCGGAAAATAGTTCCTCATGAAAAGCCGTTAAAATCAATGCCGTACAAAGCACCCTGCTGAATCTGAACAACATTATGTATCCCCCTTTCAGGATCCGCTTTGTAAGATATATATCTTTCTGCCGTAAAAAGCAAGACCGTTTACGTATGCACCGGGAAATAGTGTTTTATCACGCGGTAAGGTCCCAATGAACATTTTTTTCGGTGAGGATCAGATCGGCGTTCACTGTTCGGCCGTCATAATATGTTACTTCACCCAGCGATTCACCTTTAGAGAGTATCTCCGACATGGCATGTGCATACTTTCCTGCCGTAAGATATTTTTTAACCCTTTTATGAGCTTTTTCCCCACGTAGAGATAGCAAGACATATTTACCACTGTTTTTACACTTCCGTGCCAAGATCTTCATATGTCCCCCTCATGGGTTATGATCTTACCCCCTAAATTTCACCTATTATTATATCACTTTTGGTGATTATGTCAATGTGATAAAAAACCACTTTATGTGTTGACTCGACCCACCTTGTCATGTACACTTTTAGTTGTACATTAACACAAAGGACGGTACAGATAACTATGAGTTTTGCCGAGAATCTTAGACAGATACGCCTTGAAAAAAAACTGACCCAGCAGGAACTGGCTGCGATACTGGAAGTACGCCAGTCTGCCGTGGGGATGTGGGAAACGGGACGTCGGACGCCTAAACTTCATGAACTGCGCCGTATGGCCCTGGTCCTCAATATAACAGTGGAACGCCTTATAAGTGATAATCAGCAGAAAGTAGAGATAACGAACGATGCCCTGTACGTCGACGGACAAAAGGTGGAAGAACTCGACGTCAAGGACATTCAACAAATCGTTAAGCTGGTGAACTCCTTAAAATCCGAAAAAAAATCGAAACCCTCCGGAATAGACAGAAAATCCGGATCAAAACCTAAAAAAATACTCATCATAGACGATGAACAGGAAATTTGTGAAACACTTTACTCCTACCTTGTCCCCCACAACTATAAAGTATTCCTGACTTTTAACGGGCAGATGGGGCTAGAGTACTTCAACGAGATAAAACCCGACGTCATACTTCTTGACCTTACCATGCCGGATATAGACGGGATAGAGGTCCTGAAAATAATCCGTAAAGTCAGCAATGTCCCGGTACTGATAATAACCGGGCATCCCGAAGACGTGGTGGATATACACTTGAACGAACTGCACATAGAGGGATATATAGAAAAACCCTTTGCGTTGGAGCAGATCTTGAACACACTAAAACACTTGATCGGAGAATAATTATGAAAGAACGGAGAAAAGAAAAAAGAGCTTTAAAATACTTCGCCGTCAACATAGTCTCGGTCGACACTAACGGCAAAAGTCTTCGTTTCGATAATATAAAAAGGCATCCGAAGTTTTATGACGAATCCGGCCTTGATTTTTCTCCGGACGGCGTAAAGATCATGTGCTCAAAAACACTTCCGCCAGAATCGAAGATCCAGATGAAGATGCTCATCCCGGACGATACCGGACTCAATCTGATGAAAGCCAACGGAACTATAAAATGGTTCAAACAGGTAAAAGGCAAATACAAAAAATATTTTATACTTGGGGTTCATTTCCGCGACATGAACGAAAAAGATAAAGACACTTTGGTCGAACTCTGGAAAAAATACAGCGAATAAAACCTATTTCCCCTCATTCACTATTTTTCTTAATATCGTGCATGCCTGCCTATCAGGGGCCAGCCCTGCCCTGTCATATTCCGCGGATATTTCGGATAACGCCCATGCTTTATAAAAATCATCTTCGATCGCATCGGCGGCTTTTATGGCCTTGCAGAATATTTCCTGCGCTTTTTCTTTATTATCTGACTTTGAAAAATTCACCGCTGTTCTGGCCAATGCACGCGGTTTATTATAATCGTCCTTCATGCTTTCAGAAACCGAAAGTTCAGACTCAAAATCTCCAAGCCCCGCATAGCTATCGGCTATATCCGCCATTACGTTAGCCTGCGCATAAACGGAACGTATCCCTTTTGTATTCCCCAAAGCCGCCATCAATATCTTATTCGCCTCCTCTTTATTCCCGGTCGAAGCGCAATAAGAAGCCACTTCCGCCAGCGCGCGCGGCCCGTAATTCTTGTCTGAAATAGACTCGGCGATAATAATAGCCTGATCTATTTCGCCAAGTTCCGCGTACACCGCGCTTATGCGAGATAATAGTTCCGGCTTCAGATATTTTGAATCTATTTTCTCGGATATATCGAAAGCCTCTCCGACAAAACCAAGCGCTTTTGCTTTGTCGCCCTTGGCCAGATACACGCGAGATATCTCAACATATGCGTTAGAAGTATCTATCCTGTCTTCTATATTTTTTGCCACGGTCTCGGCCTCGGCTAAAACGATGTCTCCCTGTTTTGCGTCGTTCTTACGGTAAAACGCAACTGATACCTTACACCGCGCCTCGGTTTTTTTTGCGCCGCTATTTATTTTTTCAGAAACCGAAACGGCCTCGTCAAGTCCGTCCGCATTCACAAAAGCCGATACTGTTTCAAGAAGCGCGACATCCATGTTCTGATCCGTACTGCCTTCCGTCGTTCTAAGCCCGACCGTCAGGACATCGCGCGCCTCTTTGGCCTTGCCCCCTTCGACATATAAACGCGATATCAGACAATAAGTTTTAACCCTCGGCAACAGCGCCTCTATACTACCGGCGATATTCAAAGCCTTTTCGAACTCTCCGGTTTTGGCATATCCGCGGGCGACCTCAAGCAAGGCATCAGATCGGTATGATGCGTTGTCCAGTCCCCGTGCTATTTTTTCCGCGTCGGAAAGCACCTCCGGGATCACCGCACTGTCTTTTGTCCCTAGAAATTTCAGGACTACTTCTGAAAGCATCCACGGCTTATAATAAATATCCGTTATTCTATATGCTAGAAGAAGCGCGCATTTTCTCGGATCTTTGCTGGCTTCTTCACGCGAAATATTCACGGCGGCGATAGCCGACGACGATAAACAAAATATTAACATCATACATATTAAACCCTTTTTATCCACAGTGTACCCCTCTCTATTTCTCTTTAGCGCCGTTAACCGCCAGAAATATGTTTTATACGGCAAATCGTGAAAAATACGCGTCTTTACCGGACATTTGCTGGATATCCACTTATTTCAGTTTCTTTTTTATGTAGTAATTCATCATAGCTTCAAAGGATTCCGTCGATATAAGGAATTCCTCATCTATCGCGTTAGCATAATGCTCGCCGTCTTTTATTCTTTCCAAAAGCCCCCGTAATCCGGACCATCCCCATTTATTTATCACAAAACTTACGGCGAAATAAGAACCTTCGTAACTCAGCCCCAAGATCCTTACCTCTTTGCTGGAAAAACCCGTTTCAAGTTTCGCGAGTTCCACACGTTCCCCGGACGCAAGAAAGGCCCTGACAAAACCGCTGTTAACCGGCATATACTTACTTTGCTCGTATGTCGCGATCCCTTCATGAAGCCATACGGGGCAATGATTATTTGTCATCATCGAAAGAACGGCATGCGTATATTCATGCGCCATCAGACCGGGGAAATTCGGATCGTCTATTCCGGAAGAAAGGAACATCCTTATCTTACCGTCATAGAATGCCCTTACTATGCCGCTCTGATTAAATATTTTCCGGAAATCATCCTCGGAATAAAATATCGCACCGGTAT
Source organism: Candidatus Omnitrophota bacterium (assembly GCA_035403965.1). GTDB lineage: Bacteria > Omnitrophota > Gorgyraeia > Tantalellales > Tantalellaceae > DAONGE01. Next base: position 134,336 of record DAONGE010000001.1, on the reverse strand, counting down.
CAGTTGCCGGAAAATAATCCAGATCATCGCCGACCCCGTTATATATCCTTACAAATATTTCGTCAAGTTTAGCGGCATCGATGTCATAATCACGATAAAACTGTATCTTGAAATGCGCCGTATCCATCCCTATCATTTCACTTTTGATATTTCTCTCTTTGTATACTTTATCAAGTTTATCCTTCACCTCTGTATTGCCCGGTTTCATTTTAAGAGCTTTCTCCCAGTAGAATTCGGCCTTGTCCAGCTTCCCAATATCGTAAAAATACTGTCCCAGCATATAATGTGTCTCGAACCTGTTCACCAGCAAATGTGACGCCGTCAGGAACATAAACGCGGCTTTCTGATCACGCCGGTTATACGCCTCCACTGACGAATTAAAAAGAAACGCTGATACGTTCTCTCTCGGCTTTTTGAATTCGAGCACCATTCCAACGGCCTGTTTCAAAAGCTCCATAGCTCGCGTATAATCGCCATTTTCCGTCTCGTTTACGGCTTTTTTGCATATGAGAACCGCTAAATTATTCGAAACCACCATGTTTGAAGGTTCCATCTCATACGCCATCGAAAGATAATCTATGGCCTTATCCAACTCACCGTCACTCTCAAGAACTTCGGCATATTTCAAATATCCATAAAAAAGGTTTTCGGCGATATCCTTACTGTCCGGGGCTTCTTCGTATGCCTTATGTAGAAGCATAAGCCCTTTTTGGTATTTTCCTTCTTCTATGAACTTCTGCCCTTTACGCACATATTCAAATAAACCAACCTCGCGACGGCCGCAGGCGCTTACACAAAACATCACCGCTAAACATATCGCACTGATACGGATCATATTATATTTTAAAAAACCGACCATTGTTCTCCCAATTGTCATCTCACGACAAAACGCAAATAGCACCCGCTCTCACTCCGATAAATTATACCTTAAAAAGCGTGATTTGACTTCCCGCCGGACAAGATATAGACTGTTAGTAATATCATAACTTTAAAACGAAAGGACAAAATCATGGCAAAACTTCTATCTTTTTTTATCATGTTTTCACTCACGCTCGCCCCTTCTGCGGCCTTTTCAGCCCCTTCAAAAGGCGAAAATGTGAATTTTGAGCCGGCGCACAAAGCCAAACAAACGGCGCCCGCCGCGAAAGAGGAAGCAAAACCGGCTCAGACCGAAACCCCGGCCGTGACACCGATCGAGAAGAAATTCGACAAAAACAAAAACGGCTCGCTTAACCTGGATGAGATCAAACTGTTACTGCAACATAAGAACTCACTTATTCACGCCAGAGGCAAAGCAAAAGTTGAGTCAGTTCACGAGAAAAAATTCGATACAAACAATGACGGAATGCTGGATCTGCAGGAATCGCAGGAGATCGAAGAAAGTCTTTAAAAACACCAAACAAAAGGGGCGGCGCACATCTTTTGATGTCCTCCGCCCCTTCGATACATATATTTTTCGCGTATGCGTGAACTACGCGCGTATCGCAATCTCTCTGGCCCTCTCGTATATCTCATGAAGCTGCTCAACGTTGATCGGCATTATCGGAAGTAACCTTATTAATTTATTCAAAGACCTGACCATTACATCAATATTCCCCAAGGCGATATTAACGATATCTTCTTTCGTCAGATCAAAATTTTCCGCCGTTTCACCTTGAGATAAGCACAAGTCCATGTACTGCGCTAAAGTATATTCTACGAAATGACTGTCACTATCAAGATTCTTCCTGGCAATCTCCGACAACCGAAATCCAAGCATAACACTCCTCGCCAGTCCCGCAGCGTCATAGTTAAACCCGACAGGCGCGATAATGGTTTCGCCCGGTTTGACAACACCCCATCTGGCATTAACCAAACTCTCCGGCAAGGACTCCCCTTTAAATACCGGGAAAATGGTGATCGTATTGGATTTACTTCTGTTCCCTTCTTGAAGAGATGCCGGAAGTGCCTTTTTAACTAGTCCCATATTTTTATACACATTTTCCGAGATCTCCCCCGGATTCTCAGTCGAGAAAAGCTCTACATATCCACGGCCTGTTTGTATCGCCTGCAAAAATCCAACTACATTTTCCTTTCCTATCGAACTTATCGATTCAACAGATACACGTATAAGTTTATCCTGTCCTGTTTTTTCGTCAAAAAGCTCTTTAATAAAAGTACCGTTATCATCCAAAAACGCCAGTACACCTTCCACTTTATCCATATAACCCTTATCCGGAACCGGTTGTTCCGAATCGATCATTTTTTTTGCTTCATCCTCGATGATCAACGGGCTAGAAGGTCCCTTTTTGGGGGATACCAAACTTTTATTATAAGCATCGGCAAACCCTTCGACAAAAGCGTTCAATTTTTCCATCGAAGTTAATTGTTCGGCATAAATTTTTACAAGCGAATAATTCGCAGCCAACTCCGGAAGAATCTCCTCAGTCAGGCTTAACCATTCTGTGTTATTATCATCTTCCGGCCTTGTCTTCACAATAAATGATTGGCCACCGATCAAAGCACCTAAATACGGGGCCCTAGCATGTTCCTCAACAACCTTTTTCATAGCAGCTATGTTTTCCGGCGTAAAATCCATATGCGGGTTAAATTTTTTTGCCATTTCAGGAGATAACTTTATCGAAAAATCGTAGAAACGAAGACCTCCTTTATTTATAAAATAATCCACGTAGCCCGGCAAAGCCACACACCAGTCACCGGCCTCAACCTCAAAACATTTCTTATCCACGATATTACCGGACATATCATATCGCACGCAGACTTGTATCCCTTTTCCTTCGGGCACATATTTAATATCTAATTTGTCGGCCTGAAAATGCCCGGCACCAGTACTTGTGGTTTGAACAAAACCCGGCAACTTGTCATTAATAAAAGCAGTATAATGTATTGTACTGACATCTCCGTCATCAGTAGCTTTTCTGAGTCCGTGCGGGACTTTTATAAAGCCATGATCCATTAAATACATAACGACTTTTTCTTTCGCCTTTTTAAAAATATTGTCATCAATCATTAATAACTTGCAAATATTATCTGCTAATTTCTTTATTTTCTCGATACCTCGCCAGAAAAGGCCTATCTTTCCTTCTTTCTGCGTATGCGACAATCCTACCGGCAGGGCATTCGTATCTATACTGATAAAACCTTTTCCATATTTATCGTTGGCGATCATTTTATTCTCTTCGGCTGAAACACGCATATTCTCAGCCTCTGGAACGCCATCTTTCATCCATGAAATTATGGTCAAAGTCTGGCCGGCCAAAACCTGGAGATTTTGAGATACCTTCTTCTGGTTTTCGTCTTCTTCGGCCATATTAACGCTCTGCGCAATAACAGCCTTTAAAAATCTGATAATATACTCGCCCGTAGCCTTATCGCCTTTATACGCTTCTATCAATTTATCAAATATTTCTGCGACGGTACTCAAATTTTCATCTGCTCCTTGGAATGACGCCGAAGTAAAAAACAACATCAGGGCTGACTCTATCTGTCCATACAAAACATCCTTCGCAATATTACGTATCGCATACCCCCTTGGTTCGTCTTTTTGATTTGTAAATAACTGCGCCAACAGCGTCTTTCTTGCCCTCTGCATATCCTCCAACTCCTTTATCTTCTCACCTATCTTTTTCTTTGTCTCTTTTCTGCTGACGGCATAACTGAACTGCCTGAGATATTCAGCCGATGTCAAACGCGCGTCAAGAACACGACTTAAACGCACCGATGTCGCTTGATACGCCTTTAATTGTTTTACCTGATATATTTTTAAAAGGATCACATATGCGTGCAAATATCCCTTGGCACTAAGCTCTTTAGGTAATATCGTATTACCGCGCCCCGGAGCATCCCCAAGATACTCCAAAATCTGTTCGTCTGTCAATTGATCCAATTCTTCTATACTCAATTCTCCAAGTCTACCGAGATCCATCAACATGCCCTGCGCCTGAAGTAACCCCTCACCAACACCGTTATTATCAGTTCGCAATGTACAGACCTCTATCCCACCACAGTCAGCCATATCACACTCCGTAAAACCCGCAGCCTCGCTTTTAGGATATGAATCTTGGACCTGAACATCCGAAGCAGCTAAAAGTTTTCGTTGATCATCCTGACTAAAACGAGGCACAAAAATACACCGACCGGGGTATTTCATAGATCTCATATCATCGATAAATTTGATCATGTCTTTCTGAATTCGCCTACTTAACTCATGTTTTGTCTGAACATTCGCATACAAAACAATTTGTGCTCCGCGTTTAAGCGCTTCTTCAATCGCATAATGATCAAAGGCCCCTCTTCCATCGGTACCCGTAACAATGTATTCTCTAAAATCCATACCCATACCGACTTTTTCAGGAACACCCCTTCCGGAATATGTAATTACCATTTGATTGGGATCTAGTATAGTACACATACCTTCTTCATCTACTTCAAAATCATGTGTCGAATAAAAAGTTCCTTTCGCAAGTTTCAGTTGTTTTTTTGCTTCTCTCTTTTCACCAAATATCTGCTCTCCTGTAGGCTGTTCTACATCGACTTGACTACCGAAAAGTTTATTTAATATATCCCTGAAATATCTGGCCGTCAGGGCCCGATGATCCCCATTGGAAACAGCTGTAACATTTACTTCAATGTCATATCCATTAACTTGTGCTTTCAATTGATTGGCAATATCGTTATACGGATCATTAATCCACTCATCCCAGATAGCGACGTCATCTCTGTGCGCTCTTGCTACCGCGCCCTGCCAATCCGCCGTTCTTAAACCACCGGATGCCATATCATATCTATACCCGCCCTGTTTATAATTCACAAACAACCCTCGATATTTGGAAGGAATATCCATAAAACTCATTATCCCTTCGCTGTAATCGTTTGCCCCACCCTCAAGAGAATACTCTTTACGGTTCGCGTATGTATGGGTTGTAAAACACATGACCATATCGTCTAAAACCGGGTTAACTATGTATGAGTTGTCTTTTTCAGCTTTTTCTATTTCTTTATCCAACTCTATCTTGGCATACACCGAGACTAACGCCACCTGCGAATCGTTTAAATGGACCACAGGGGCCTTCCATTTAAGATCTGTTTTTCTTTCTTTGTTCTCCTGTCTTTCTATAAACTTGAGAGCCGCTTTCGAATAAAAAACAGAGAACTCTTCCCAGGTCGGGATATTGGCGTGATTACCCCATGGAGAAGCATCGGAATAGTTGTATAACGAATGAGTATAATAACTTGTTCCATCATCCTGTATATCTCTAATAAGGTATACTTCTATCCCCAGATCATTGATCCCGCGGCTTACTACCACCTTAACCTCACGCCCTCCAACGTTTACATAAAAACTATCCACTTCCTCCAACGACTGTATCGGATGTGTTATATCTTTCCTATAATCGAACGGAGATGCGTTTCCAAAAGCATCTATACGGTTCTGATAGTGCGGTTCCAATTGCCTAAATCGTATATTCGATTCACTGATGAGTGCCCTCATTTCAGCGCCATGATACTGCATAACCCTCGCGAGTCCTCCCGCTTCATGCCATATTTCGGGAGACACTTCCCATATGGAACGACCTTCTAAATTAGCGGCATTGTTCTTTATCCAATCTTTCAAATATTCAAATTCATTATCGACGAGCATAAGAAAAATCTCGTCAACAAGTATAAGATTTCTGTATTCTTTCGCTTCTTCGCTTTCCAGCGCATTCAAAAGTTTATTCTGCTCATCACGCGACAAAAGCGCGACGGCTTGCTTGAATGGATACCGGCTTTCTAACGGGGCGGTATATAAACTAAGTGCCGAATTATTCGCGATAAATATCGTTTTTAAAAGACTCTTTGTATCATTCTGGCTAATGTGCTTTTCCAAAAGCCCTTTTATAAAATACACATCTCTATTCATCATCGCCTGACGTATCTCCACTAACTGCGCGTCTTTTACGACCCCGGCTACTTTATTCAGCCTGTCCTTATATGCATTTTCGTCACCATGATCCAAACCACGCAAATGACGCAGCTCGTCTTCTTCTATTATGCTGTGCCACAATGAATTATTCTCTTCTTTCAATGCCTCGGACAAAAGTAAACTCCCTATATATATCGCCTTATCTCGTACGGCCGCATGGCCTATGATCGAATGATCCACGTCATCCCTCCAGCCTAGCGCGATATCTCCCATTATCACCCTGAATTTTACGGGAGAACCTCTTACATAATTGGATCTTATCCAGTTCTCAAGTTTGGCAATCTCTTTTTCCGTAAACAACTGTCTCAGATCCACATCCTGTCCGCGATAAATGTCGGCCGGGGTTCTTATAGGAGCGTAATCTTTTGTAAGTTTTATACGATTTGCTTTAAGATGCCCCGTTTGACTATCCGGATAAACTTCCACTACTTGCCCACGTTTGATCAACTCTAATATTTCGGGATCTGTGGACGGAGCATATGTGCCTTTAAAATCTTTTTCTCCATTAGCACCTTTCTCCTGATACTCTCTGATACTGATAGAATACTCACCGATAGTGGACCAAGTCATATCTTTTGCGGGGTATGCATATAATTCGCTAGTTTTACAAATCAACGCTTCTTTCAGTTTAAACTTTTCCTCAAATTTGATACTAACTATGCCGTTTTCTATTTTTATATCATTAAGATCGAATACCTGCCCCTCAAGTAAACGTATCGCCTGTTCCGATTCTTCAACATTAAAACCCTCCCTAAGAACTTTACGAAGACCAGCCGCGTTTTTTACACCTTTCACATCACCCAGATAATACTTTGCTATTTCTTCGGCGAGCGCAGTGAAAGATATGCTGTAACTTGTCACCTGCTGTGCCGCTTCTCCTTCGGGCGTAAGAGGTTTTGCGCCAAAACGATAATCCGTAGAAATATCCTGCGAATTGAGTAAACTTGAGGTATCAAGACCATAACAAGAATTTGTTGATGTAAAAACGATGATTATAATCGCGCTTACATACCGTTTAAGTGAAGAGAACATTACTTCTCCTTTCGTTGCAGCAAATTTAAGATGCTATTTTGTTAACAATACGCTCGATTATGGAAACATTTTATCACAGTACTACTGTTAATTCAAGAAAAAGGTTGTTGTTTTTTTCAACCCTTTCTTTAAATATCCGATATGATAATACAAATGGGGCTTTAATGCAAATTGCATTTATTGTTGCGCTGATTCACATCCACCATATTTTGCCGCTTGTGTTTTATGTTTTGAGGAGATATAATTTATAAAAATCTTAACTATTGAAAGGATCCTGCAATGAAACGTTCCGGAACTGCGTTAGCCTTGGCCATGTGTCTGATCATATCATCATTTGGATTATCCGGCTGCGTCTCCTATCCGGAAAGTTTCAGTGACGTCCTTGGAATAAGCCTGTCGGATCTCGAAAAAACACGCGATAAAGGGATAAAAAAAGAACTCGATATGCCCATCAAAGACGCATTCGACAAGATCGTAAATATATTGCAAGGTAACGATATCATGATATATCGCAAAAGTCTCGCAAAAGGTTATATCGTATCGATGGATTATCCCAAGCAGACCAACACCACACAAGTGGGTTTCTTTTTTGCCGCTTCAAGCGACAGCAAAACCGTTATGACCATATGTTCGGCAAGCGCGACAGCACTCCAAAAAGCCGAAAAGATCATAAATGACGGACTTGCCGGAAAGATCCCGTCTTCGGTAGCGGTGGGGACCATTAAACTAACTGAAAATAAATAATTCCCATTTTGCTTTACCTTGCGAACGAGACGTTCTGTCCTAGGCGATTTCCTTTTTCGGAGAAGTTTGTGTTCTTTCTACCGTGGACGCTCGCCCTATTTCATTCCGAATGTTTCTATCGGGCACCAACCGTTGTGGGGACGTCCTCCGAAGCCAAATAGTATGAAGTAATTTGGCGCAGGAGGAAGCAATCTCTACAAAATATATACTTTCTATCTCTTAGATGTCGCGCGTCATTCACGGATTCACCCCATACTAAACCTTAAAAACGTTTTCCCGTCGATCCGCCTATTCGGAATGTTCGAGCACTTAAGAAAAATACCCGCAAAAGATAAAATTATTTTACGCTTCAGCGAAGCATCAAACGCCTGGAGATCAAAAATAACAGGGTATTTTTCTAAAGCGCGCAGAACTTCCGAACAGGCAGGTCCGGAAACATCATGGGAGGGACTGTTCCTCGGCGCCAAAATTGTCAGAAAATTCTCCGAATGAAGCTCTCCGCTCAAAACACCAGATTCCACGCGTCTTGAGAATATTTTATCAGAACAAGTTCTTTTATCGAGGATAGGTCGTGGCTGAAAAGTTTATACTCACCGTCAACAGGCCAGATAGACAGGATCATTTCTTTTATTTCGTTTTCGGATAACCCGATATTATCCATAAAGGCCCCATGTTCTCTACCTTTTCTGTATATCGGTTCCTTAGGTGGATGTTTAAGATATAGAGTGGCTTTATTTATATCAAAATCGAGCAGAAAGGTCCCATGTTGCAGAAAAAAATCTTTTTTCCGGGCCTGAGCGTTACCTGAAAATTTCTTTCCTGACACCGCAAGGTCTGATACAGGAAAGAATTCCGCGTCAATGCCTTTATCTTTTAAAGCGCCTATAATTTTTCCAAGTACCGCCTCGAAAGATGAACGGATCTCTCGCGAATTTATATTTTTATTGGAAAGTATGAGCGAATAATTGAGGCACCCCGGCCCCTGAAGAACAGTCCCCCCGCCGGATATACGCCTTATCACCGGGATGCCGTCAGATTTACAACGCTCCAAAAAACATTCTTCACCGGCTTTCCCGGAACGCCCGAGCACCACAAAATATTTTTTGGATCCCCAGAACCTGAGAGTCTCTCCCATGTCCCCGCTCTCGGCCTTCGTAAGAATATATTCGTCCGCGGCGATCAATTCTTCCGGCGATAATATATCGGCAGTGATTATCTTCATTTATTGATTCTGATCAAGACAGGCAAGATCCATATCCCTGGCGGCTTTAAACTCGTCAACTCGCCCAACTGGGGTAGTCGCCGGGAAATCCTTGAATACCGCCGGATCTGAATCGGCCAATTTAGCGAGATCTATCATTATATCGATGAACTTATCAAGCGTTTCTTTCGATTCCGTCTCGGTCGGTTCGACCATGATAGCTTCTTTGACTATCAAAGGAAAATATACCGTAGGCGGATGTATCTTTTTATCTATCAGGGCTTTCGCGACATCTATCGCGTGAACGCCCTTTTGCGCCTGTTTGTCCGCGGAGATAACGAATTCATGCATGCAATTCTCAGCGTACGGCACGTCGTAATATTTTTCCAGCCGTTTTTTTATGTAATTCGCGTTCAGTACCGCGTTCTCTCCGGCTTCTATCAACCCTTCTTTTCCTAAAAGCAGGACATACGCGTATGCCTTAAGAAGAACCAGAAAACTCCCGTAGAACTGAGAAATATAACCGATCGAAAGCGGTCTGTCATAATCAAGAAAGAACGTACCGTCTTTCCTTTTCACGATACGCGACGTCGGCATAAAAGGCGCAAGTTCCTTTTTCACTCCCACCGGACCTGCCCCGGGTCCGCCGCCACCATGAGGCGTGGCGAATGATTTATGAACATTGATATGTACAACATCAAAACCCAGATCCCCCGGACGGGCCTTACCTAAAATCGCGTTTAGATTCGCTCCGTCGTAATACATAAGCGCGCCATGCGAATGAGCGAGATCGGCTATCGCTTTTATGTTGGTTTCGAATATACCCAACGTATTCGGACACGTCAGCATAACGGCCGCGACTTCGTCGTTCATAAGCCTTTTAATATCCTCCATGTCCACACAACCACGGGGATCACTTTTGACTGACAGGACTTCATACCCGGCTATAGCCGCAGATGCCGGATTTGTCCCGTGCCCCGAATCCGGGATAAGCACATATTTTCTTCTGTTCCCTTTGTTGCGATGATAAGCCGCTATCAGCATAACACCCGTAAGCTCGCCGTGCGCCCCCGCCATAGGCTGAGTGGTAAACTCATCCATCCCAGTTATTTCCGCAAGCACGGATTCAAGATTGAAAATTATTTCAAGTGCCCCCTGCGTCAGCATAGCCCCTTTAATAAGCTGCGGCTGAAGCGGATGCAACGACGTAAAACATTCTAGATTAGCTATCTTTTCAAGAAATTTAGGATTATATTTCATCGTACACGAACCGAGCGGATAAAAATTAGAATCTACTCCGAAATTCTGCTGCGAAAGATTTGTGAAATGCCTTACGACATCAAGTTCTGAAAGATCAGGAAGTGCGGCTGACTTATCCCTCAAAAATTTTTTATCAAGCTGTTTCGCTTCCGGGACATCGCTTACCGGAAGCTTGAAAGCCCTTCTCCCCTTTTTAGATCTTTCGAATATCAACTCCATAACGCGTCCTCCAAAGCATCGGCAAACATGATGATCTCATGTTTCGTCCTTTTCTCAGTAACGGCCACAAGAAGATACTCTTCCATTTCGGGATAATATCTTCCAAGCGGGAACCCCGCAGCAATACCTTTGTCTATAAGTTTTCCTATGACCTCATTCGAATCTTTCGGAAGCTTCACCGTGAACTCGTTGAACGTTGGCGAACTTCTCTTAACCTCTACTCCCTTTATTTCGCTTAAACGATTTTTAGCGAATTCCGTTTTATCGTAACAGAGTTTAGCCAGATCGATAAGCCCTTCGTCCCCGATCAGCGACATATAGATAAGAGCGCGAAGCGCGCATAACGCCTGATTTGAACAAATATTCGATGTCGCCTTTTCTCGCCTGATATGCTGTTCTCTGGCCTGTAACGTAAGAACAAAAGCCCGGCGGCCTTTGTTATCCACGGTAGCGCCAACTATCCTTCCCGGCATTTTCCTTACATGTTCTTTTGTCGTAGCCATAAAACCCAGATATGGGCCCCCAAAAGAAAGCGGGATACCGAGACTTTGTCCTTCTCCGGTTACTATATCTATTCCCATCTCCCTCGGACTTTTCAAAATACCAAGCGCTATCGGATAGACACTGCCGATAACAAGCACACCCTTTTTGTGGCACATCGCCGTAATATCCGAAAAATCATCCACGGCGCCGAAAAAGTTCGGATTTTGCGTTATAACCGCGGCCGTATCTTCATCAATATATTTTTCTATCTCTTTACGATTACTCTGTCCGTGGCTTACTGGTATCTCTACAAAATCTATCGACAGATTACTTGTGTAACAATACATCATTTTCCGGTATATCGGGCTTACTCCACCGTCCATAATTATTTTTCTCCGGCCCGTTATACGTATCGCCATCATCGCAGCCTCATAAAGAGCGGTTCCGCCGTCATACAAAGACGCATTCGCGACATCCATCCCTGTAAGCCGCGATATGCAACTCTGGTACTCATATATGGCCTGTAATGTTCCCTGCGAAGCCTCCGGCTGATACGGTGTGTATGCGGTATAAAATTCCGAACGCGAAACTAAAGCATCTACCGCCGAAGGGATATAATGATCATAAAAACCTCCGCCTACAAAATAGATGAGATCAGTCACATTCTTTTCCCCGAGCGAACGCAGATATTTTTCCACCTCGAATTCGGATCTGCCGGAAGGGATATTGAAAGATTTTGTTCTGAGCGCCGCAGGGATAAATTTAAACAGTTCGTCAATGTTCCCCGATTTTATGCCGATAACATCCAGCATTTCTTTTTTATCCTGAGCGGTATTAGATACGTAATTCACTTTATTTAAGACCTTTCAGATATGATTCGTACGCAGCGGCGTCCATAAGATGCGACATGTCTACGGACTGAACGGAAATTTTACATATCCATCCATCTCCATACGGTGATTTATTGATAATTTCCGGAGCGCCGTTAAGCGCATCGTTAACCGATGTTATTTTGCCTGTCACCGGCGCGTAAATATCGCTGGCGGCCTTAACAGACTCTACCGTCGATATACTATCCCCGGATTTTACGTCCCGCCCTTTTTTCGGGAGATCTATGAACGTTATATCTCCCAGAGCCGACTGAGCGTGATCAGTTATACCCATAACGGCTTCCTGCCCTTCGATCTTCACCCATTCATGTTCTTTCGAATATTTAAGATTTGCCGGGACCATATTTTCTCCTTTTCATGCCTTCTGAACGAAAGGCGGCTTTTTAATTTTAGCATTTATAATTATTTTACCGTCGGTATCGCCAAGCTGAATATCGGTTCCCTCAGCCGACAATTCCTTCTTTATATAGCAAAGCCCGATACCCAATTTTAAACACGGCGAGAAAACACCGCTCGTCACTCTTCCTGATATTTTTCCATCGCGAATAACATTAAAATTATCACGCGCGGCACGCCGCCCTTCACATATAAATCCGGACAGGATATTTTCTGTACCCTTTTCTTTTTGCGTAAGAAGCGCCGGTTTACCTATAAAATCTTTTCCATAATGGACAAACCTCTCAAGGCCCGCTTCGACAGGCGTCCGTTTATCATCTATATCATGCCCATATAACGAATATCCCATCTCGAGCCGGAGAGAATCCCTGGCACCAAGACCGGCAGGTTTTAGGTCTCCGAACTCTAAAAGACGTTCCCAGACTTTTTTCACTCCGGGAGCCGGCATAAAAAGTTCATACCCTTTTTCACCGGTATATCCCGTGCAACTTATCAAGAGATCTACGCCTTCCCATTTATCATATCTGAACGAAAAACGTTTTATCCCTGATACATCCTGCAGTTTTAATGCTTCCTGTACTATCCCGGTCGATAACGGACCCTGCACGTCTATCTTACCCGTACTTTCCGACTCATTACGAAAGTGTGTCCCTGAAGATAACTGCGACTCCACCCATTCAGCGTCTTTGTCTATAGTTCCGCCGTTCACGACCAGCATATAATCATTTTTAGACAACCTGAACACTATCAGATCGTCAATGATCGCGCCTTTTTCGTTCAGCAAAAAACCGTATCTTGCTTTTCCGTCCGGAAGATCATCTATACGGCATGTAACAATCCTGTTCACGTCATCGAACGCCGCTGGCCCTCCGATAATGAACTCACCCATGTGGCAGATATCAAAGATACTGGCTTTGGTTCGGGTATGCAGATGCTCCTCGATGATGCCTTGTGGATACTGCACCGGCATTTCCCATCCGGCGAACGGTACCATGCGCGCGTTAAGCTTTACATGCTCTTCGTAAAGCGGAGTCCTTTTTAGATCTGCATTATCATGTGACGACATTTGTATGCCTGTTCGTTAATTTTTTAAAAACAATACGCTTAATATATCACACCTTTTATTCTAAAAAAAAGGTTTTTTTGTCCTTGGGCACCTCAAAGAGAAGTTTGTGTTCTTTCTGCCGGGGATCCACCTTCGCCGAACTATTTTATATTATTTGGCTACGGCGGACAGGCTGCTTGAAATCCCCTGCGACCGAGGACGAAATGTCCGAGGGAGTGCCGAGGCCACCGGACGAGGCCGAATTTCTTCGCTCAACGTTCGGCCTCGCTCTCCGGCGTCGCCAAAAATGTCATCCCCGCACGCTTTAGGCGGGGATCCATACAATTAAAATAAATGTCGCTCCGCCGGAACCGTGCCCGCTCGGCCTCCCGATGCCCCCGCACGAAAGAACACAAACTTCTCTTTCCACGCCACAGCGAGGAGCAAAGCAACGACTATTCCTCCGAAGCCAAATAATATAAAGTAATTTGACGTAGGATGAAGCATCTCTTAGCTGTCATTGCGAGCGAAGCGAAGCAATCTATGCGTAATGCTCTATTCGCTACCCAAAGATTGCTTCGTCGCTTCGCTCCTCGCAATGACGCCGTAGATTCCCGCTTCCTCCTTCGCTCCCATATTAAAAGCGCGCAGAACTTCCGAACAGGCGGATCGGAAAGCATACACTATCCTTCATTTAGACTCTGGCTAAGAATGGGCCGTCGGTAAGTTTTGGAATGAATACGATTTCCCGGAGAATTTTATGACTATTTTGGGGAGGCTTGGAATGTGAATGACAAGGCCGCCGAGGACTGTTTGAGCTTTAACGTGGCATACGTTCTGGTAAAGAACGGATGTCACGTTAAGGCGAGTTCCGCAAGCGCCAAAATTGTCAGAAAATTCTCCGAAAAAGGAAATCGTCTGAACGACAAAACTTGCCGATTGCCCATTTCTTAACTATATCCTAAAAGTAGTATCGCACATGTTCCCACAGCCGAATTATTACTCGACATCCGTCTCAGACACATCGAACTGACGGAGTTCTTTCTTTTCGGAATTTATTTTTTTATCCCTGAGCATTTTTTCTTTTGCCCGTTTCGATCTTTTCCTTTTTTGGCGCCTGATCTTCTCTATCGCTCGCCGTTCCTCAGACGCTCTTCCAAGTACCATGGATTCTATTTTTTCGGCGAGCATCCTCCGCGCCAGAAAACGGTTCAAAGACTGCGAGCGGTCTTTTTGGCATTTCACTTCGATACCCGTAGGGCCATGCTTTAAATAAACACAGGACGACGTCTTGTTCACATGTTGCCCGCCTTTGCCGCCTGAAAGAATGAATTTTTCCTCGATATCGTTTTCCTTGATCCCGAGAGAATCCATCTTTTTTTTCAACGCCTCTTCTTTTTCCATGCTTACACTAAATCTCATAACCCTCCACCCTGCCCTACCCCCTTCACCCTCGACCCTACAACCTATATTTCCTCCCTTACTATCTCTCCCAAAAGCCCCTTTTGAAAATAATGTATCCGCTGATCGAAGATCACATCTTCCCGAAGTATGGGACGTTTCAAAGTGATCCCCTGAAGCGCCGTACATCTGCTAAGAGCCACATATACCTGTCCGTGCGCGAACGCGCCTTTGCCCAATTCTATGATCACCTTATCGAATGTCTGCCCCTGACTTTTATGAATAGTGATGGCCCAGGCAAGTTTTATAGGATATTGCGAGAACGTTCCGACGATCTCCTCATCCACTTTATCCTCAAGACGGTTATAAACATATCTTATTTTGTTCCATATCACAGGTGATACTTCATATTTCTCGCCATTAATGTTCACCTCAATAGATCGCTCGGTCAATGCCGTTATTTCCGCTATAGTCCCATTCACCCATCTTTTCCCGGGGTCATTCCGGATGAGCATCACTTGCGCGCCTTTTTTAAGCATAAGAGACGATTCGGTAGGATAAGATTTTTCTTCAAACTCACCGGTAACGGTGGCTTTATACTCAAACTGTTCGCTTTTTATTTCAGAAAGCCTTTTCGCGTTTATCGCCCCGGCGACGCTGTTCGTGGCCGTAAGAATGACCGTTCCATCTTTCCTGTCATCCGCGGTCCGGTCTACCCTTTCATTAAGCCGCTCGATATCCTCTTTTGTATTACCGTTATCCCTGAATCTATTAAGCATTTCAATAAATTTTTTATCGGACTGTCTGTACACTTTCTGAAGCTCAAAAAAACGTAACGATAATCCTTTGAACACATCGGCGCTGAAAAAATACGGGCTTTTGTACTGTTCCTCCATAAGCTCCCGTGATTCCCTGTCTATAACGGGTGAAAGCTGATAAAGATCCCCGAAAAATATCATCTGTGCACCGCCGAATTTTTTACCGGGCTCGTCCCTGTTAACCCGCAGCGCCTGATCTATCCCATCCATAAGATCCGCTCTTACCATAGACACCTCGTCTATCACGACAGCGTCTAATTTTTCCATGAGATTTCTCCCTCGAACCTTACGGACGCTTCTGACATCTATGTATTTCGGCGGGAAGCCGAAAAAAGAATGAATAGTCTGTCCATCGATGTTGACAGCGGCAACCCCGGTGGGCGCAAGAACAACCACTTTCTTTTTTGTATTTTCTTTAAAGAACCTCAATAGCGTGGATTTTCCGGTACCGGCCTTGCCGGTGACAAAAACGTGGTTTTTCGTATATTCCATTTCGGCAAACGCCGCGCTGAAATCCTCATTAAATTCTATTTTTTCGTTCTTTTCGGTTCCCATATTGCAATCAGTTATCTCTTTCGTTCGATACTTCATTCTCAGAATAAACATAACCTTTGTTGATATGGATTTTAGCACACATAACTAGGCTCACGAAACATAAAACGTTCCGATCATTGTTATGACCACAACAACTACTACTCTAAATCAAAACTTTGAGCTTTTTGTTGACGTTCTGGTTTTTTTGTGGATAATATCTTTAGTTAAGTTAGTAAAAGCTTACTTTTTTAAAATAACCCAAGGAGATAAAGATGAAAAAATTACTTAGTGTTTTGGTCATAATAGCGAGCGTTTTTTGTTTCGCAGGCATCTCAATGGCTGCAGACTGGACATGGAGCGGCGCAGAAGATACCACCGGAAGAAACGGCGATAGTCTTGTAAACACCATTGGCATGTGGTGGATGTCCGGAGACAAATTCGCAGATCCGTTTTTCACAAACAATTCAGCATGGACAAATCAGAACCTCTCAGATACAAACGCTTTTTTTACAGGAACTTCTACCTATGATAACATAAATTACACTTTAAATTTCTCCGGTTCGAATTATTCAAGCACCTTACTCTATGAAACGTCCAATAATTCCGATATCATGGGGCGTTGGCTGGTAACTTTTTCAAATGCCGGCGGACTATCTTTTAATGCATTAACAGATACCCAGTGGAATGAATACCGCGGCATTAGTTCAACTACACCTGAGCCGATCTCCTCCGCGCTTTTTGTTCTCGGCGGAGGTATCTTAGCTTTCGCAAGACGAAAAAAATAATTCTCTTTTTGATCGAAAAATAAAAAAGGCGCTTTGTAAGCGCCTTTTTTATTTTAGTATTTCCCTAAAGCCACATGATACTCTACCTGTCTATTTTTTAAAGTAACAAACAAAATCCCCATCAAAATGTTTAAAAACAACGCGCTCATATTCCTCTTTATGGAACCATCCTGACGACACGCGGAGGAAAGCATCTTCAATATATGGAAACACAAAAACACTGTCGGTCTGAAATCCCTGCGGGACATCATTTGTAATATCTCTGTTCTTTAATTCTGTTTTACTGTTCCGCCTCAAACATTCCGTTATCTCGGCAGTATGGAATATACGTCCCGTATCGATCAAAATAAAATAGCAATTATCCCTATGCGCTATATTCTTTAAAAAGGCCGGAACCCCGCCCCCCATTGCTTCAGCGTTCATAACCGGGTCGCCGACTATAACGATGTTCGAATCGACCGACGTATGTGCGGTGATCGCGGCTATCATTGCGTTGTTTTGCAGCCCTCTTTCCGCCACAATGCTGCCCCGGAAATATGCGTGCCCAAGCCGCGGCAAAGCCACCATTACCACAAGCATGATAAATAATACTTTTGTGAACTTGTTTATGCCACGGTTCACGATGATCTCTCTGAGTAAATATGTGACGGCAAATGAAAAAGCCAGAAAAGCCGGAAGCCACCATCTTTGGCGTATCCCCGTCCCGCTATACATTATAAATTGCGGCACAACAAACAGAAGAAAGAATAAAATAAGCGGCATCACTTTTCTTTTTGCATCATGCCAAAGTCTATGCCCGTCATAAGACGCCTGCAATATAAGAAAACAGCCAAAAATGATCACAAAAAACGTAACAGTCTCCAGTAGCACAAAAAACGAAAGGTTGAAATTCCTAAGCATGTTAATCAAAGTTTTAACAACCCCGGTGCCGACCTCGATATTCACCGTGGCCAAAAGCTCGCTCTTTGTCCCGATATGCCGTAAGATATATGTAACTTCCCATACCATAAGGGACATCATTAATATCACCGGCAAAATATTTCCGAAAAACGCCTTTAAAAAACTTTTCTCGTTAAGATACGCATCGATCCATATCTTTAAAAAAAGAACCGCCGGGATCACAATAATAAAACTCTCTTTCGAGAAAGACCCTCCTATTAACCCAACCATAAAAATCATGTCAAATAGCATCTTCTGTCGCGTCCTAGCAGCCATTGCAAGCGCATAAAACGCAATACTTAGGAATACCATCCCCATAAGCTCGGCAGTCCCCATCCACCACCAACATTCAGCCTGCTGTCCTGTCAGTGTAAAAAGCGCAAAAAATACAGACTGCCATCTGGTAAACCCTATCGTTTCTGCAAACCGATATAAAAGAAAACTGCACAATACAAGCAGAAAACACATATAAAGATAGTACCTGTACGGGACCAGCCCGAAAAACCAGGATCTTAAAGTCATATCGATCTCCCGCATAGGCACAAATCGAGCCTTTAATGTTATCCCTATGCGTTCATCAATCGTTTTCACAAGACCTTTTTTGTTCAAACTCTCAACAAAACCGAATTTTGGATAATCATAAAGATGAAAACCGGAGAACAGAAATTTCGTGGAGATAAAGAATATCAAAAAATACGCCGCAAATAATAAAATCACTCTAACATGTCCTCGCACAGTACCTCCTCACTTTGCCCCCGGGATACATCCCGCCCGGGATTCTATATCACAAACAACTTTTATCCTTCCCGTTACTT
Source organism: Candidatus Omnitrophota bacterium (assembly GCA_035403965.1). Classification (GTDB taxonomy): domain Bacteria; phylum Omnitrophota; class Gorgyraeia; order Tantalellales; family Tantalellaceae; genus DAONGE01. The sequence continues at coordinate 115,809 of DAONGE010000001.1, read as the reverse complement.
ATACGGTATTATCGGATGACGTTTTATTAACCCTGTTTTTTTGGCGATTTCCGACAATTCAAAATCGGCATTACCAATAAAGAAATGTCGCAAAAAATACAACTCGCTCAATTTGCCCATTAAAAACTTATTTCGAAAAATACGCGGGATATATTTGCCGTACTCCATCATTATTATTTTACGTTCCCGAGCTCTGACCTCCTGCAATGTACAATTCTTTGAAAACGCATGATACCTAAAGCCTGCCACATGCTGGTTCATATATCTAAACTTCGCACCGTTAACGGCGAAACGCGAAAAAAGTTCGAGATCTAAAGCAAAATTATACTTGGTGTCCAAAAACCCGTACTTATCATGAAGTTCCTTTTTCCAGAACATAGTGGTCTGGAACGTCCAATATCCACCATATATGAAAAACGCTAAACCCATCATTTCCGGGAAAGGCAGCCCCCTATTTTCCCCTATTATCATATCTTTCGTATCTACCACATACTCATTGGCGTGCACTATATCAGCTCCGCTTTTCTCAAAAAAGCCCGCCACATTTTTCAAAACACCGCTTAAATAAAAATCATCCGAATTAAGCCATGACACATATACCCCGGTGGCCTTCGCAAGCCCCTGATTGATAGCATCCGCCTGACCGTTATCAGGTTTACTTTGCCAGTACGAAATATATCGTTCATATTTTTTTATGATATTGATCGTATCATCCGTAGACCCACCATCGATAATAATAAATTCCAAATTTGGATAATTCTGATTAAGAATGCTTAGTATGGCTCTTTCAATAAAAGCACCCTGGTTATAAGTCGGCATGATCACGGACATTCTCGGATATCGCGTATCGTGTTTAGATATAACATCCATGTTGTATTCAGACCGGATTTTAAATCTATATCCAACTTTTAAAATTTTGCGATGTTCTTTCTCGCTCGATTTTCCTGGCAAATTATCGGCGAAAGTCATTTCATCCTCAATAATATCGAATGGTTTCCCTCCCCTTTTCACAGACACGAACCATCCGAACAGTCTCCCCATCATATATTGGATCATCCACTTAATTGCACCAGCATCCATCTTCCAATCCTTATCCCATGACCGGATAGTCTTACTCCGTATATCTTCGTCTCTATGAGCTGCCTTTTCGTTCAGATAGGCCGAGATACGGTCTAATTCAGTCACGTACGGTAAGTAAATATGTTTCCGCAGTACTCCATTTTTATGGGCATTGTACATCTCAAGCCCGGTAGCATAAACCCCCTGCTTTATTTCCTCAAGGCGGTGAAAATGAAAAAAAATAAGCGGAATATCATCTATGAACACTTCCCCGTGCCATTCCGATAATTCATAATTCATCACGTTCCACGGAGCCAGTCCTGCACCTTTATGCCGAAGAACAGTTACCCTCCCGAACCTTTCACACCAATCATCCAGATATTTTTGGTCGGCAAATTTCCCGTCTTCCACTCTATCATGGCACCATTCTATACACCTCTCCTGCCACCATTTGAGGCATCTAAACCCGATATCGTCCCTCCTGAAGCAAAGAATGCTGACATTATACTTGCCGAACTTATCCATTCCAGTCCGCCATTTGGGGAACCGATGTTCAATGATCAAAATCGAATTATTCCCCAATTCTTTGAATATCGGGGTTACATCGGAAAAAAAGAAAAGATCGGCGTCAACATACGTTAACAGATCTACACTTTCATCTTTTTTGAATACATATGCCGGCCAGAAAGGCGAACAGGTGAAATAATATTCTATCTTCGTCCTGGAATTTTTAATATCGGAAAGCTCTTTGTTCTCCCGCTCGAAATCCGTCAGGGAAACGGGTTTCACTCCCGGCAAATCCAGTTCTTTCAATATCCTGTATGCCAGGTCATCAAAACATAAGACCCAAAGTATGAAAGGCGACGCGAACCGCTTAAGGGATCTGTACAAAGCGATCCCTTTGGACAAATAGTTTGAGTCAAAATATGTACAAAAATGTCTCATTTCAGTTTTTTCCTAATTACATCGCACACTGTTCCGGCCTCATCCAAAGAGAGTTCCGGATATATCGGCAGGCTCAATATTTCGGAGCATATTTTTTCCGTCGCGTTCATTTTTCCGAAATATTTTATTCTTTTAAAATAGGCCGGCTGCAGATGTACCGGAACGGGATAATGTATCAAAGTATCTATACCTTCCGTCTTAAGAGATTCCCGCACTTTATCCCTGTCTTTTACGCGAACGACATACTGATGATAAACATGAATGCTGTCTTTTTTCTGAACCGGCAATATAATATCTGATCCGGATAATCCGGAATTATATACCTCGGATATATTCCGCCGTTTTTTATTATCGTTATCAAGCCCCCGCAATTTTACCCCTAAAATGGCGGCCTGTATCGCATCCAATCTTGTATTCAAGCCGGGAATACTGCTTATATATCTTTCTTCCCATCCATATTCACGCAACGCTTTCGCTTTTTCGGCCAGCGTTTTATCATCCGTGATCAGCATCCCCGCATCGCCTATCGCCCCAAGATTTTTCGTGGGATAAAAACTGAACGCGGACATATCCCCGAACGATCCGGTTTTTTTATTTTTATAGACCGCTCCGTGAGATTGAGCGCAATCCTCAATCACCTTCAGCCCATTACGACGGGCAAAAGCCATTACACGATCCATTTCCACGGGATGACCATACAGATGTACCGGGATTATAGCCTTAGTCCGGGACGTGACCGCTTTTTCCATCATATCAAGATCCATCGTATATGTTACGGGATCTACGTCGACAAGCACCGGTAACGCTCCGGCGAGTTCGATAGCCGCCACAGTCGCTACCGCGGTATGCGATACGGTAATAACCTCGTCTCCCTGCCCTATAGCCAATGTCCGAAGAGCCAATTGAATGGCATCCGTGCCACTACCAACCCCTATCCCGTATTTGACCTCTATGTAGGAAGAGAAGTCCTTTTCAAATTTTTCCACTTCCCCGCCCAGTATATATCTGCCGGCCTCTAATACCCTTTTTATAGCCTTTTCTATCTCTTCCCTGTAAAAAAGGTAGTTGGCTTTCGGATCGCATTGAGGTATTTTTTTTGCCATTATCCTCTCCCGCTATTTAACCGTTCTCGAGTAAAGAACGAACTCGCCCCTTCCCCAAAAATATCCGCTTCTCTTGTACTGCGCAAATATATCGGCATTCCGAGCAACCGGCGCAAAACCGCTCTCGGCGTTAGGCATTATGATAATAAAATCATAATCTCCTTTGTTCACCGTTTTAACCGTATTGTTCCCGAACACTTCCCGGAATGATTTCGACACCATTTCCACAAAGTCCGGTCTGAGTTCGGCGCCGCGATCGGTACCCACCTCAAAAAAACTTATTTTTTTCACATCCCCGTAAAAACTGAAATATTTCACTAGGGCTACCGACCATTCATAATTTACGATAGGATCCCCGACAACCAGTATCTTAGGATCATGTATATCCCCCGACAGAACCGCCCGAAATAGATCCCGTGTCGCTAAACCTTCGGACGCGAAATCCTTCGCTCTCGAGACCGCGTGCTCAACACGCGGTATAAACGCGATGATGATCAACACCAAAAAGACCCGTTTCCCGAAAAAAGAGATTTCTTTCGATTTCGATATGGTTTTTAATAGATATACGGCCGCTATAGAAAAAGCCAAAAACGCCGGCAACCAATACCTTGTTTGCATTCCAGATTTATCATAGAGAATAACCTGCGGAATAAATATCATCGCGAAAACAAACCCGAATAAAGACATTTTGCGAATGATCCGCAGAAATTCGTCTTTTTTCTCCGACAAAGCATTCATTATTAAAAAAATACCGAATAATATCACCCCGAAAGTATACATGTCTAAAAGCACCCATATATCCACCTTAAGCCGCATTAAGAACATATGCGGGTCTTTCAATAACCCTATCAAGGGCATTTGCCCGTCGATACCGTTATATCCTTCAGTCGTGGTCTTTACGACATATAATATCACCCATAGATCGAACAGCATAACGATCAAAAGCGTAACCGACGGTAACAACGCTTTAAAAAAAATGTTCGCCATGTCAGGTTTCATCTTACCGTAGCACAAAAGCGCCCACCACATAACCACCGCGGCCGGAATGAACAATATGAAACTTTCTTTACATAACGTGCTCAACGCTATGCTGACAACAAAACCGGTTACAGAGAGGATATCCCCTTCCCGTTGTGACGCCTTCGCCATCAGGTACATGGCTAAAGACACAAAGAACATCGCGATCGGTTCGGCGGTACAAAGCATCCACCATGTCAGCATCTGCTGCCCCAACAAAGTAAAGAACGGGAAAAACACGGATTGCCAGAACGTAGCCCCTATCTTCCTGGCGAATCCGTAAAGGAAAAAACATGTCGGCACAAAAATAAATATCTGGCTTAAAAACCATAAAGAAAAATTATCCCCGAACAATTTCGCCCTGACCACATACTGAACGCTGTTAAGCGGATTAAACCGTCTGCTCGTGTTTTCAGATATCTGCTTGGCCATCTCCTTAAAGAATGGTTGCTCCCTGAATCCCGAGATAATGTTCAGTGTTTTAAAATCGTCTGTAAGATGAAAACCGGAAAAATATACTTTCGCGCCGAAAAGAACGGCTAAAAAAAACACCGTAAAAAACATCACGGCGATAATATTTTCTTTCATGCATCTTTTCATGCTCATAAAACCATCCTGTCGAAACTAAACATATTTCACTATATGTTCCTTATAATACGCGATTATCCGTTTCAGTCCCTCGCCCAGAGAGACTCCGGGCTTCCAGCCGAAAGTTTTTCTAAAAAGGCCGTCATCAGAGTAATAGTCCCCTATATCGATAGATCGCCTCTCTTCAGGAAAATCTTTTATGACATATTTCCCTCCACCGTTGGCCTTGATACAAAGATCCGCGAGTACTTTCAATTTAATTACCTTGTCCCCTCCTATATTGAAAATTTTTCCGTCCGATCGTTTGTCCGACGCGGCGGTCACGAACGCATTGACGGCGTCATCTACATAAGTGAAATCACGGAGCTGTTCCCCGCCCCACACCTCAAAAGGCTTCCCCTCAACCAGCATTTTTACCCATATACCCAAGAACGTCTGGCGCGCGTCTTTTATACGCATGCACGGCCCGATGGTATTCGTAAGTCTCAATACCGTAGAACGAATCCCATAAACATTGTTATATAAGATATGGTACATCTCCCCCGACAATTTATTTATCCCGTTAACATCCACCGGATTGACCGGATGCTTCTCATCCACCGGCAAATACTGCGGTTTCCCGTATAATTGCCTCGTACTGGCGAAAACTATTTTTATTTTAGAATTATACTTACGGCATGCTTCCAGAATGGACAACTGCGCTTTTGCGTTTATCTCCAAATCGACATACGGATCACTCATGGAATCCATATGGCTTGTCTGCCCTGCGAGATTAAAAAGATAATCATGCCCCTGTATCAGATATTTCATGCTATGCTCGTCACGCACATCCGATATATTTACGGTCACCTTATCCTCTATGCCTTTTATGTTGAACAGGTTGCCTCCATACTCGGGGATAAGGCTGTCTATAATAAAAACTCGCGCGCCCATATTCACCAGGGTACGGGCGAGATTCGATCCTATAAAACCTAATCCACCGGTAATAACAACCTTACTGTCCCGGAACGTTTCTTTGGCCATAAGTTTCTCCTCTTATCGGATATACTCTTATTTACGCAACATGTTAAGGAATCTTCTGCCGATCCCTATGTTCAGGGCGGAAAGAACATTCTTTTTCATGTGCATATATTCCCCGTCTTCCCCGAAAAACTTCCCATATTCGCATACAACATCGAACGCGAAACCGAACTGGCCATCCAACATCGCGAATATCCACAAAAGGATATACGACCGTTTATCCGGCCGATTTAATGATAACCGATCCAATGTCCGCAAATATCTGGCTTCACACCATGCCGGAGAGGCTTTGACATTCTTCTGAATATTTAATACCGCTTTATCCGGAGACTCCATATGATTGACCGAGGTCCGTTTAATGCGTACGGTTTTACCTATACGCATATCCGACAGCCAAAACCCGTTCTTCGTAAGATACTCATGCGTGGCCGTAAAAAGATCCTCTCCCTTGTAAGCGTCTATCAGTCCGGGCTCCACGTCAAGAGCCAATACCTTTTCTCTCGTCTCGTCGTTGAGACTTTTGAATATCCTGAGATCCGTGCCCTGCGTGTCGATCTTCAGCCAATCTATACCGCCAAGCGATATCTCTTTTATCACTTCATTCAATGTGACGGATCCGACTTCGGCCTTACCTAAAACTTTAAAATAATCGGCAAAACCATAATTATCCAGCGCGGCGGAATCCGGCTCCAAAGTACTGGAACAATACGGGTATTTCGTTAAATAAAAGGATGTTTTTTGTTTAACTTCGGCGGAAACAGCTTTATTTATTATGATGGACTTATAGAACGCCCCGTCGGATATTTCTTTGATCTCTCTCGCGTCCGGATCAAAACCGACATACACCGATCGTTTTGCTATCTTTTTCCAAATATGCGGAGTGCCACCTGCCGCCCCGACATCAAAAAGAACCGGTTTTATATCGGTTTTTTTCAGGATATCCGACATTGCGTCGCGTTTATACATATATCACCTCAGCCCCCTGATCTTAAGCCGTATCCCGTCAAGCCACACTTCGATCGCCACAAATAAAAATTCGCAAAAACGGCAGAATTTGTCGGCTATCGCATTTTTAGCGGCTAATCCCCCGAATAAACGCGTCATAAATATCTCGTACGCTTTACTCACATTTATCATTGTTTTTTCCACAACTACGGCTTTTTTATTTAATACCTTCTCTTTTTCCTTATTATACTCTTCCAGTATCTTCTGATACATCCGCATTAACTCCGCGTCGCTCATTTTTGATAAATTAACCACATACTGAAACTCTTTTCTACTTTTAAAATATATATCATAAAATTCCCGGTCGTCTTTTAATAAACCTGTTTTGAATATATGCTCATATAGGGCTGACCCCGGAAACGGCGTCGTGACCGTGAACGCATACTGTATGTTATGATTATTTCTTACCGACTCTCGCATCAGATCGATCGACATTTCGACATCCTCCACGGTCTCGGTGTATTGCCCTACCATTATTGATACCGTCGGTAAGATCCCTGCCTTTTTAAGCCGATCCAATCCTTCCCGTATAATATTCGCGGGATATCTTTTTCCTATTATCTGCAGAATACGGTCCGATCCGGATTCTATTCCAAGCCCCATTATCCGACATCCCGCGTCTTTCATTTCCCGAAGCACCGCATCGTCTATTCTGCTTAAGATATCGAAACGGCACGACACCGAAAACTCTATGCGCCGGGGCAAATTTCTTATACCGTCTATCATTTCCCTTACACGTTTCGGGGAAGCGAGCGCGGTCTCGTCCGAAAAATAGAGCATGTTACCGTTAAATCTCTCTAACGCTTCCCGGGCTTCATCCATCACGACGCCCATGGATCTATATCTGGGCTTACTATGGTGATAACAAAAATTACATGTGTACGGACAGCCTCTTCCGGAATGGGCGTTTATCACCCTGTCGTCAAAATGCCAATGAGGTTGCTGATGATATCGCGTATACCATCGGCCTATATTAAGCCACTCTTTTTCCGGGAAAAATTCATACGGTATTTTCGGAAGTTTATCCAGATCCGGGATCACCTCTCCCGGTCCTGTCAAAAAAACCTCGTTTCCCTCTCTGACCGCCAACCCCTTTACTTCTTTTATGTTACTTCCTTCCCTCAGGGCCTTTACTACATTGTGCAAAATTATTTCACCTTCACCTATTACTCCTATATCCGCCCCGGTAATACGCACCGCAAATTCCGGTATGGGAGATACCATTTGCCCGCCGATAACTATCGGAAATTTTCGTCCCGCATTATCCAGACATTTTATAAACGCCGATATTTCTTTCAACTCTGGATATAAATTCCCGAACCCTACCAATACCGGATTCATACCGATTATCTCTTTGGCAAAATCTTCAGCTTTATCGACCGTGGGCCTAAAGAGGATTTTTACTTCCTCTCCCTGTTCTTTCAAATACCCCGCAAGGTACGCATACGACAGCGGGAACGTATACTTTATAGGACGAGAAACCAAAACAACCGGCCCTGTCACATTGCCTGAGATAATTCTCATGCTGTTCCCTTCTTAAAAAATAAAAACCCCGAATACTCGTTTTGTTCCGGGGCGTTTAAAATAGGCAATTCATATCCATACGTGAATTCCCTGACTAATTCCAGCCCGAGGTCTTTCGCGCACGAAAGAAATTCTTTCTTATTCAGACACCACCCCAGATACTCCGTGTTATAACCGTATTTATAAGGGCGCTGTATGAACACGAACGATTTTTCTTTCGGAACAACCGGCAGCTGCGCGATGTATACATAACCCGACGCTACGCTGACCAGATCCCTGAGCAGTTCCTTCCATTCCGTTTTATACTGGACCGAGGCGCTCGCCATGACAAAATCATACTTATTCTTTATCCACGAATCATCCGAGTAAAATAAAGCGTTGGGCGTATTTTCGTTCGCATGTTTAACGAACACATCCATATCACGACAACTATATTGTATATCAACCCCGGGAAGTATGGCCTTGGCAAATAAAGAATAAAATCCGATCCCGCCCCCCCAATCAAACAGTGATAGCGACTTCTTTCCGCCGGCCGCGGTCAAAACAGAATACGCGAACGACATTATCACATTATGGCCTTTTACCCGGGTATTTATATCACTACTATAAGGAGCGGCTGGATTGCTGTATAAGGGCGCGGTGGAGCTCGTCATCGACAAATATTTAGGCCATTCTTTTTTATAAACCTCTAAGATCGACTTTTCATTCCACCCATCCATTGCGCCGGGCTTAGCGACATACGACCACCCTTCCGGTATATACTCAAATTCCGTTTTGCCGCGATCCGCAAAATATTTTTTCACTTTATCTAACAAAATTATAAAGATCGGCGGAACTACCGCTTTTACGAACCGCTTTATATTATTCAATTTCTTATTTCCCATCGATAGTCTCCTTGACAATAAACACCAATTCTTCCATACGATTGTAGTACGTATGCTCCCTCAATGTCCTCGACTGCCCCGCGATAGCGATCTTTTTCCGTTCCTCCTCATGGCTCAAATAATATTCAATAAATTCCGAGCAGTCCTCCGCCGAGTTATAGCACACGACCTCTTTCCCCGGTTCAAACATATCGGACATGTTTTTTTTGCTGTCAGTCATTAGCAAACTCCCGCATCCGGTCGTTTCAAATAAACGCATATTGTTCGCATAATCCCCAGCCATATCTATGTGACAATTCAACACTATCTTTGACGCCTTAAGTATCCTGAACATCTCCTTGCCCCAGGCGACCCCGTGATAATGCTGATATCCCCGAATATCACCTTCACCCCAAATATGCACCGGTATCTTTTTATTTATCTTATCCAACCATTTTTTTCGTGTCTCGTGAGCTGAAGATACACTGCCAATAAATGAAACCTGATACTCGTCCTTAACCTCCCCCAGCTTTTCAAGAACCGTTTCTTCGAAACCTAACCTCCACAAACGGCTTTTAACCCCTTCTCGCTGGAAATACTGCACAAGGTTCGGTAAAGACGATAGTAGCAGGTCATATTCTTTAATGTCACATTTTTTTGACATAGGAGAAGCGTGCTGCCCTATCAACAATTTATAATATGGCTTTGTACTTCTCCAAAAATTCCCCGATATCGTAATATCATGGCTCAATATTATATCCGGCCTATAATATTTTATCTGCTCGGCTAATATTCCCATTAACACTTTCTTTTTAGCGCCGCCGGAACAGAAAAGCTTTTTCAGAACGCTCTCTTTAGGATCAAAACCTTGCTCCTTGGCCCATGCTGTCTGTAAAGGAACATTGTTCGCGTGAATATCAATGGCTTCGTGCCCTAATTTTTTAAGGTTCGTCGAATAAAAATCCGCGGTCCCGAACAGGCTATCGTTCCTGACACGCATTTGTTCCTCGTAAGACTTACCGGCTAATCTATCCTCCCGCCCGTAAAGCCACTTCAGGAAACCGTCATAATCCGTGTTCACCAGAAGAAACTTCATTTTAAAAAGCCCCTTTGCAGATAGATCACCTTATACATAAGTCTGAGAAACAATCGATAGATGCCATTTTTCAGCCACCCCGTTTTTCGCCGGTTAGTTTTTTGTATGATCCCTACCAGCCATTTATAGTGTTTTATCACGCTGAACGTTTTTGGATCCAACCACATCGGACATCCCATTTTCTCAAGGTCAAAGGCCTCCGCCCATTTTTCAAGGGTAAGATCCCGGTCTCTCTCCGATGCGTCTTGAAAACACTGTCTGAATATCTGCGTACCCGGAGTAGGTATTAAAAAAGGCGAATCACAAATAGCCTTTTTATTATCCAGGACCAAACGAATAAGCAATAGATAAGTATCCAGCATGTCCTTGCCGGTTTCCGTCGGGAACCCACGGATCGTAACATAGTGCGGGGAGATATTCACTCTGTTTAAATTCAAATTTGTCTTTATTACATGCTCTTGAGTGGCATGTTTACTTATCATTTTCAGTATCCGCTCCGACCCGGACTCGGCACCGAATGTCAGCATACAACATCCCGCTTTCTCAAGTTTTTGCAGAAATTCAGGCGTTGCCCTGGACATATAATCCGTGCGGATGTTCGTATACCATCTGATACCAAGATCCTCTTTCGCCAAAAGATCTATCAGATCTTCACCACGTTTTATATTTCCGAAAAGGTTATCATCAATAAAGGTGTAATTATATATCCCGTACTTCTCAATATAGTACTTTATGTCGTTGATAACTCGTTCCGGAGGAAGGGAGCGCCATTTCTTCTTCCTGACGGATTCGGTGCAAAAAGAACACCTAAAAGGACATCCGCGACTCGTTTCCATCGGGATAAGGCCGCGGCCGATTGTCCATGGATCCTTAGATTCATACCTGTCAAAATCAACAAGATGATATGGTATATACGGTATTTTAGAGATATCCGCGGGGGACGATAGCTCCGTAAGCACGACCTTACCGTCGCTATCCTTGAAACCTATTCCGTTGATCTTACTTAGATCGCAATTGGGATCTTTAAGTGCTTCCAAAAGTTCCTGGAATGTTTCCTCGCCATCGTCTCTAACGATAATATCCACCAGCGGATGTCGAATGGTAGATTCGGGTTCAAGAGAAGGATGCACCCCACCCCAAACAACCGGCACATCTGAATTTTCTTTGACAAGTTTACTAACACGCAACGCACCCGCTATGTGGCGGCCGCTCATTGAACTAATACCGACACAAATTGGATTTTTCTTGAGTTCTGCTACAAGCTTAGAATCAAAATCCTCTCTATCCGCCCTCTCATCAAGAAGGCATACCTCAACCCCTTTTTCCACAAGAGGGGCCGCAATCGTCAAAAGGCCAAGCGGCGGACGATCAGGTTTTCCGATCTCCCCTATGTATGCCGGATATACAAGAAGTACTCGACCGCGTTTAACATCATTCATGAACCATGCCCTCTGTCTGCTTTCCCTATAAAATTATTTTCCATTCTTCACAAAACCAGCATTTAACTCCGTTTCGTATAGAAAACCCCGTCACAATATCCTTTGTCCTTAAAGATAAGGTTGTAGTATGTTTTGGCGACAAGTTCATATATTTCATTTTCAAGGTATGTTTACTCTTCCTCTTTAAACACTTCCCTGATTCCACATAGATCGGAATGTTCCACGATAACACATTTGGGACGGTATTTATTCCAATCCATACATGATATCTTCACCTTCCAAAGCATACGCCCATTTGCATCTCTTCCAATTACAGATCACGTAAACCCTGGCAATAATCCCACCAAACGCGTCTGATAACATTTTTCTTGTATTATAATTCTCTGTCTTTCTAACACATCCGGACATTTTGCCCCTCTCCTTATTGTTACATTCAATAAGTTCCCGCCGTAATCTTAAAATTTCATTACTCAACGGCTTCCTCGACCTCTATACCCCCGATCGGGCACATCGGATGTTTTTCATATAGCGGTTTAAGCTGTACGCCTCTTTTAAAAAAGAACGATGTTACACATGTAAATCCATTGATCGGAGTAAATCCAGACATATCTACTTCTATAAGTCCTTCTGACCTCAAAAAAGCAGAAGTTTTTTGATTATGATCAGAATTGTCCAAAATGATAAAACCATCGTCTGCTATCCTCTTAACGGATTCTTTCGCACACGCCATCCTATATTTCCCGTCGATCGCAATAATATCGATCTTATCCGTTACAGTATTTAAATAATTAACGTACTCCAATCTTTCTTTTATATACTGGCATTTGGCATTGGTCGGGAGAAGTGCATTGACCTTATCATACCAACTTTTATCATCTTCAACAGAAACAAGACGCCTACATCGTTTAGCGAAAAATCTTGTCGAGCCACCCGCCCCATACTCAAAAATGGTTTTATCTTTCAGGTCCATTTGTTTTAAATATTCTATCGCCGGATATGTATACCAAGGCACCGGCTCACCCGAAGCATCAATACTTTCTTTTGCCCGCATGGATCTATACTGCCCGTACCGGACACTAAGTATCTTGTAATTATCGAACGTCTTCATTATCTCCGACGGAACAAGTTTATAAAGATTAACTTTCGACATATATCTTCTTTCCCCTTATCTTTTTTTACATACGCCGGGATCCAAAACTCTTCGGATGTACCAAATTAACTATACTTCCCGCCCGGCCATTTTGCGAAAATCAGGGCTTTTTTCAAGCAACTCGTGATATTTCCCTTTAGCGACAAGAGTCCCGTTATTTATAAAAAAAATGACGTCACAATGCTCAATAGTTGTTAACCTGTGCGCAATGATCAATATGGTTTTGGCTCCGCTGAGTGTTTTAACGGCCTCCATAAATGCACGTTCGGTCTCGTTATCAAGCGCGGCCGTCGCCTCGTCCATTACAAGAACTCCCGGATCATAATAAAGCGCCCTTGCTATGCCGATGCGTTGCTTTTGCCCGCCGGATAGACGTATACCACGTTCCCCCACCATTGTATTCATTCCGTCCGGAAGGCTATTTATAAAATCCTCGAGCTGGGATAATTTTATAGCACGTCTGACTTTTTCGTCATCAATATCCTCGTCAAATAAACCAAAAGCGATATTATCTCTTATAGAACCATCCATCAGGTATATCGTCTGCGGAATATATCCGATCTGTCTTTGCCAGGAAGATACGTTTGTCTGAATATCTTTACCGTCGACGAGTATCCTTCCGGAATTTGGCATCATCAGCCCGATCAAAAGATCAACAAGAGTCGTTTTCCCCGCACCGGAAGAACCGGCAAACCCAACTGTATTGTTTTTGTTTATTTCCAATGATATTTTATTCAGCAAAAATTTGCTGTTGTTCCCGTAACTGTATGTCATATCCTCTACTGTTATTTTATCCGCGAAAGTTATCGCCCCCTCATTCCCGCACCGAGTGACCCGCTCTTCTTCCGAGCGCACGATCAACAATTCATTGTATACCGTATCAAGGCTTGGCAGATAAAATCGTATCGACGTCATGCAGGAGCCCATGCGATATATCGACGGCATCATTCTTACGGCGGCCACGCAGAAAAAAGACAATGTAAAAAGCACCACCTGAGGATTATCGCCTCTCCTTAGAAAATAGATCATAACCCCCATCACCATGATCATGGTAACCGTCTCAATATAATACCTTGGAATCTCGGTTATAACCTTCTGCCAGTGAAGCGTTTTTACGAGTTGTTTCTGATGAGAGGAGTATTGTAAATCAAAAAATTGTTCTCTTTTAAAGATTTTGGTTTCTTTAATACTTCCCAAACCTTGGTGCATTTGCTTACTTGTTTTGTTGAGATATTCGGAATACATCTGTCCGTATATTTTCATACGTTTGCGGATAAAAAGATGAAACAAACCCATTGAAACTGCCATTATCGAAATAATGGCCACCGACGATACCGGGTGAACGCAAATAAGACAGACTATTATCACGATAATTACGACCACATCGGTTATAAGATCCAACATGCGGTATAAGACTCCCGACATAATAGGCATAATAAGATTTAGGTTGCGCATAAGTTCTACGGTATTACGTTGAAGATGGAATGTATATGGGCTGTACAGGTACAATTGAAAAAGTTCGGACGATAATTTGAGATTCTTTTTGTTGCAAAAATAACTCTGTATATACACTACCGCGAAAAGATACGCGTTCTTCACCACATACAATCCCATAAGGCTGGCCGAAAGAATGATCAAAAACTCATTGATGTTTTTGGCCCCGGTGCGATTATAAAGTTCTCCGAAAAAAGCATTGGTCTTGACAAAATCCGGACGGCTAAGTAACGTGACAAAAGGAACGATGGCTCCCATACCCAAAGCCTCAAAGAATGTACCGATAAGCATCAACACAAACATAAATGTGATGAAATATTTCTCTTTTTTATCGAATAGATAGAATATCTGTTTCGCAGCTTTCAGCATTTTGACCTTTTAACCCATTAAAATATCCTCGGTATATTAGTATTGTTATATGATACCTTTTTTCTTCTGTATGGCAAGAAATAAGTCATTACTCGAACCTTCATCGCATATGGCATTCTAACCCCGGCTTGAACGCCCGTGTTTTCAGCGAAAGAGAATAATTCGGCGCAATTAATCCGTAGCGTCTGATGATTTTTTTGTTAAAGCCTGCGGCCAAAATATCTTCCGCACAAAACATCATACACTTTACATGCCCGCCTTGCCAGCCAAGGCGGCAGTAGGATTAAGATCATATCTTTAAGACCCATATAAGGCCTGATCATATTGTTCAATAAGCACCTGACCATTGATCGGCCATATACCCGCGATAATTTAATATTGCCTATTCTACGGTAGTATTCTGAGATCCAATAATGCGAAGTGAAAAAATAAATATTAAAATTCTGTGGAGAAGCGGTCGAACAAATCGATCCGTGGTGGACCCTATAAACACCCGGTTTAATATTTCCAAGATACTTGCCTTTGCCATAACCTCCTAAAAGAGAAGTGAGAAAAATATCGCCGTATTTACAATTCGACATTTCGTACGGGAATTCCTTTATTACATTTCTAAAAACCATTGTAAGCGTAGAAATAAAAAAACCGCTAGCTAACTCCCAGTCCGTGCAATCTCTTTTGAAATTTGCCGGCATCTTGGATGCTTTGATCAATTTACCCTCATCATTTACTATCATAGCATCATGATAACACACAACACACTCCGGATGTGCCTCAAGGTAGTCAACTTGCAATTGAAGTTTTTCAGGGTCGGCCCAGAAATCGTCTCCCTCGCAAAGAGCGATATATTTCCCGCGGCCATGGCTTATAACAATGCTAAAACAACTTTTTCTTTGCGAACTTTGGTTAACCGTCTGAAATATCGGCTTAATTATATCGGGATATCTCTCCATATACGACTTGATTATCTCTTTGGTGGAATCCGTAGAAGCATCATCGTGAATGATTATCTCGAACGGGAAATTAGTACACTGCATGAGAAAGCTTTCAATGGTTTCCGCGATGAATTTTTCATGATTAAACGTTGTGCACGCAATACTAACCAGAGGCGGCCCCACTCTATTCCAATTTTTCATGATTGATTCTTGCGTTCTATCCAGCATATTTTCCCTTCGCAATGACACTACACCCCATAGCAACAGAATAGCCAGTCTACCATTAACCTGCAAAAAGAACAGTTTCTTCTCTGTGGATAGAAAAATGTTCTACGTATAATTTATAGTCTTTATTCACTTCTTTTACAAACTTGGGAATATTTACAAAATCATCCAAAGTATGATAAAGAGATATCGCCAATTTAGGCTTAAATTTCTGGATGGTTTTTTTTGCACCTTCCAGGGCCTTCAATTCCGCACCTTCAATATCCATTTTTATAAAATTCACCTGTCTAATATTCCATCGCTCGACAAAATCATCGATCGTTAGAGTTTTTGCAACAATGTTATTCTTTGTATTCTTGATCGTAAAAGCTGACCCCGGACCATTATCGTCGACTAAAATCTCTTTGTCACTTTCATGCCACAACGCAGCATTAATAAGCTGAATGTTAGCTTTCAGTACGGGATTAAGTTCAAAATTTCTCGTTGCAACCTCAATGTTTTTCTGGTTAATTTCAAAAGAGTAAATATGTCCCTTCCTACCCGCATCAAAAGCGAACTTAAGCGCAGTATCTCCCCAGCAACAGCCGCAGTCTATAACTACATCTCCCGGACGCACTCTTATCGTTTTGCCAGGACCTCCCTGGTAGAGCCGCAGAAACCATAACAAGGCCGCCCCGGTAGGCCGTGAAAAATAGACAACCGGAATATTTAACAGGTTGAGATCTATCCTATTAAGTTCCCAACCTAAAAAATCTATACACAATTTATCAGTTTTGGAAACTATGCTCTTAATTTTCTTTATATGATCCCAATAGGTCGGGTTATTCAAAGGCAGTTTAACCTTTTTTTCGCCCATTATCCTGTAGGCGATTATCTTAACAAGTAACTTCTTGGAATAATCATCTTCCAACAAATCATACACACTATTGAATGCGTCAAAATAACCGCCAATATTTCTTATAGCCCCTATATTCTTCTTGTAACCGGTTCTATAATAATACACGCCTAGATAACGCATGACACTATTGACCACACTTAAAACCTGTTCGTAAACCATTCTTCTGTACGATTTTCGACCGAACCTATTCTGGTCATAATTATCGGTGAAATAGTTATATTGACTGTTCAATATCTCCATTAGTAACAGTTCAAAAAAATTCACACCCCCACCCTCCAGCATAAAATGAGTTATTATTACCTCTGCCCTTGTATTTTTCCCGGATCGACACAACGACAAAAAATATTTTTAACATACCTACTAGTTATCAACGCCCTCAATTCTGGGATTCTATTTCCTTACAAACTACTGCAATCGTCTGCTCTGTTATCTCCCCATGCATTGGCAAACACAAAACCCGGCTTGCCACGTCTCTTGATACGGCCATTTCAGGCCCGTGATCAACATAAGGCAACGTATCTAAGGAAGGATAAAAATATCTTCTTGGAAATATGTTTTTATTATTCAGTTTTTTCTGCGCTTTTATTGCTGTCGTTTCATTTTTAAATAAAATCGGAAAATAACCATAATTGTTACTCCCTTTTTTATTTATCTCTTGTAAGTTTACGATGTCCTTCAACTTATTATAATAGCTCATCCAAACTTTCTTTCTTTTCTCACTTATTTCCTCTATGTCATCCAAAACACAAAGCCCCATTATGGCCTGAAATTCATTCATCTTTGCGTTTATCCCGACACACTTTACGCTCTCCTGCCCTGTAATGCCAAAATTCCTGAAAAGCCTGATCTTATCGGCGATCTCGTCATCCGCCGTAATAACAGCGCCTCCCTCTATAGTATGAAAAAGTTTAGTGGCATGGAAACTCAAAACGGAAACATCGCCCCATTCGAACAAAGACTTTCCTTTATATTTAACCCCAAAAGCATGCGCCGCATCATAAATAACCTTTAATCCATTTTTGTCCGCTATCCTCTTTATATCCTCAACATCACAAGCATTCCCGAACACATGTACCGGCACAATGCCGGTAATCTCCGGGGTCATGTTTTTTTCGATCTGTTCCGGAGAAATAGTCCATTTCCTCGGATCTATATCGGCAAATACCGGTTCTATCCTTTCCCATAGTAACGAATTAGTCGTAGCGACAAAACTAAACGGAGTAGTTATGGCCTTTTCTTTTACATCTAAAGCCTTATACGCAAGCTGTAACGCCAAAGTCCCATTTGCTACAAGAATTAAGTTCCTAACGCCTAAGTAATTCTTTAATCTAAGTTCGAGTTCTTTACAAAACTCTCCATTGTTTGTTATCCACCCGGAATCATATACCTTATTAATATATTTGGATAATTTCCCCCTATCCGGCAAATACGTTCTGGTGACATTTATCTTCTCATTTTCTTGTTTCACCATCATCTCCTATTTTAAATTTACGCATTCATCTGTTTATTTATCGCAAATTAGCATTTGCCTTGCCATAACACACTATTCATAATTTAATGATCAATATCTCAAAATTTTAGAGTTATTTTAACTGCTCTGCGGGTTGATATCGCTTGCTTTCATTACTTGCGCCTTCGCAATAAGCACAAGATGTCATGCTAACCCGGCTGTCTATCCTGCTCAAAATCTCCCTTTGTTTTTCCACGGATATAGTATCGTCGAGCAGATTCAAATATTCGTCCGCATTACGGGGAATTATCCCCTGCCGCATGCGCCAGTGCGCCCTTGTGCAGGTATGCATTTCGCCTTCGCTGATCAGATAATACTGCCCTTTCCTTACAATGCAATTCCGCCCCTGCCGATCAATGTCCTCCTGAGTAAAATGTTTTTTTGAATGATCCCTATAATCTATCCACCCGCCGTACAACAGATCCTCTCCGTGATAGACGGCTACCCTGTAATTCGCGCCATGGGCTTCGAGTTTTTTAGCGAGGATATCGGCTTTCGGGGAATGCTTGCCATAGTGGCTGATAATGACCTTGGCCTTTGGCGCGTTATCGACAAAAAAAGCGAATGTCTCATCATCCATGTCCAGCGTACCATTGGTCACCAGATCTATCCGTTCGGAAATTTGATCGGTATACGAATTTATTTTTTTCAGGATCTTCGCTATATCCGGATGCAACAACGGTTCCCCTCCCAGCACGCCGAATATGCCCACTTTGTCCACGATTAAAAAATACCTATCCAGGACTTTTTCTATCTTGTCAAAAAGCATATCCGCCGGTTTAACATAATACGGCATATACGCGTTACACAACTTGCATCTTAAAGTACAACGCTGCGTTACGGCTATCGCGGATCGTTGCAATTGTATCATGCCCATAGCTACTCCACCTTTTCCAATTTATCCCGCTTGCTATTATTAAAATAATCCCGGCGTCAATCAAGGACAAAATCGTCCAACATTAAGTTTACATGATCCGGGTCATTGAACATCAAAACATCTATAATAGATAAACCCGGCTCAAAAACCGTTCGTTTTTGGTCATACCGGCGCAAACGATTTTCGAGAAACCTAAGTTCTATCGAGCCGGAGCGATATTTTTTTCTATCGAACAGATCCCGTGCCCCGGGAGGATTCCAATACTCTTTCACGCCGGGTATCGCTTTGCATATATTCAACGCCCATTCATCCGGTTCATTAGGGGGGTCTATGGCAAACCTCTCTTCGGAAAATATTTGTAAAACCGGATATATTTTTAAATATTCGCAGATCGCCTTAAGCCCGGCGAGATTTAGCTGAACGATAGAATCATATTCACTCACCAATACCTTTTCCATTATCTTTTCCACCCGGGCGAAATTCGGAGCATTCTTTTTATAATGCTGCAATTGCCCCAGCATTTTAGTTCTCCAGTCGAGATCATTATTGATCCTGATATTTTTGATACTTGTATCCCGTGCGTGCTTTCTTACGGGAACTTTGATATACTGCCATCCTCCTCCAGGTTTAAGTATCCTGTTCCTGTCGATCCATCCGTGACGAATATACTGAACCTCATCCAGCAAGATGAACCGATCCGTATGTTTTATCAAACTAAAATATCCCAGATACGGAAAAAAATACGGCTGCATAATGGCGATCTTCATATCTCTATACCCTGACCGCCTCTTTTAAAACATCAAACATCGTTTTGGCGGTATCTTTCACTATCGGGATCCTGTTTTTTAATTCCTCTTTTATTTTTTCCCTGTTATTCCAGCATTTTTTGATCCTAGTTTTTAAGTCGTCCGCGGACGCCGGATCGGCGATATAGTCCTCCATGCCGACGCTTCGCGCAAACCCTATATTCCGATGCGCCCTTCCCCCATGCCCCCTATTGATGATAACCGTCGGGACTTTTTGCGAAACCGCTGCCACAAACGCGTGTATCCTGCCCGTGACAAAGATGTCGAACTGGCCGATGATAGCCATCGTCTGCTTAGGCGTATACGGCCCTTTGGCAAGGATCACGTCACTGATATTCACTTTCCCCCTTTTTTTCACGACATCGTACAATTGCCGCGCGTAAGGATAATCCCTTCCGTTGATAAGTTTAAATTCCGGGGTCTTTACAAACCCGTTCTGATGCGACATTAAAAACACCCTGGCGCCCAGTTCCCCCGTTATAAACTCCACCGCCTCCGCGAACTGCGTAAATTCGTCGTCGGAGCGTGGCTCCGCGTCATACGGCCCCCTTAACATATTGAATCCGCACAGGATAAAACCCGCGGTTTTTTTATCCGTAGCCACTATGGAATCCTTCCTTAAGATCTCTTTGATCTCTTCATAAGGCGCGGGCTCAAAAAGAAAAGACACATCCGTAAAGCTTTTAACGTTCTTAATATCAAACCCGTTTTCTTTCAGCACATTGACCGATGACGGTTCTCTGTTCAAAATAGCTTTATAATCACTTATGACGGCCGAAGCAAACTCCTTCAAATGTGCCGTTTTATCGAACGGCCCCTGCGAACCGGCTAATAGCACCACCGGTTTTTTTAAAAGTTGCGCCACCCTGTCCTTCATTAAAACCGTCAGAAACCTGTCTTTTCCGACCGGTTCGGCGTGATCCCCCCACATCTCCCCGCTAAAATCCAGAACAAGGTCGCTTTTCATGACCTCGTCGATATACGGCGTTGAGGCGATCAGGTGTCCGGCTAAATTAAAGACCCCGGCGATACCCATTTCCTTAAAACATGTATCAAGATCCGATTCGTTCCATGAATAGAATATATCCATCGGCAAAACTTTTATTTTTTCCCGGCGGCTGAATTCATCAGACATTTGAAAGGTCGTGACGATCTCGGCTCCCGGAAAAACCCTGTGCAATTCCCTTATTGTGGCTTCGGTTATATAGTAATTCCCGATATTCCCGTTCTCCAGCCTCCCCCAGTGCACTGTCATCAGTCCGGTAAGCAATATCCGCATCTCTCTGTTCCTCCTAAAAACACATCGTCAGTCTGATCTACCCCGACTACAATAATTTTTGTAACAAATCGGGCTCGACATTAGGCATAAAGGTCAAATCATCACAAACGGCATCGCGTACATTTACTTTTCTCCCGCTAACTTCGATCCGTCCTTGTTCCAACCACTTAATGATCTGGGCCAACATGAGCAACTGCTGGTCAAGCACCGAATCATACCCACTGAACGCTTCCGCCGAAATAATGGACTGCATTATTATGGGCCCGGTATCCACTCCTTCATCTATAAAATGGGCTGTATTCCCCAGAAATCGCGCCCCGTATTCAATAGCCTGATCGACCGCTTTTATGCCGGGGAACGCCGGTAACAGCGAAGGATGGAAATTGATGATCCTGTTACGAAAAACCCGCAACAGATCCCCGACCAGTATACATGACCCAAAACAAAAACAATAATCTACTCCCCGGGCGACAAGCTGCTCTAATAAAACATCAGACAAATATTTATTACGGCGGCTCTTGTCAACACCAAGCTCAACGTAATCAACGGCCATAAGGTCTATCCCGTTCTGATCACATAAGTTTTTAAGCTCATCGGACGGGATCCCGTCATGCAAAACCATTCCAATAATCGAGTTCCCGCGAAGCGGGCCTGAAAGAAATTTGCGAAGCCGCGTGGCCCGATTTGACGTATAAAACCCGAATTTAACCGAATTGTTCTTCATTCTATCCCAAATTTAAGTATGATATTAAACACCTATCTCACTATCATTGAACCCCGCGAACAGGATTACGCGGAATAACTTTTTTAAGCATTCGCCAGTAGCCCCTTGAACAATTATGCAACTCGCCTTTCCTTATGGGCCACCCTTTCTCCCGATAAAAGCAATTTTTTCCGTGTTCATCTATCTCGCGTTGTGTAAAAAATTTCAACGAAAGATCCCGGTCATCTATCCACCCGCCATAGATCGGGGAATCGCCGTAGTGACGGTCAACCCGGACATTTATCCCCAACGAACTCAATTTTTCGGCTAATAGTCTGGCTTTAGGGGAATATTTGCCGTAATCGCTGATTATCACGCGGGTCCGGTCTTTTCTGGCCCTGAAAAAATCAACGGTTTCATCCGTCATTTCTAACGTGCCGTTAGTAGTGATATCGATGGTCCTGTTTATTTGGTTGGAATATTTATCAACGATTTTTAATATAGTGGCTAAGTCCGGATGAAGCAAAGGTTCCCCGCCCGCTATGTCAAAAGCGTCCACACTTTCTATTATCGAAAAAAGCCTATGAAGGACGGTTTCGACCTCATCAAGCGTCATGTCGCGCGGATCATCATGATACGGTATATGCGCATGGCATAGTTTACATTTTAACGTACACCGCTCGGTTATACACAATGCCATATGTTTAAAACGCAAGGGCCCGTCTGTCATGCTTCCTCTTTTCGCCTTTTTTACCAGGTTCTAAGCCACTTTGAAAAAAACCGATCTCTTATGTATTTTATCGACCATCTATTAACTTTGGCCGGAAGTTGTTCGGCCGGCTTATATCTCTTACTCCGGGCATTCGCTCCCCAACAATACGCGCAACTGGTTACACTGTCCTTTTTATGCAATTTTCTCAATATTTCGCGCTGATGTTCGATCGGCGTCTCCATATCCAGCAAATTCAGATATTCCTCCGGATTGCGCGGAATAATATTCTTCAGCATTCGCCAATATGACCGTCCGCAGTTATGCAATTCCCCTTTACGGATAGTATACCCTCTTTTATTTTTGAAATAACAGTGTTTCCCTTGTCTGTCAATTTCTTCCTGCGTAAAGTGTTTCAAAGAATGATCCCTGCAATCTATCCATCCGCCATAAAGCGGATCATCCGCGGCATATCTTTCTATCCTGACAATTATCCCCGAAGAACGCAATCGTTCCTCTAAAGTCTTTGTTTTAGGAGAATATTTGCCGTAGTCACTGATAATAACACGTGTTTTATCTTTGTTCTGCTTCAAAAATCCGAGTACATCATCCTTAATGTCCAATGTCCCATTGGTTATAATGTCTATCGTTTTGTTTATCTGTCCCGAATACCCGTTTATCATATTTAAAATAGCGCACAAATGCGGATGCACTAATGGCTCCCCTCCCGTTACACAAAAATGATCCACGCTTGATACAATAGAAAAATATCGCCGTAAAATCGTGTCGAGCACATCAATAGTAATATCCTGCGGGTTATCATGGTACGGTATATAGGCGAAACACAATTTACACCTGAGGGTGCATCGCTCGGTTATAGCTAACGCCGTATTTTTTAAATGGATCGGCTCTCCGCTCATAATTATTATCTTCCTTCTGCGGCAAAAGCTTAATTACCGCGGTCATGAACGACTTCGTCCATAATAAGTTTAATCTACTGGTCTTTAGACAAACCGACATCTCTGGGAATTATAATGATATATAATACTCGTTTTTCAGTATGTATCAAGCATATTACGTTAAGAAATGGGTTATTCCACGGTATTCTCACAGATGGATATTGTTTATTGAAATAATAAAGGGTATCTCTTTAAAATGATACCCCATTGCATAATAAAACTGGCGAATGAGGTAGGACCCCGAAGCGAACAAGGTGAGCGAAGGTGCCCTACCGACACCGCCGGCAGAAGCGAATGAGGTTTTTAGGAATTTATTCATAAAAACCGAAAGAGCGGATGCCAAAACATTGCAACGAGTGGCAAAACGGCAGGCAATGTTTTAAGAAAAATGCAAATAGGGCGGGGAAGAATTTATTCTTAACCCGCCCTTTGCATTTTTCTGGCGGAGGAGATAGGACCCCGAAGCGAACAAGGTGAGCGAAGGTGCCCTGCCTCCTCCGCCCGGCATGAGTGTGAAAAGCGGTTTTGAAATTCCTTTTCAAAACCGCTGCGAGCGAATGGCGCAAACATTGCCCGTTTAAAATATGTATGGAAGCAATGTTTGAATGAAATGCAAAAAAAGCGGGAGAAAACATAGTTTTCTCCCGCTTTTGTGCATTTCATGGCGGAGGAGGTAGGATTCGAACCCACGGACCTCTTGCGAGGTCAACGGTTTTCAAGACCGCCGCAATCGACCGCTCTGCCACTCCTCCGCTTTTCCACATATAAAATCTCTACTAAGAAAAGCGGACCTCGAACCCCTTGAAGGGGTGAGAGGTCTTAATTCAATACCCCTCTCATAAAGCGCTATAATATTACCAAATTCTATGTTCAAAGTCAGCATCTTTCATACGCGGATAAACCACCTTTTCACCGATAGTTTCGCTCTCCGCTACGGCTTAATCCACCCGTTTTGTGACCTCAATAAGGTGATACCCGAAATCGGTTTTAACGGGGCCGTGGACCTTGCCTATTTCGGCGCTGAATACAACTTTATCGAACTCAGGCACCATATCGCCCTGGCAGAATTCGCCCAGATCGCCGCCGGTCCTCCCGGACGGACATAATGAACATTCTTTCGCTACCTTCGCGAAATCCTCACCGGAGGTTATCCTTTTTTTGAGTTCTTCGCATTTCTCCGCGGATGACACTAAAATATGCCTTGCTTTAGCTTTCTTCACGATATTCCTTTCTTTTTAGTTGCCAAGAAGATAGATTGTACCGTTTCCACCTGCAAAATGTCAATATCCTCTCTTCGCCTCCACAACAACAGGATCAGCTGATGATTAGCCTCTATTTATTTTATATGTTATAATATTCTCGGAGGTGATTATGTGGAAGATCCTTATCGTAGATGACGAAGCCACGAACAGGAAATTATTACGCCATCAGATAGGCCCCGATTTCGCCTGCGACGAGGCCCCGAACGGCGCCGTAGCCCTTGATGCCTACCAAATGGCAAAAAAACTTAATAGCCCCTACATAGCCATATTTCTGGACATACTGATGCCGGTCGTTGACGGAATACAGGTACTTAAAAACATCAGAAACACCGAAAAACAATCCGGCGTGACGAAAAAGAATTCAGTCGCTATAATCGTTTTAACGGCTCATCCCGAACATATGCCTGAATGCCAACAACACGGCGTGGACGATTTTTTGACAAAACCGTACAATCCTTATATTATTATTTCAACATTACAAAAATGTATTGATGCGCGGAAAGAGTAAAACTTAAAGGAGTCATATGAAAGAACTTTCTATGTTTTGGGTTTCCATCATAGTTCTAGCCGGGTTCTCTCTTTTGTTCGCCTTTGAAATAAGGATCGTAACTTATTTGAAACAAATGCGGGATATCTTAAAAGAAATAGCAAAGAACGGAAAAATGTAATACCATTTCCCATCTGAAACATAAATATATCCAAAGGTCATGACCTTAAGCTTCTTACGAAGCACCCAGACCGGAAAAGGTCATGATATGCAAATATTGATACAATTCGACAGAAAAGATCTTTATTTTACTTCTCCCATCCAAATAATATCCACACATAACCACGATCAAATAAAATCCTGCCTGGACATGATCGATAGTTGTCTGAGTAACGGATTTTACGCTGCGGGTTTTCTTTCCTATGAATCCGGATACTCTTTTGAAGAAAGCCTGAATTTTAAAAACCGGACAGAGTTCCCTCTTCTATATTTCGGGATCTATGAAAAGCCCGTTTTTCGAGCAAAGCCAGTATTTTGCCGCAAGAAAAGCTTCAAAATAAAAAACCTCCGCATCAATACTTCTCTGAAAAAATATTTTTCCGACATAGAGACCATCCGCGATCATATAGCATCGGGGGATGTTTACCAGATAACGTATTGCATAAAAAATTTATTCGATTTTGATGGGGACAGATTCTCTTTATATTCCTCTCTTTTCCGTGAACAACCCGTTCCGTATAATGCGTATATCGACACTGGGAGATTTCAGATCCTTTCGCTTTCTCCGGAAAAATTTCTAAAAAAAACAGGAGCCAATATCGAAACAAAACCCATGAAAGGAACCTGGCCGCGCGGGAAATCCCCGATACATGATATATTTCACAGATTCAAATTCCAGTACGACGCGAAAAACCGCGCCGAGAATGTTATGATAGCGGATCTCATGCGTAACGACCTCGGACGCATCGCCCATAATATCCATGTCCCTAAGCTGTTTGATATAACAGGCTACCGCACATTGTTCCAAATGACATCGACTGTAAAGGGAACCATTAACTGTCCCCTTTCACTTTATGAAATTTTTGCAAATCTCTTCCCCTCCGGATCGGTAACCGGCGCGCCCAAAATTAAAGCTATGCAAATCATACGAGACCTTGAACCCGACGACAGAAAAATTTACACCGGCGCGATCGGTTATATCACACCACACAAGGATCTTTATTTTAATATACCGATACGCACCATACTGTTACAAAACGGAAAAGGCGAGCTCGGTATCGGAGGCGGCATTGTCTGGGATTCCACCCCTTTGGGAGAATGGGAGGAAGGCATGTTAAAATCGAAATTTCTTACGGATATGATAAATACACATCAGAATAGCCCTTCAAAACAATATCAGCATTTTAGAGTGAAAAAAGAATAGATAAATTACATGCCTAAACAGCGGTATCATACAATTTACCGGGCGGATACAAGCGGAACGGCTAACAATTCCGGCCATTTCTCGACCCAGCCGTCATGATGCGTTGCCCCTTCAGCAACGGTAACAGTCTTAAAATTCGTATCCCCGGCTTTCCTAGCGAACATCCTTGTAACAAATATCGGAATAGTTTTGTCTCTTTCTCCGGCAAAATGCCGCTGTGGGATATACGCGATATCGGACGCACTGCCCATCGGATCCAGGGAACCCGCCAGCTGATCGACCTTATGGTATTTATTCACTTCTTCGGGATCAAGGTTTCCGGCGACCGTGCGCAACCCGACCACATCTGTTCTTCTCGCCGCTACAAGAACGGCCACCGCACCGCCACCCGAATATCCTATAAGTTCCACGTTTTTAGCCCCGGATGATCTTTTGATCTCATCAACTGCCTCGTTCTCCGACTCGATGACCTCTTCGGAAAATCGTTTGCCTGACCAATATTCCGGATCATACGTTATTTCTTTTTTCATGACGTACTGTCCGGGGCGAGAAAGATAAGCTATTTTAGGGAATCGATCTCCGACAGCAAGTTTAAACGCTAACGGATCTCTCGGAGTCGGGTCCGATGACAACTTTCTTTTTGTCTTCCATGCCCTTCCGTCACCTTCGATATATATCCTTACCGTATCGCCGTCTGCCTGGAATCTCCACCATGACGCAAGAATGAATTTATTTGTTTTAATATCCGTGCGACAAAATCCGTTATCAGTCGCCATCTTTTCAATTTTACTGTCACCAGGGAAAAAGGCATACGACATATCTGCCAGAAAAAAGACGGTCAAAAAACTCGAAACACAAAGTACCGCCCGACATATTTTATTAATAAGGATAATGTTCAAAAACAGCGTTTCCCTTCTTTTTTCATGCACATTTTCTGCTCACATTTATAACAGATCTCGTTTTTCAGGAATATACCGTCAAAAAAATCCTTTATATTACCAAGCGTCGTAGCAGCTATATTTTCCAGCGCTTCCCTGGTAAAAAAACCCTGATGCGATGTAATAAGCACATTCGGGAACGTGATCAACCTGGCCAAGACATCGTCACTTATGAATGATGCGGAAAAATCTTCAAAAAAATAATCGCTTTCCTCCTCATATACGTCTAATCCAGCGGATCCGATATGTCCGTTCTTAAGATTATCAATAAGCGCCTTCGTATCTATAAGTTTGCCACGGCCCGTATTTATTATCATTACCCCTTTCTTCATTTTTTTCATACTTTCGTCGTTTATCAAATATTGCGTTTCCTTCGTAAGAGGACAATGCAGCGATATAATGTCCGCCTGCTCGTATATCTTATCCAGCGGAACATATTCCACGCCTGTCTTTGCGGCGTAGTCATTATCCGGACGCATATCATATGCCAATATACGCATTCCGAAACCCTTAAGAATATTAATAAGCACTTTTCCTATACGTCCCGTTCCGATTATTCCTGCTGTCTTGCCGAACATATCGAAACCCATAAGTCCCGATATCGTAAAATTATTATCCCTCACCCTTGAATACGCTTTATGCGTCTTCCTGTTCAGGGTCATCATAAGACTGACAGCGTGCTCAGCAACGGCATAGGGAGAATATTCCGGGACCCTGACAACGTGTAATTTGCCGAAAATATATTTCAGATCAACATTGTTATAGCCCGCACACCTTAAAGCTATAAGTTCCGTCCCTCCCTTCACAAGACAATCGATAACCGGACTTTTAATATCATCATTCACGAACGCGCATACAACGTCATACCCTTTTGCAAGTGTACAAGTGTCCGGATTGAGATGATTCTTAAGAAATTTAAGCTCAAAATGAAAAGACTCGTTCTCCGCATTGAAAAACTCTTCATCATATGGTTTAGCGTCAAAAAATATTATTTTTTTCCCGTTCACGATATGGTCCTTTCTTTAATACTCAATTTCAAAATCTATTTCTCGCATTTTTTCACACTATTCTTTACACAAAAGACTAAATAATCTTACTATCAATATGATTATATCATGAGTGCGCACTACTATCCCACAAATAGCTTTTTCCCCATCTAAATTTGTAATTTTTTGAAAATGTGTTATAATTCTTTTGTGAATTTTGTTTTCACGCGACTATAAAATGATCGTTCGTTTATGAGAAAAAAAAACATACTCAAGTCTCTATTTGTTTCTGCCCTGGTCATTTTCAGCGGGGCGTCTTTCTCTTTCTGCCAGGAATATAAACACATTGAACAGATGTTTGACCTTAGGACGGCTATCACAAATCAGGGCAAAATGCTACCCGAGAACATCAAACAAACTGTCGGCAACGATCTGCGGACACTGGAAAGGATATTTGAGCTTAATACTTCCACGCTAACTACGATCGAGGCCTATTTTCGCCTTTTTAAAATGGCAATATCCCAAGAGGGCGATCCGACGCAAACTAGCGTCAATATCCTTAATGAATGGCTGGCTTTTATTAAAAATCAGTGTGCGTATGATACCCAATATCTGGATGAAGCTATGAAGGAAATTAAAAATCCGGCCGTTCTAGACCATATCAAGACCGCAAAGACCAATATAGAACAATTGGCGCATATATCGGAGCTCGGCATAAAAGAAAACCCCTCCATGATCGGCGGAACAGAATAATCTCTCCAGATCAAAGCACCGAACTCAAAGTAAATTCTTGTGGATCATTTTCAGACAACGCGGGCATTATTCTTCGGTTTTTCCGGTTCCTTCTTTTGGGTTTTGATCAAACTTTGACGCGGGCGAAAGATGGCTTACCATGGCAGCCTGTACCGCTGGCATTTGTTTATAACCTATATCCTGAACAGACTCTTTAACAAGGGCCCCCAGTTTTTTTTCAAGTCGTTCGACATATTTTGACGATGAAAGTGCTTCACTTTCGTTATTGCTTTCCACCGCCCTTTTGCGACAGGCATCTTTTAGTTCGGAAATACTCTGGCTCATACACATTAAGAATTCTTGTTTTTTCTCTATACGGGATACAAATTTGGAGTCTGAGGTGTCCCCAACTGAAGCAACTGCGCCGGCATATACCACCGGGCAGACCATGGCGGCCACTATCCAAGATACCGCTATGTATTTTATTGTGTTCTTCATGACACCCTCGTTATCGGTTCGTTTCCTACTAGTTACAATCAGTCTTTTTAAAATTCTTTAATTACCTCGTCTAAACTTATTTTTCTTTTCCTTCGACGCTTCTATTATATCACATGGTTTAAACTATAGGAAAGGAAGATGACTAGCTTTTTCATACTTAACAGGCGTGTATCCTAAACGCGGACAAAACATCACAGAATAGGCATATAAAGCAGTAAAATTGAGTTATTAACCTAAAATCCGGACCATTGTTCCTATATCAGAATTCTCCTGAAAACGTATCATCTACCCTAAAGTATGCAATAATAAAACCCTGACATTTCAACAATCATGGGTTTTCCAGATAAACATACCCCGAATTATCCTATCTTTAATTTGTCTTCTTTTCCTGTCACACCCTTCTTATAATTTCCTGCCACTGTCGACTTTGCCTTCGTCGCTACCGTAGCACCCGTTTTATTCACAACTGAACCTGGCAGATTACCCTTACCTTCATCCCCACTTTTATTGCCAGCTATTTTAAATCTCCCTACAATCGCGTTCAGCGAATCGGCCTGGCCAGCCATTTCTTCTGCCGATGCCGCAAGTTCTTCCGCCGCTGAAGCATTAGATTCCGTTATTGACGTATTTTGTTCCATCGTCGCTGCCTGCTGCTGCGTAGCGGAAGAGATCGCCTGTATCTGTTCTGCCATTTTGTTGATCTCATCGACGATTTCTATCAGATTGGCCCCGGTCGTCTTTGAAAGGTCGACACCATCTTTCACCTGTTTCGAACTTTCAATAATAAGCGTCTGTATTTCTTTAGCGGAAGAAGCACTGCGCTCGGCAAGTTTTCTCACCTCATCAGCGACAACCGCAAAACCTTTTCCGTGCTCCCCGGCCCGAGCGGCCTCGATAGCCGCGTTCAAAGCCAAAAGATTGGTCTGGTCGGCGATATCGGTTATAAGCGCTACCGCATCAGTGATTTGTTTCGAGCTTTTTTCTATAGCACCCATTGAATCAATGGTATTTTCCATCGCTTCTCCGGCTTTAGCGGCTTTTTTGACAGTTCCCTGAGCTATATCATTTGATTTGGCTGCACTTGACGCATTCGACTGTACCGAACTTGAAAGCTGCTCAAAACTTGCCGACTGCTGCTGGGCCCCGTCCGATATCTGCTGGGAACTTGACGAAATCTCTTCCGTAGCGGCCGCGAGCTGCTGAGCCGAAGTCTGTACCTCCGAAATAGCCCCAGATACCTTCTTTTTCATATCGGTAAGCGCATTCACAAGAACCCCGATCTCATCTTTCTGGTCAAGAGAAAGCTCCACCGTAAAATCTCCTTCTCCCATTAATTTAGCCAGAGATACGCTTTTAACTATCGGGGTTGTCAGTACCCCGGCGAACCATAGAATTATAACCGTCCCTATAATAACCGCAATAACCGACACCACAATTATTGTCATCCTTATCGCGATAAGCGGCCCCATAAAATCAGAAAAGTAAGAACCCGAAACTATTATCCAATCAAGATCCGGTTCATACTCGTAAGCCACAACCTTCTCTTTGCCTTCCCAAAAATACCTCATATATCCGGTCTTTTGATCCATTATTTTTTTGATAAAATCATAGCTTGAAAGATTTGATCCCTCTTTATTCGGGTGGATCAAAATATCCCCCTTACTATTCATAACAAACATATACCCGGTTTTACCGACCTTGACATTTTTTATCGCCGCTTTGAGATCTACAATAAAATCATCCATATTAATACCGACAAAGATTATCGCCGTGACTGTACTCCCATCTTTGTCAAAAACTGGTTTATAGATCGTGAAGTACTTCTTTCCAAGAATATCCGCCTTGCCAATAAAGTCTTTTTTACCACCTACCACCGCACTATAGACATCCGAAGCCAGGTCAGTCCCGACCGCTCTTTTTCCATCTTTTATTATATTTGTAGTTATGCGAATTGCCGCGTTATTTGTAACTTTAAATATAGTAGCCACATATTCGTTCCCTATATTCTTAATGATATAGTCAATAAAAGCGTTATCATTCATGGCTATAACACGTTTGGTACCATCGGCTGAACAGAAGGCAAGGTCACCCAATTCCAGCGTAGCATATGTGCCGTTCTGTGTCCCTGAAAATAATTTCATTCTAATGCTTGTAGCCTGAGCGTCAAGAGCTCGCTCTACGGTCTTAGAATAATATGTCACAAAACTATTATAATCATATACTTGTGACTTTATTTTACCTTCTATTTCGCCAAATATGGCTTTCTGGGCCGTATTATAGGCAAAATACCCTAGCACTACGACCGGGACAATAACAAGAGACAGAGATATGATCAATAGCTTCAATTTTATACTGATATCTTGAAATCGCATATTTACCCCCTTGTTTTCACAAAAAACACTCCTACCTTAGAAATATGCCACCATTTATGCTTTATGCAAAAAAATACAGGCAAAACAACTCGACGGGCAAATCCTTTGTATTATTAAAAAAAACGTTCAAAAAAGACTACCGACCAATTCCACCATGAGGCAATAGCTATCCCAACGGTGTTATATATACCGTAAGAATACGACCATGTGTTTTTTATAAACCCCAGAAATGAAACTGAGTTGAAAAACGGGCAAAAAACACCCAGAGTGACAACAAGATTAGCCGTAAGGATAACTACCATCGAAAGAACAAAACCGGATTTGGCGATATCGCTTTGCTCCATTCTGAGAACTTCCGACGTCATAACAAAATGGAACGCCAGAGTTATCCCTACTAAGAAGATAAACAGATCATTAATGTTAAAATTAGGATGACCGAAAATATTTGATCTGATCACCAGAAATACCGGCGCAAGGAGCAGCGTATAAATGGGCACGAAATACGGACTTAGTTCTATAAAAAAATTGGTTTTTGAGGTCACTACACTGCCACCGCTCTTGCTGATATTGAATCTTTCTACCCGACCGCCGCATATCCATGTAGCTAGTACGTGCACACACTCGTGCCCCACAACATACAAATATATAGGACGCGCGATAACCACGTGAAAAAGCACATATACCATTATTCCTCGCTCTAGCATATGTGTCCCTTGCGCCGCGTTCCCCAGTAAAAGCATCTGCTCATAAAACGCGCGAGACGTACCGATAGCAAGAGGGATAAGAAGAATGCCCACAACTGTTTTAAGAAATCTTATTAACATATACGATATATCCCAATTTGAACCAAAATGATTGTAGCTTTTAGCTTGTACGTTTAATACTACACATGCAGCCAACAGCTAGAATCTATCGGATACTTATAAAACAGGTCTAATAATATCTTCCCCAAAATACGGTCTGAGCGCTTTCGGAATCTCGACCGAACCGTCCTCTTTCTGATACGTCTCGAGTATTGTGATAACAAGCCGCGGCAACGCTACCCCCGAACCGTTAAGCGTATGCACAAATTGAGGTTTTCGCGTTTTATCTTCCGGCTGATATTTTATATTCGCGCGGCGCGCCTGAAAATCCGAAAATACGGAACAACTGGAAACCTCAAGCCATCTTCCCGTACCTGGCGCCCATAACTCTATATCGTAACATTTATGCGCGGCGAAACTCATATCTCCCGTGCAAAGCGCCAGTATCCTGTATGAAAGTCCAAGCCTTTCCAGTATATCTTCCGCGTCTTTTCTGAGTTTTTCGAGTTCGTCCATAGAAATATCGGGTGTCGTATATTTGACAAGTTCCACTTTGTTGAATTGATGGACACGAATAAGCCCTTTTGTATCCTTTCCGTAAGAACCGGCCTCGCGCCTGAAACACGCGCTGTATGCCGTATAATACATCGGCAGATCTTTCTCCTGAAAAACTTCTCCCGAATGTATATTAGTTACTGGGACTTCAGCGGTAGGTATCAGAAAAAAGCCCTCTTCGGTAGCTACCTTATACATATCATCTTCCAGTTTC
Organism: Candidatus Omnitrophota bacterium; assembly: GCA_035403965.1. Lineage (GTDB taxonomy): Bacteria > Omnitrophota > Gorgyraeia > Tantalellales > Tantalellaceae > DAONGE01. The sequence continues at coordinate 81,969 of DAONGE010000001.1, read as the reverse complement.
GGGACCTGTCCGGTACCGTACATACTATTTCGGTTGACCAGAAACGGCGGGAATATCTCCTTATACCCGTGCTCCTTCGTATGAACATCCAGCATAAAATTTATAAGAGCCCTCTCAAGCCGCGCTCCCTTACCTATATATAGCGGAAATCCGGAACCGGTTATCTTGGCCCCCCTTTCGAAATCAAAGAGTGAGTTGATCTTTCCAAGTTCTATGTGATCTTTAGGTTTGAACGAAAATTCCGGCAATTTACCGTGTTCTTTAACCACTTTATTGTCTTCGGCCGAAAATCCGACCGGAACCGTAGAATGCGGAACATTAGGTATAATATCCACCACATACTGAAAAGACTCGTCGATCTTCTTAAGATCCGCGTCGAGAGACGCTATTTCGGCAGATATTTTATTTACGGCTTCTTTAGCGGCGGTAGCGTCCTGCTTTTGTTTCATCAGTTCGCCGATCTTTTTCGACTCCTCGTTCTTGCGACGTTTAAGGTCCTCGACGTCAACTATGATATCGCGGCGCGCCTGATCAAGCTGTAAGAATTTATCAATAAGACTCTCGTCGCCTTTTCTATTTTTGAGCGACTGTCTTACTATTTCAGGATTCTCACGTATGAATTTAGTATCCAGCATATTTTTCCCCTCTATTATATTTACTATCCACCTCAATTAACCCTATAACATATATCATGACATTGGGCGTGTTGCAAGCCCCGAGTATTCCTGTATAACTACTCAGAGTGTCATGTATCAGAGTATCATGTGTCAGGTATAATTCAAAAGAGGGGTGAGATTTGATCATGGTCCTGAGACTTTGACACTTGGCACTCTGACACATGATACACGACACCGTATATCTACTACCCCTTAATAACTCCGATCGGCCTCATTTTCGCGACTCGTTTCGAAATACCAGCCCCTTGAACGATATCAACCACCCGGCTCACGTCTTTATACGCTTCAGGGGCCTCTTCATAAAGCGTCTCGCGCCCGCTGGCGCGGACAATTATCCCTTTAGCTTCAAGCTCCCGCGCGATTGATCGGCCTCGCATCGCACGCACCGCGGCCGTCCTTGACAAAAGACGCCCCGCGCCGTGACATGTCGAAAAAAATGTCTCTTCACCCTCAGGCGTTCCCACGAGCAGATATGAACATCTCCCCATGTCGCCCGGAATTATCACAGGCTGACCGACCTTTCTATAATCGTCAGGGATGTCCGGATGTCCGGCCGGGAAAGCCCTTGTAGCGCCTTTCCTATGCACACACAAAGACCTTTCCTTTCCGTCTATTTCATATCTCTCTGTTTTCGCGATATTGTGTGCGACGTCATAAACCAGGCTCATTCCAAGCGATTCAGCTCTTTCTCCGAAGACTTTTTCAAAAGATCTCCTGATAAGATGGGTGATAACCTGCCTATTCGCCCACGCGTAATTCGCAGCAGCACGCATCGCTCCGAGATAATTTTCTCCTTCCTGACTTTTTACAGGTGCGCACGCCAGTTGTCTATCGGGGATGTTTATATTCCATTTACTCATCACCCTAACCAGACTTTCGGCGTAATCAGTGCACACCTGATGTCCGAATCCCCGTGACCCCGTATGGACCATAACAACTATTTGCCCTCTTTCTATACCGAATATTTTCGCAACATCTTCCCGAAACACCTCAGAGACCTCCTGCACTTCCAGAAAATGGTTCCCGGAACCAAGCGTTCCGGGTTGATCGTTACCTCGTTCATATGCGCGTTTTGAGACTTTTGAAGGATCAGCGCCGTTTATCGCGCCCTGCTCTTCACAATGATCTATATCGCTTTGCCAGCCGTATCCTTCTTTCACAGCCCATCCGGCGCCTCCCGTAAGTATTTTTTTCTGAGCAACTGCATCAAGACGAATATCTCCCGTAGACCCTACACCCACCGGCACGGTCTGAAAAAGCATGTTAACTAGATCTTTTAAGCGGGGCAAAACATCCTGTGTGTAAAGAGAGGTTCTTATAAGTCGTACGCCGCAATTGATATCGTAACCTACGCCGCCGGGCGTTATCACCCCGCCATTTTCTATATCCGTCGCCACAACCCCGCCTATCGGAAGACCGTAACCCCAGTGAATATCGGGCATTGCCATTGACGCCCTGACTATCCCGGGTAAATGCGCGGCGTTCCGCACCTGTTCCGCGGCACGGTCTTTCATTATATCTTTGAGCATGCGCTCATCAGAAAAAATGATGCCGGGAACTTTCATTCCCGCTTGTTTCGGGATGCGCCAACGGTAATCATTTATTTTTTCGAATTTTACGGATTGGTTGTCCATTTTCCACCTTACCGTTTTCAATATCATCATTTCCAAACATTTTACAAAACATCATCCCAGAATGCTTTTATCGGGGATCCATGATATAAAAATAATATATCGCCTGTATTACAATCTTTGTGGTCATTGCGAGGAGCAATAGTCAAAGGTTGGCGACGAAGCAATATCATAAGCTTTTTACATATTTCGCAAAGATTGCTTCGTCGGGGCTTCGCCCCTCCTCGCAATGACAATTTATATTCTATTTCCCATTGGTTCACACATCAAAAACAACATCAACTATAAACCTGCCATTATCTTTTACAATTTTCACATCATAGTATGTCGCGGCTTTTATCTCTTTTTTGACCGTACTGTCTGCTGGATCAGTCAAGTACACTTCCGCTTCTATCTTTTTTTCGTTCAATAATATTATTTTAAAATCACACAATAATGAACGCTTCTCATATGAAACATATAAAAGCTCATTCAACCAGCCAACTAAAAGATTCTCGATATTTTCAGATTCTTTTTGAACAATTATTTTCTTGCTGCCGGGCATCTGATCACCCCCGGATATTATATCGAACATAGCAAAAGCGGCATTGACAAAAAGTTCTTCGATGGTTTTTCCATATATTCTAGCAGCGATATCTGCAGTGTGAGGGATCTGTTCGTAACGTTTTATATTGCGATTCATGTAACAACTTTATTACCAACTAATATTTCCGTCAAGCTGTTTTATATTAAGAAAAAGGGCGAAACCAAGGTTCCGCCCCGACAACTATAATGTTTTATTTTTGAATTGAAACCTATTTTTACCAAACACCATCAAATATTTGCATGACCTGTCCCAGACGATCACGCTTACTCGTTACGCCTTGATAAGCGCCTCGATAACAACCCGGTATTTCGGCCTTTCCCATTTTCCCATAGGTCTATACGCGAGATATCCCTTGATCAGTTCCGGAACTTTATTAGTAATAAAAGCCTGAACATAGGCATCTATATCCACTTGTTCCATAAAACCAAAATGCGTTTTAATAATAAAACTAAGTGCCTTATACATCGGAGAGTCCCTTTTTACTTCACTGTCCATTCCACGAACAAGAAGCATGGCCGCATATGTAACAAGCCGGAACTTTTCACGTTGTTCGCGTTTCATCTTATCTCCATACTTGTCCGCCTGCACTTCTTTCAACATTTTTACGTTAACTGGGACAAATTTTATGCCCGCCTGGGTCAATCTCTCATATTGTGCCGCGGGCAAATCGTTCTGTATAAGAACTCCTGTCCTTTCCGGGTTTTCACCTGCCATCGAAATTATGTTGGATACTATCTCTTCCGGAGACAATTCGGCCAATGTCTTTTTATTTTGGGTATTAAAAACAGATAGATTGAATCGGTCCCGGTAAAGATCCCCGTCCTTTTTTAATTCGCCCTTGGCAAAAAATTCTTCCGTCATAAGTAATGTATATCTTTTTGGAAGATATGTGGACATTTGAAGGCCGGCATACTTAAAAACCGATTCCATAGATTCACAGGCTGAGTCCAAATATTTATCGTATGCCACCTGAACGGCCTTATCTTTGATCTCACTGGTCACTGCATCGTTCATATCAAGCGACATAAAAGCTCCCTCGATATTTTCAATAGTGTTGGCAGCTCCTTGTTTTACACCCTCATGAGGATGATTACTCGCTATAAATTTAAGTTTTTCAAGAAAAGGTACAGCCTTAACTCCAATGGCGCCGAGTTCTTCACACGCCTTAGAAACTTCGAACGCCGAATCTGACTCTAACGCTTCGTTAATTTTTTCACCCCAGGTCTTTTCTGCCATTGGAACAGGTTTATTGATACTCTCTCTTATTGCCTTTATCGCACTACTAGCGGCACGCTGTACCGCTTCCTGTGAATGTTTTAGAAGTCCCCTTAAATATGGCATGAATGATATGCCCCTCAAACCTTTATTGGCTAGTTCATCACACGCCTTTGTAACTTCAAACGCAGAGCCCGACTGCAACGAGTTTACAAGCCGCCTTGTTTCTTTCGTTTCGGTCGCGTCACGTTCAGCTCTAATAAAACCTTCTATCGGACTATTAATTTTCCCAGAGTCTACAGCACGTTGCTTTGCTTTTTCGTCGAATTCGAACATCGCGCTTTTCAATGGGATATTCACCATACTCATTTCTGACGGATGTTTATCCAAATATTCTTTAATCCGGGATGGTAGGCGTTTTCTGATTGTACCAACCAGCACTTTATTGTCTTCACTACTTTCTATCAATATATTCGTATTACAATGTAAAATAAGATATAATGCGACGGCGATACCCTTATCCGTCAGCCCGAAATGCCCTGGTTTTATCCTCTCCATGTACCCATATTTAATAAGCTTTTCTCTGTCACGCCTGAGGGTCCTATCGCTAACGCTGCTGAATGCTTCTTTTGTTATGATATCTTTATGTTCAAGATAAGTAAAATCCACCGGATTCGCCGTTGCCACCGCTAATAATACCAACGCGTCAACCGGACTGCCTCCTGACACTATTCCTCCAACCTTTTTTTGTGTAGATTCATTCACAAGAAATCTAAGAAAACCGTCCGTCAGCATAAAATTGACGTTCGCGATGCCGAAATACCTGGCGATAAGGTCATCCCGCATTTCCGGTATCATTGATATTTCTTGAGCATTGATCGCCCTTCCGGGAGCAGTATAATTTATCTCATTCAATCTTGCCTCTATAAATTTTGGGTTAAGTATTTTTTCTCGTATCAGAGCGTTCGCATCATGCCTAACAGTCTGAACGATATCGATTGCAATACCAGCCATTAATTTTTCCAGTTCCTCATGCGCTTTTTTTGCAGCGGCATCCTTAATAACAGCATGTTGACGTTCCAAAGATCCTATCGCCACCTGTTTTATCACTTCCATTTTATTCATGTCAACGGCCGGGGTTCCAGCTTCTAAGATAAGATACGCGATTATTTTATCTAAATATTCTTTGAGCGTTTCGTTCATCACACGGAGCGATTCTTTTGCAAATTCAGAATTTATTTTTTCCTGATCGTACACAAGCACTTTCGGTGCGATAGTTTCAGCCAGAGCCAAACGACGCTCTTCTTGCGGAGTGATTTTTTCTTTGTGCACTGATGCAGGAGCGGTCCTTCGCATTCCTTCATCAGTAAGTTTGTACATGATCTTTTTGCCGCGTTCGATCTTATCCACCGGTACGATCACCCATTCTTTTGCTTGGTTTTGCTGCAAGACATGAAGGACAGGGTTGTTTCCCCTGGCAAGAGCATCCGCACCTTCATGAAGATCCCGCCTTACTGTTCTCAAAGCTGACTCATTGTCCTCTAAAGTTTTTCCCGGAGCAGGAGCCTCAAATTTAAATTTTCCGTATCTCGTTTTGTATGACGCCAGATAATCATCTTCGGAGAACATCTTGAACTGCAGAGATGGGTCGTCTGCAATGATTTGCAAGGCCGCTTCAGGGCTTTTACCTGGAGCTTTCTTTCCCACACGCCGCGAGGGTTTACTAGGCTTATCTTTTTCATCAACAAGAAGACGAATCTCTTCGGGTGGCTCTTGTCCCTCAACAAGAAAATATATACCTTGGCGCAATAGATCCAATCGATCTTCCGTTCGGTTCCGCCTCGGATAATTACTTTCCATAGTATAATTGAATTTTTGTAACATATTGTTACTTTTAAGAAAATCATAAAACTCTTTAGTAACGTAAAAATACCATCTTCTCTCATTGCTGTTACTGACCCCTATATTTAGTAACGGGTTCCCTTTCTTATATCCAAAAATCCGTTCTTTCCTGTAATCCACCTCGGGTTCGTGTATTATCAAAACACCTTCTTCGGTAGCGACATACCTCTCCATAGCGAGACGCTTCCCCCTATACCATGAAGTAAAAATAAAATCTTTCGGATCAACTTCCAAACCCTCACCCTGCGAATCTGGGGAAGCACCCCAATAAACAAAAAATTTTTCTCCTACCTGCTCATCAGCATGCTTATTACACAATATTGTCAATTCCCGTATTAAACGTGCTTCAAAATCTTTTTGTTTCTTGTTAGCTTCAAAATCTAGCAAATGACGCGATGCGGAAATTTTATTGAAATGCAAAATTATGTCTGGTGGGTTAGCCTCATATCTATGGCCAGATGTGCGGCTCACTATTATTGACCGGGCAGACAATTTAAAAGACTCGTACTCGTATCCGTCATATCTTCTACTATGTAAAATCTCCTGTCCTGTAGACAAATCATATGCACGTATCGTTATCCAGCAAAATGGCTCAGGGCCTTTATTATCCTTTGATAATACCACCATTACACCGTCTTTGACCATTACCTGAAATATGTCTGGAAGAGATTCTATCACTATATCGTTCTTGTCGCACAAACCATAAAATTCTCCTTTCTCAAGATCAAAAATATAAAACATGTATGTTTTACTATTATATTTCTTTTCATGTTCTCCTATAACATACTTATCAAATTTATAATATGCAGAAACTCCGAAGGATCCGAACGGATCAATTCTATTGTTTGTAGAACAATCTGTAATTATTGGGCATCCTTCAATCTTTTCCCCATCCTTTCCTTCACAACGGTATCTCAACTCTGAGCGGCTTTGTTTATCACTACCCGCAAAATCACGAGTTTCAATATTAGTATCCAGGTCTTTCAATTCATATGAATTTTTTATCTCCCTGTATTCCCCAGGGACACGTAACATATCGATATCCTGATACATGCAGTCAAATATATTGATGGGATTATCGTTGTCATCAAAAAATAATATCGGCTGGTCACAAGCCACACCAAGCTCATGGGCGATAGCACGTGAGAGACTTTCCTTAATACGTTCCCTGATCTCGGCTGCCTCTGGTGTATTTCTCTTAAGAGCCCCTATTTCTTCTCCCTTCATCAATATGTTCTGATAATAATCACTCAAATGAGTGAACGGGATCAAACTTTTTTTGTTCCCCTTAACGTCATTAAGAATAATTCGATTCTGTTCAAAAGCATCTTTCAATATACCGTCCATGGGAATAATGCTACATACCCTTTCCTCAAGCGGTAAAAGATCATTTGGATTTTCTATTGTAACACCCAGCTTAGCCTGTACATCCTCTAAGATCTGTTGGTAATCTATCCCCAGTTCTTCGGGTGATGAAATTGTAATGCCGGATCGCGGATCATGTGCGAACTGCAAAACACTGTCAAACCCCTGATGCGCTACATTTCTTTCCAGCGCCGCGGCTTGAGCAGGTTTTTCTTTGGCTCTTATTGGAAATTTTGTGCCCGATATTTCCGGCCTTACTTTATCCCATTCTTTTTCCGTATAAACCTGCATAGGGAAAAATCCGTCTACAGCCTTTTTGGGAAAAACGGAATAATATGTTCTTGGCTCTCCTTTTTTTTCGTCAAATATCCTACATCGCAGGCAAATTAATCCGTCGGGAAACGTTTCTTTTTCGTGTGTAAAAAACTGGATCGGCGCTTTATGTTCGGTGCTGGAATCCCTGTATGCACTCGCTTTTTCAACAAACTTTTCTATATCGAGATCCCCCTCATTGTCCTTCGCATAAAACAAATGCTGCGTAAGAATATATTCGATACGGGAAAGATCCTGTAATTCCATATTTGAATCATCAAGATTATTGAAAAGCGATATTGGGGCTAGATAATCAATGCCGGTTCTTGGCATCATCGTAGGGGCTGCGGAAGTATCAAATATTACGGTATTGAATAAAAAAACGACGTTAACAAAACACGAAATGGCCCATTTAAATTTTTTCATGATCCCTCGTTTGGTTAGTATCTGTCAATTTTTTACTTACTTTTTAAAGTATTAACATTATCCCAAGGGACGATGCAAAAATCAAGTCGTTTTTGCTGAATTTTTCATATTTAACATTTGCGTAACTTTTCCCTATCTATATCTGTAAAACATTCAGTTTTTATACATTAACTTTACGCGAATACTTCGATCGCATCACCGTATAAATGACGCAGATCGTCATAGTCCATGGCCTTTGCGGCCGGTAAGTTGAATATAACACGGTTACCCGCCAAAAAGTTCAGCCCCACGTCGGAGTATTTTGTCCTGAACTCTTCGCGATCTTCTTCGGAAAGGCCGGTCAGATCGTCCCTTAAAAGAACAAGGCTCGCCATCAGCATCCTTACAAGCCTTACATACGCACCGCTATCGAATTTTCCAGGTTTGACCTGGGCCAGAACGGTATTTTGATCATTCGGTAGCCCCATAGCCTCAAGCGCGGCCGCGACCGCGTCCACAGCGCCTTTTTCCGCAAGCACTATACCGCGCGCGCTCGGCGAGGACTTTTTGATGGCTTCCACTCGTCCCGCCACTTCCCAAGCGTCGCCTTGAATGAATTCTATCTTTTTCTCTTTGCAAAGATGTTTTATCCTTATGATCAGTTTATTTATATCCTGCGACTGTTCATGCGTACCGATACTTTTTTCTATCCACTCGGTCTCCACGGCGATATACGCTATTTTCAGGGACTCGATGGCCTGCGCGTATTTAACCTCTCCTAAAGCCCGCTCGGCATATTCTTTCTCTTGGGCGAATATGTCTTTTACCGCCTCTTCTTTTTTCTTTTTTTCATCCTTACCTTGTTCATCCCCGTACACAACATCTCCGGCGATAACATCTATCAGAGAAAAATATTCGGCTGCTACTATTGACGGATGCTGGAGGGCATCTTCATCCCTTAAAAGTTTTTCCATAATATAAAGCACTTGTTTATACATTCTGGAGTTACCCCCTTCAAGCCGCAACATGACTTCATCCCCATCATACAGCTCAAGCTCCAACAGCGCCATTTGTCCTAATGGGCGGGCCTCAACCCCTGTTTTAACTTTTTTAAGACTGATCTTTATATTTAAGCGGTCTGATATATATTTGGATGTATTGAGTATCGCAACCGATGGCCTGACATGCAGACCCAGCTGATTTTTGAATACGATGGTCCTTTCAAAATCTTGTTTTTCATTAGAGCTACGTGCGATCGGAAGCTGGGGCGACGAGTCCTGGATCACATCCGCGGACGAAGGGATCAAATCTGCTTTCTGCGCTACATTTTTACGTTCAGCCGGAACAGATCGGCCAGATAATTTGTAGTTTTCAACACATCTATCAAATACCTTAAGATCGCTACCGTTCAGCATTTCGATCCGATAAATACACGATGCGTATATCTCATTGAAGCGCGCCATAAGCTCAGGGGTGAATATCTCTCTGGGGATAATAGTCCTGGCGTTCGCATATGCCTCTCCACCTATCCCATCCGCTCCATAAAAAAGATCCAACATAGCCGGGGACGTGAACCATAGATGTGATCCGGCATACGCCCGCAAATCCATGATATGATCGCTCTCTCCCTGGACCAAACCCCTTGCCCTTTGAATATTGGCGTATACGACGTCCGGCCCAACCCCTTCGGGCATATTATGCACTCTTAAAGACGAGGAGAATAACACGCCAAATAGGGTCTCAGTATTCCCGGAGTCTATCCGAAATTTATGGTTGAATATAAGATCATGTATCACCTTGTTCACTTTTTTATCGCCATGACATTCTTCGATAGTTAACGGGTTTTCCAGTATGTCTGAAGCCAAGAACCTGTCCCTGGCTTCACAACACCATATATACGCGCAAGCCGCCCATTCCCACGGCTTCAGCGTATCCCGTGAAAGTATAGCCCGGTAAATATCCGCGCGTTCTTCATAACTAAGCTGGGAACTTAACATGGGATTATTCTCGTATAATTCTTTCCCGCTACGACCATCCACCGAATGTTTGATTATATACTCCATCAATTTTTCTTCATATTTCCTGTCAGAACCCACTACCGCGACTTTTCTTTCGACGTCAGTCAACCTTATGGCGTCGGGATCGTTCTGATCAACAAGCTCCGGTATGGCAAAACGTAAAACAGCCGCCGGGCTTCCCTTTTTATCCAGATATTTTCTCTCATGGCTTATAAGCCCTAAAAGCTCTCCCACTTCGCAAAAGAACGCGACCTGACCGTCATCATATTTTCCGGTTTTTGATCCATATCCCATAACATATTCACGATATAACCCCGCCATAGCTTTAATATCGTGTCTGGCGCGGGCATCGGCAAAACCCGGCACACCGTTATCCAAAGCCGCAAGGATATGATATCTGGCGTTTTCCTCATTTTCCCAATAATTAGGTTCTACTTCGACAGGACTTATCGCGTCCTTATTTTTCATATCTATCAGTCCCGGCACGGCAAGTCCGATAAGCGATGATACCCTATTAGGTTCGGAAAGTATCCCATCGTAATTATTATCCAGTAAAGCGTTCATCCGCCCACGCTCTACGAAAAATTTCTTATAACCAAGATTGTATCTTTTTAATTCCGAACGCAACAATTTGGCCGTTGTGGAGATATCGCCGCTCTCCCTTGCCTGTTTAAACCCCGAGATACTATCCAACGTAGCCAGCGTGTAATTAATAACTGTCTGTCTCGATTGCCAGAACCCCGATGGAAAACGTTTATTCGTTCGTAACTTCCATTCACGCCACGCTACGGCTTCATCATAGGTAAGGCCTGTAGTTATGGCCTTTTCCACGCGGCCTCTGGTCCACCCCGCCAAAAATCGCGGCGCCCTGACTTTTATTTTACGTGTGAATTCCGGGCCGTTAAGGCTCGCCGCTCCGGGGCCGGCGCCGGGGAACAGCGTTTCTGAACCATTGATATTTTTCTCAGCCGCGCCTTGGGTGGCACGATCGTCATCGCGAGGGACATTTTCATTATATGTTTTAATTTTTAAGAATAATTGCGCAAAGAAATCGGCTCCGGCCGTTTCTCTGTACGCACGGCTTATTTCAATAAGTCTATAATCCACGGGGTTTATCAATGATGCCATAGCCGGACGATAACTCCCCCCCAGGACTTCCCCGGTAGGTTCTATCGAATTGTCCGTTATATTGAACACATGGCCTATCGGTAAAGGAATAATATGAAAACTTATACCTGTCTCTTTCGAGATAGTTTCGATTTCTTCGTAAAGACGTTGATATACATCCACTTCTTCCGCCTGACGGGATAGCCTGAAGGAAACCGCTATATCCATATCTTTCGGCGGAACACCAAAAGTCCCGCGGGACATGCTACCTGCAAGAAAATATCTGGTTATGCTCCGTTCATGGTGATAATCATCTAATACATCCATCATCTGGGAAAACGCGGAATTATTTTTTCTCAAAAACTCTTCCCGTTCCGCATCACCCGGGGACGCTCCCGATCCCAAGTCATCGCGAGGTGCCGCAGGCGGTGAAGAGCTCTCTCCTTCGCCTTGAGTTCGCCGCGTCACACTGGTTTTGCCGTCACGCCGCGCCGATCGGCGGGGATCCGAATAAGTAGCCGATTGCTTTTCCGACGCTCTTTCTAATGAAACAACTATTGCGTCCCTTGCGAAGTCGCGTTCTTTTTGTTCAACGATACGCCGTACTTCATTATTCAGCCGAGTCAAATCGCCACTCTTCACCAAGATCTCACATATCTGCGCCATAAGTATCATAAAACCGGTGGATCTTGACGTATCCCCGGAACCCATAAGATTACGCACCCTGTCAGGCCCGATTTTATTCAACTCTCTTACCAGCCCCTCACTATCATTGCCTCCGGCAAGGATCTGTAACCGGGCAATTACATCTATCCCTTGATAATTTCTGCCTTTTTCCCCATCAGGGAACCCGGGGAATAACGGCCCGTCAACCGGCCGTATCATATCCGCCGGACCGTTAAGCAGGGATTTCGCAAGGTATCTTGTGGCAGCGTATCGTGTCATGTCTAAAAGAATCGAATCGAAAAAGCGGGCTAAATGGCGGGCAAGACCTGAATACCATTTTTTCATCCGGCTTTTTTCATACAGAAAATCCACTATCGCCTGTTTCTGGGCGGATAAATATAAGTACGTAAAAACTCCCAGAAAGATGTTTCCCGCTAAGGTCGATGCGCCCAGGGAAAAAATAGCCGGGGCTTTATTGTACGGTCCCCCTTCGGAAGGCATACCTGATAAGAATATTTCCTTACGCACGGATTCGACTTCATTAAATAATTTTTCAACTTTCTCAATCAATCCGTCCAGCGACGAAACAAGCATATGATCGTGAGGAATGATCTTTACAAGGTCTTCCCTTAAGGATCTTAAGCTTCCGAGATGTTCATCTTTTATGTTCATCATGAAATCAATAAGTTTAGCAACGTTTTCCTCTCCCTCATAATCAAAGAATTCTCTCGGAATCTTGTTTGGGCTGAAAATATTCTCGACCAACACTTTTATTTTCTCGAATATCTCCTCTTTCTGAGACGGGCTTATGGATCCCTTTTCTCCCAAATAATTCAATATATCTAAAATTTCGCGCCATTCACTCTTTGCCCAATCGTCGAAATAATTTTCGACCAACCGCGTTATGCGTTTTAGTTTTCTCTCGCGCTCAAGGCTTACTTCCGGTCCCTTCTCTTTTTCTAATTCCGCATTTACCCTTGTCACTTTTAGAACCCTGTAAACATTATCCGAAGTATATTTGCTTCCCACTTCAACTTTGTATCCTTTACCTCTGGCGTAATCCGCAAAAGCGAACGCGTATTCGTCCGTCCGTCCGCCTAACACGGAAATTAAGATAGTGGCTTCGTCACTAAGAGAGTTCAATATAACGTCCCTTAATTTTGCGCTTTGCTTATTTTTAGACCGCGCCGGGTCATCCAGAATATTTGGGAGTATCGCGACAGTATAAGTCCTATTATGGAGATCAACTTCTTCGGCCATGCCTCGATAACTTTCGGTATCGATCCTCTCCCCGATAAGATCCGTTCCATATTTGGAAATTATCTTCTGTCTCAGAATATCTATCGCTTTTATTAGCTCGCGGGTCTGTTCGACCCCTTCATATGAAGACGGCTGAACAATATCCACATTGGCGCCTTTTATCGCCCCGGCAACCGGACAATTACAATACGACCCTATCCCAACGCATAAAATCCTGTCGCCTTCTTTTACTCCGATCTCATCAATCATCGCGGCATCCGTGATATCGTCCCTCATCCGCGAAATACTTTCAAAAATGTCTCTCGCGCTTAACATAAAGCTTGGCACTTTGGGGACAGCCCCGGGTACATATGGGGACGTTTCCAAATCTGATCCCAGACCTGTCCCGGAATCAATCCCAGACCTGTCCCCGTTTTCCCTCTCAGACCTGTCCACATCTGGTTCTACCGGCCGTATCGTAAGCCCCGGGCCCATAAGCAAAGATTTGGCAAGGTATCTTGTGGCGGCGGATTGCGTCATGTCTAAAAGAATAAAATCAAAAAAGCGGGCTAAATGGCGGGCAAGACCTGAATACCATTTCTTCATCCGGCTTTTTTCATAAAGAAAATCCACTATTGCGTCTTTTTGAACGGATAAATACAAATAGCTGTAAAGAGCGATAAAAATATTTCCGATTAATGTCGACCCACCCGCAAAAATAACCGCAGAAGCAGTTTTTCCACCTTGGGACGTTTCCGGATCTGAAGCGGGAAGTGTCCCGGTTACTCCTGTCTCTCCTAAAACAGTCCCATATGAAACTGTTATCGGGATACCTATTATAAAAGTTGTTCCTTTGCCTTCTTCAGATTCGATCTCTAAAAAACCTCCGCCATTCTTTATTATCTCAAAGACTATAGGAATACCCTTGCCATGTCCAAAAGCACCTTTTGTCGTAAAACCTCCGCCCGATCTCACGCTGGCTAAAACTTCTGGTGCCATACCTTTTCCGGTATCTGTAAATTCAATGCGAACATATTTTTGTCTATTACGTATCTCATTTGAAAATTTTAAATTTATCTTAAATGGTCTCGATGTGTCCTTGGCCCCGCAAGAGTTATCAGCAAGATTTTCTGCCACATATTCCAGGTCTGTTATAGATATACCAACTGTATCAAGCTCATTGATATCCGTTTCCTCATAGGATGAAAATTTAAAATCATGACCGGCTTTTTTAATTACAGCGGATTCAAATAAACTAACTAGATCTCCTATAGTACTTTTCCCTAAATAAGAATCCAACCCTTGTTTCTTCCACTGATCTATGTCTAGAATAAAACCTGCGGCTTCACCCAGCCCAAATTCAGCAAAACTTATAAAGTATTTTTCCCACTCCCCCTCATCCCGATCATCGTATTGTTCTCCTTCGTTCAAATACTTCCTTAAAAATTCTAAAGCCTCCTGATTAAATTTGAATATCCTATAAATCTCCCGTCTTGCAAGATTTATGATCCATATGGACAAGATCCCATCTTTGAAATATTCATAATTTCCAAGAGCATGTCTAAGCAACATAAAATCTGCTTCGATATTTCTGCCCGCCGCAACAAGATTTTCAAGTTCTGTGTTTTTTATTCCCTTTTTCTCCAGACTGCTCCACAGCTCCTTTAGCACCTCAAAAGTCCTCTGGCAATGTGACAACTGATGCTCATACGCTCCAGTAGACATATGTCGGGCTATTTCTTTATAACGCCTTGACATTTCTTCAGACTGCGACACATCAAAAACAGTTGGGTCAAAATTTATAACCAAATATTTTAAAACGTTTATTGAATCAATATTCGCCGCTATGTCCAGTCGTCCATTCTGATTTATAAAACTAATCAGGCTATTATCCTTACATTGTAAAAATTCCGTTAAGGTCTTTAGAAATTCTATGTCTTTTTCTTCTAATTCCGTTTTCTGAATCAGGGATTCTAAATATTTTATTGTCTTTTCTTTATCCCAAGTCGGATCAATGCCTACGAGGCTTTTTTCTTTATCAGGCGCTTCTCCTGCTTTCATCAACGTCGAACCACCTATCAGAAGAACCGCGGGCGCGGAACCTCTTGTTCCATTTCTCATGTCGGCAAAAGCTACTCTGAGTTTTTCCATTACCTTTTCTATTTCTTTCCTGTCAAATCCTTTTATTGCAGCATCTTCAGCCGATCCCGTGTTCATCAATTCTTTCGCTATCTCTCTTTCTTCATCAGACAAACCACCCAATGCCTTTTTAACTCTTTCCGTCAGTTCCATAAACTCGGCTATGCTTCTGGGAGTTTCCGGGGCAACCATTTTGAACAACTTGATACCAGTTTCCGTGACACTCGTGAGAACCTCCGGTTTTCTTTCATGTCCGGACAGTTCCCAAAAATATTTCGAAATATATAATATAAATTCGTCATCGTATTCTTTGCCTTTTTTAAGCGCCTGAACATATACAGCGCGTAAATAGTTTTTCTTCTCGGCATCCCTTTGCATATTTTTATACTCAATACCTTCCCCGCGAAGAAGCTCTATTATCTTTCCTACATTCTCAACCGCATATCGACCTTTCATCGCGATCTCATACACCACTATTAGATATTGTTTCTTAAGGTCTTCCGTTAATTCGCTATATTCTATTCCCTCTTCCTTAAACAATCGTATAACACCGTCTAGCGCGTCTTTTCCTTCCTTCCCTTTCCTCGCTATCGCGTACAACGCTATCAGATATTGTTTCTTGAGTTCTTCCGTTAACTCCTTATACACTATTCCCTCTCTCTTAAACAATTCTATAACACCGTCTAACGCGTCTTTTCCTTCCTTCCCTTTCCTTGCTATCATGTACACAGCTATCAGATATTGTTTCTTGAGTTCTTCCGTTAACTCCTTGTACACTATTCTCTCCCCCCTAAACGATTTTATAACACCGTCTAACGCTTCTTTCCCTTTCATCGCTATCTCGTACACAGCTATCAGATATTGTTTCTTAAGCTCTTCCGTCATATCCTGATATTTTATTCCAGCTCCATTAAACGATCCTATAACCACATCTAACGCTTCTTTTCCTTCCTTCCCTTTCTTCGCTATCATGTACACCGCTATCAGATATTTTTTCTTGAGTTCACTTCCCCCATTTTCGTCGATATTATTCTCTTTCAATACGTCTATTATCATATCTATTCTTCCCATTGGATCTTTATATATGCACATAGTACCCGCCACTGTCGCCAGTGTACTCTTAAGCTCATTTATTTCATTGTCATTTAATTTTAATCTATCGATCATTCCCTTAAATACCTGTCTGTATCGTTGCGGATAGATATCTCTTTCCGCGAGTTTTTCTCTATATTTTTCCGGCACATATACAATATCTTTCCCGTCATCAGGCTTTCCCGATATTGAGATCGCCTCTACGGGTTCATTATCTATTGGCTTTATCGTCAGCCCCGGCCCCATAAGCAGGGAGTTGGCGAGGTATCTTGTAGCGGCGGATTGCGTCATGTCTAATAAAATAGAATCGAAAAAGCGGGCTAAATGGCGGGCGACACCTGCATACCATTTTTTCATACGGCTTTTTTCATAAAGAAAATCCACTATCGAGTCTTTTTGCGCGGATAAATATAAATACGCGAAAACTCCCAGAAAGATATTTCCCACCAACGTCGAACCACCCATCAGAAGAACCGCCGGCGCTTTATCCGATGGTGGCACTTTGAGGCCTTTACCCGGATAAGTTATAGAAATATCACCTTTCTCAGTCTCTTGGACAGAAACGGCTGGTAACCTATATTCTATATTGTAGATACTGCACATTGTTTTCAAGTCCGGCAAAGATATAAGCAAAGATTCCTCCACAATCTCGTCTAAAGAAACCCTTAACTCGTGTTTATTGCCAATAACTTTGGCATATCCACTCCACCATTTGCACACGTTCTCCCACGTCTTTTCGGGGTTAGCGGAATTCATTACTATTTGCAAAGCTTTTTTTCTCATGATTTCAATTGGTCCAAAGTTTATATAGAATATATTCGCTAAATCCCTGAATATTCTGTGTCCAAATTCTCGTGAAAGCATATGACTGGCGATAATAACATCATTGGCCCTGGCATTGACCCTCTTTAACTGTACACTGAACCTTTTAACATTGAACCCATTTTTATCTATAACTTCATTCAAAGCAGAAACAGCTATCTTCACGAGTGCTGATTTATATCCGGGATCTACTTTTATGCCACTTCCGAGCTCGGTGTCGTCTATGAAAAGACCGAAATCAATATCGCTTGTCTCTATCGATAATCCTTTAGCGCTGCTGCCAAAAAGCATGACGTTTACACCTAACTTGTCAATATCGGCACCCGGATACTTGGTCTTCACAAATGCACGTATCTGTTCTACAATCATCTCATACGCTAAATTTACAACTAAGCGCCTTAAAACGGACTCTTCCGTTGGTACACCTTTTGGTCCAAAATTCCAAAGACGACGTAATGATTCACCGTAATCGTCCCGAAAGTCTATATGGGAAACCTTCTCAGCGTGTTGTACGGCCCCTGTGTATGAAAAAATACCCGTGAAGATATTTAGCTCTAAGGTCGATGCGCCAAAATATAAAATCGCCGGGGCGTTTTTATTTCCTTCCCCGGAGGATAACCGTTTTTTTTCTGCTTCCTTGAGCTGTTTTCGTCTGTCCTTTTCCGCGCTTTTTATTTCTCTTCCTTTCATTCCATCATATTTCGAATCCCGAGGCTCCTGAAAGATCGCCCTTGCCGCACCGGACCGATCGCGCGGCGATCGTTCTCTTTGCATTTCCTCTTTATTCAAAACATTAAAATATTCAAGCGCCCTTGAATACCCCGGCCAATCTATTTTTCTCGCCACTTCAAATCCATGACTCGACACCGCAATCCCGGGCTCAAAAGAAAAACGCGGATATAACGCCCCATCTTTCTCAAAAGTTTTTGCGCGAAATACCTGAGTCCCTGCCACTTCCCCTTCCAAAACCGGTATAGTGTCCAATAGATGCGTAATAAGTATTACAGTAGCGCCTCTATCAACCAGCGATTGAGCCAAAGCCGCGGTAAGAGCCTCAGCCACTTCAGGCTCGGTAGAACCGGAAAACGGTTCATCAAGAATGATCAGGCTTTTCGGCGTAGCGTTCTGTATTATCATCGAACTTTGATGAAGCGCCCTATCAAGCGCGCCGCCGATCTCATCTTTTCCGTTACGTTGTCGTTGTTCTTCCTTTATATCCGTCAGCAATTCCGAAACAACCTGTATATCAGAAAAATCTCCAATCGATGCATATTCGGCCGGCACGGGCCATCCGATTTTAGCGTGTGTCACAATCTGCGCAATCATCTTTGCAAGTGTGCTTTTTCCTCCCGTATTAAAACCCGTGTAAATAGAAAGCGATCCCTTTTTGCCGTATGCGGAAATATCGACATTATTCGGGGTCCTGTTTGGATCTTCCTCAAGACTTGTATGCCATCCGCCTTTTATCCGTATCTCTCCCTCTGTGCCTTTTTTCGCGAATGGCCAATTTTCATCTACATCTACCATCGCACGCAGGGTACACATGGCAGACATATCTCTGCAAAACTGTACCATTATTTGAGACCTATCATCTTTTCTGGTTATCAACCCTTTATCGATGCTCAGGAATCTCGCATTTAACCCGTTGGTCTGTAACTTCTCGATAAACTTACGCCCCGTGTTTTTTTCTTCCATCATATTATTTATTGTACGAGCCTGCATGAAAAGATAACCGCTACCATGATTTTCTTTCAATGATTGAACAAATAAGTTCTTTATCTTATTTAAATCCGATCCTTCCTCAAACTGATATTCAAAAAGAAGGCCTGTCATAAGCTCATTAAACTCATCCTCTTTTTCGATAATCCGGTTCATCCCGTTCACCATTTCGATAAAATCAACGCCCAAACGAAACTTTACATTTTCCTTCCCAACCTCTTTTTCGGTCAATTTGATCATCTCTTCACATGCTTTTACCCATTTCACTATTTCACTTTTAAAATCACCATAAAGAAAACTGTTGATCCGTCCGGCACTTTTTTCCAGCATCGTGATCCCGCTGGTGCGGCAAAATGCTATCAATCGTAAAAATTCGCGCGTCATCTTATCGCTGTCGGGATTAATATATCTGTGGATTCTCTCTTCAAATTTTATGTTTTGCGGCCATCTTCTATAATTTTCTTTCAATAAAGACGTAAACTTATCTAAAACATCGGGATTGGTACGCAAAAGTTCTATAGCTTCCCTCCATTCACTACTATTAGCCGTTTCCGGATTGGCATAAATATCCTCAACAAAATCTCCGGAGACATCGCCGGCTATCTCTCCCATAATAGAAACGGCTGTATTTCTTAATTTTCCGGAAAAATCAGTAAGTTGTAAAAAGTCCCTTTCGACGCTTGAACAAAAATATCCCCTTTGCCTTAAAGGCGCCGGTTTTAGCGCCGGCATATTGTTGCAAACCACCGCAGGTTCATTTTTCCACTCGCGTAATTTATTGAAATATTTTATGGCAAGTTTAGAAGCGGGCCATTTCATCCTGATCGCCTCGATCAATCCCTGGCTGGAGTCGGCTATGCCTTCCTGCAATTCATATTCTGACTCTTCCTCTCCGTCTTTACCGGGCCGGGTTTTGACACATAAAAAATTGAAATCATCCGGATGTTCTTTCTTTAAAGCCCGCAACGCGTCTAAATGATGCGTTATCCCTACCACCACCGCGCCCGAGGCACCAAGCTTTTCCATAAAAGCATTGAAACACGAAGCAACAACAGTCGGTTCGCTGCTGCCGCCAAAAATATCATCGTCGATAATAATAAATTCATTTGGTTTTACCGTGTTCATAAGTTTTTTAGTTTCATCCAGCTCCGCCAACATGTTGGATCCCTGCCCTGTGGAAACATCTTCGTCTTTTACTTCGGCTTTTTTAAAACCCCCAAACAACATTTTATCCATTTCAACATCCGCCGGAACGGGCATCCCCGCCTGAACCATTAAAGCGATAATCCCGGCTGCTTTTACGGTTACGCTTTTCCCGCCGGAATTTAAGCCGCTGATAATTGTTACCTTTTTTGATTTCGAGACCTTAAAAGAGACCGGGGTAAATCCGGATTTAAACCGCATTGTAGGATGCGTGGCATTTTTCATGTTAAAAACGTTATCATTGTCAGTAAATTTTGCGTGTTTATACCCCGCTGCCAATTTCAATTCGGCAAGTATGGCGCTTGCCGCAACATTCCCAAAACTTTCCCTGACTTTCCATATTGTATTCTCTTGTCCGCGTAACAAATGCGGCGCAACTTTTTGCCACCACTCCATATGCATGACACCCGAAATCGGAGTATATATCCCGGATTCTTCACCAAAAACCTCATCATATTTTTCAAGTACACCCCCTATCTCACCCTTTAATTCGCTGACATGCTCATTATTAAACTTTGAAAGTATTGCCTGTATTTCGTTTAAAAGGATCGGCAACTCTCCGGTATCGGGATAAAGAATGCGTTTATATTTTTCAGTCTGTTCGTCAAAAGCATTTTGAGCATTAACCCTGATTTCGTGTGGAGACACACCCTCCATCGCTTTTTTTGTTATTTCGTCCAGCTCCTTTATTTTTTCAAGAAGGGTTTTTAATGCTTCAGGCGAGCCGGCCAGATCATCCTGGACAGCGTATTCTTTAAGAATTCCGTTAATATTCGCAAACGGAGACCTTAAACGGGACATCAATCTATCTATCCCGATATTCGATGCACTTTTTAATCCGCCCATGTACGAAAAAACACTCTCCAAATTATCCGCCTTAACATAATCCAAGAATCCGCTACCACAATTAACACTCTCACGGGACGTTTCCAAATCTGATCTCAGACCTGTCCCCGGTTTCCCTCTTAGACCTGTCCCGGAATCAATCCCAGACCTGTCCCCGATTTCCCTTTCAGACCTGTCCCCATCTGAACCAACTTGTCTTATCGTCAGCCCCGGCGACATAAGCAAAGATTGGGCCAGGTATCTTGTGGCGGCGTATCGTGTCATGTCTAAAAGAATAGAATCAAAAAAGCGGGCTAAATGGCGGGCGACACCTGCATACCATTTTTTCATACGGCTTTTTTCATAAAGAAAATCCACTATCGCCTGTTTTTGTGCGGATAGATAAAGATATGTGAATACCCCGCTAAAAATATTTACGGCCAAGGCTGATCCTCCGGCAAAAATAAAAGCCGGGGATTTACTAAAATATTGTCCGACTTTATTGCCTTTATTAATATCCCCAACATAATATCCTTGTATATCCGAACCCTTGTAATATTCCTCACATTTTAAACCTCTCTCAAGCGCAAACTTTGCGGTCGCATCGTTTCGCGCGGCCACGGAAGCCGAAGTTATACCAAGATCCAACATTTCATCAAGAAACGTATTGAACAAAATCCTTCCTATTCCGCGTTTCTGCATATCTTCGCGCACCGCCAGGTTTGCTATGTAACATGACTTTGCATTAAGAAAAAACCTTCCCTCAATAAAACCGACGACTTCTCCGGAGTTATCCTTAAACACAAAAATACGGTCATTCGATCTTCTTTCCCTCATATCATATATAATACTCCTATAGTCTCTACCGTAAGGCATTTCAGATATTAGGCGCTTAAGCTGCACTATCACCCATGCGTCATCCAGCGAGGCCAGCCTTACCTCTCCAAGACCAAAGACAACATCACGGGACGTTTCCAAATCTGATCCCAGACCTGTCCCCGTTTCCCCTCTCAGATCTGTCCCGGAATCAATCCCAGACCTGTCCCCATCTGAACCAGTTTTTTTTATCGTAAGCCCCGGGCCCATAAGCAAAGATTTAGCGAGGTATCTTGTAGCGGCGTATCGTGTCATGTCTAAAAGAATAAAATCAAAAAAGCGGGCTAAATGGCGGGCGACACCTGCATACCATTTTTTCATACGGCTTTTTTCATACAGAAAATCCACTATTGCCTGTTTTTGGGCGGATAAATATAAATACGCGAAAACTCCAAGAAAAATATTGCCCGCTAACGTTGAACCACCCATTAAAAGAACCGCGGACGCGGAACTCGTTGGCTTATTTTTCATATCAGCAAAAGCTACTCTGAGTTTTTCCATTACCTTTTCTATTTCTTTCCTGTCAAATCCTTTTATTGCAGCATCTTCAGCCGATCCCGTTTCCATCAACGCTTCCGCTATCTCCCTCTCTCTATCAGATAAGGTATTTAATACAGTTTTTACTCTTTCCTTCCATTCCGTGGATTTGGCTATGCTTCTCGGCGTTCCTGCATCAACAACCTCACGCCACTTTTTACCACTGGCTGCAATACTCTCGAAAACCGCCGGCTCCCTTTCTGCGCTGTACAATTCCCAAAAACCTTTCATAACATATAAGATAAATTCGTCATCGTATTCTTTGCCTTTTTTAAGCGCCTGAACGTATACAGAGCGTAAATATCTTTTTTTCTCGGAATCCCTTCGCATGGTTTTATACTCAATACCTTCCCCTCGAAGAAGATCTATTATCGTCCCCACGTTCTCAACCGCGTATTGGCCTTTCCTCGCTATCTCATATATCGCTATCAGATATTGTTTCTTGAGTTCTTCCGTTTCTAATTCCTTATATACTATTCCACCTTCCTTTTTAAACGATTTTATAACTCCGTCTAACACTGTTTCCTCTTCTCCATCTTCCTTCGTCTTTTTATTCCCCTCCCCTTTCATCGCTATGTTATACACCGCTGTTAGATATTGTTTTTTAAGGTCTTTAGTTAACTCCTTATACACTATTCCTTCTCCCTTAAACGATCCTATAACCCCGTCTAACGCGTCTTTTCCTTCCTTCCCTTTCCTCGCTATCTCATACACCGCTATCAGATATGTTTTCTTAAGTTCTTCCGTTTCTAATTCCTTATATACTATTCCCTCTTCCTTAAACGATTCTATAACTCCACCTAACGCTTTTTCCCCTTCCTCCCCTTTCATCGCTATCTTATACACCGCTATCAGATATTTTTTCTTGAGTTCTTCCGTTAACTCCTTGTAAACGATTCTTTCTCCCTTAAACGATTTTATAACACCGTCTAACGCTTCTTTCCCTTTCTCGCCTTTCATCGCTATCTCATACACCGCTGTTAGATATTGTATCTTAAGCTCTTCCGTCATATCCTGATATTTTATTCCAGCTCCATTAAACGATCTTATAACCCCATCTAACGCTACTTTCCCTTTCTTCCCATGCCTAGCTATGCTATACACCACTATCAGATATTGTTTCTTGAGTTCACTTCCCCCATTTGCGTCTATATTATTCTCTTTCAGCACGTCTATTATCATATCTATTCTTCCCATTGGATCTTTATATATGCGCATATTACCCGCCACCGTCGCCAGCGTACTCTTAAGCTCATTTATTTCATTGTCATTTAATTTTAATCTATCGATCATCCCCATAAATACATGTCTATATCGTTGCGGATAAATATCCTTTTCCGCGAGTTTTTCTCTATATTTTTCCGGCACATACACAATATCGTCATCAGGCGTTCCTGATATTGAGAGCGCACCTACGGTTCCATTATCTATTGGCTTTATCGTCAGCCCCGGCCCCATAAGCAAAGATTTGGCGAGGTATCTTGTAGCGGCGTATTGCGTCATGTCTAAAAGGACAATGTCGAAAAAGCGGGCTAAATGGCGGGCAATACTTGAGTACCATTTCTTCATACGGCTTTTTTCATAGAGAAAATCCGCTATCGCCTGTTTCTGGGCGGAGAACCATAAATATACAAGCCCCGCTATAAAAACATCGCTCCAAAAAGTCATGGCGCCGCCAAGGCAAATAAAAGCAGGCATTGCTCTATTACTGTCATCAAATGTATACTCGATCAAATAGTACTCATCGTTAATGGTAATGTCTTTTTTATCAATTCTCGCGTTGAATCGCCTGGCCATTTCGTAATAAAACGCTATTGCCCCCGTGTTATCCTTTTTGCAACACAGTATTATTCTTTTCTTTTTCAATTTATAACAGATTTTAAAAAACTCCGTCATAAGAGCCGTTCCGACGCCTTTACCCTGCTTTTTATATGTCACGTTCAACCACTCAAGGGACATTGTATTTGGCGCATGACTCGACTGAGAAAATTTAAGAGTCCCGGCCTTTTCTTTCCCCGAATAAGCCATCAATGTCATTTTATGTTCGTCCGAAACAGCACTATCGAGCTTTACACTTACAGTTTCTTTTCTATCAAGTATTGCGATACAGCGGGCCACATCTAAAAGAACCATATCAAAAAAGCGGGATAAATAATGACAGGGTTTCGCGTACCATTTCTTCACACGGCTCTTCTCATACAGAAAATCCACTATCGCCTGTTTCTGTGCAGATAAATATAAATACGCGAAAACTCCAAGAAAAATATTGCCCGCTAACGTTGCGCCACCGATAAAAATAAGACCATTTCCCGTACGGTTAAAAACGTTGTCCCCTTGATCCTCTACTTTCTGAACCTCGGACGTAGCGGCACCCGAGTTAAGGCCGGACAGTTTATAAACATCCCCAATCGTGTAAGTTATCAGATGAAAGGCGTTGCTTATTTCATCGTTGATCTCCATCGGGATGTTAAGCCGTTCGGATATTTCTTCATAAAACACGACAGCCGATGTATTGTTTTTGTCACACCATAACTTAACCTTGTTTTTTTTCATTGCCCGGCACTCCGCGAAAAAGCGCCGCATCAGCAGTTCTCCCACAGAATGCCTCTTATTCTCCACCCCTATCCATCCAAGCCATACGGTATTCGCATCATTAATATCGGGAGAATATTCCAACTTCCCGATCTCGTCTCCTTTTAAAATAGCCAGAAGTTTGTAATTGCCTTTCTGGGACACTTCATCACTGGACACTATCTGAACGGTTCTATTCCTTATGCGCCACTGTTCAAAAAGACCTCTAAGCATAATTAAAACATCTTTAAGCCTGACCGTACTTTCTTCCCTTGATCCTATCCACACTATGGGAACTTCTGCGATAACAGTCTCTTCGCTATCCGAAAATACATCGTCTATACGGCAAAGAAGATTGGTATCGAATGAAAAATTGTAAACAAAATTTCCCTCAAACTCTTTTCCGTCCGACCCTTCGGGCGGGAACACCTTAAGCGGAAGACTTTTTTCAAGTGCTTCCCGCGTAAAAGCCTTGAATCCGGTCTGTGAATCTGTTATTTTTAATCCAAGTATCAAACGAACAAAGATATTGTAGACCATACTTTTGATCTTCTCGCCGCGCGAACGGTTAAATACTATGTCGCCGTTTATCCTCCGTGATGCTATCGTAACCTGCGCGTCACCTTTAACAAGCGGATCAAGCAAAATACCGGTTTGGCCAAGATGTGAAGAAATATCAGCGTCGGTATAGACAAGATAATCCGCGCCGTCGTCCAGCGCCTTGCGAAGACCGTATATAATGCCACTTCCTTTTCTTCCCCTGATATTATCTTTGATCTTTTTGTTCAGAAACAGTACTTTTACTTTGCCTGAATCCAACAGGTTTTGATATTCACTTCTAAGTATTTCAAGCGCCATTTCACCCGAGCTCTTACTTTCACCGTTTGATCTTTCCTCACCGTCTTCCACAAAGACCATCTCCCAATCAAGCCCCGGATTCACGGCAAATAATTCTTCCATCTGTTCGATCTTTTTTCTGACGAAATCCTCTTTTCCCATCCGTTTCTGTTCGTTGAACATTGATATGACAACACCGACTTTTTTCCCTCTCTCGGGCGACATCGAGTATATGGTAAGAAACGATCTAATGAACAGCTTGGCCTCGTCTGACAGTAAAGACGCCTTTTCGCTTTTTATCA
Source organism: Candidatus Omnitrophota bacterium (assembly GCA_035403965.1). GTDB lineage: Bacteria > Omnitrophota > Gorgyraeia > Tantalellales > Tantalellaceae > DAONGE01. Next base: position 55,923 of record DAONGE010000001.1, on the reverse strand, counting down.
AAGCAGCAAGATACTCTGCGACATTATCGCTATCATCGCGCCGCAATGCGCAGGAAAGAAGTTTAGAGAGATCTTCTAAGTATTTTTGCTCAAGCGCTGTCTCCATTTCCTTGTCATCATCTCGAAGCCCTTTCCCCTTGTGAAGCATATCCTCGTAAACACCCTGATCGTATTCCGCATTGTACATCTCGACGGCTTGTCTATATCGTAAAAGGTTTCTGTTAAAATCTCTTACACGGTGTTGCGCGAACATTTCCCTGAATTCATACATCAACCGTTCCCATTCCCAAGACCTCACTGCATCGAACGATAAGTTTTCTTGCGTTTTCCGGTCTTCTCTAACATTATTAAAAATCCCGACGCTGAATAACCCAACCAGCCCTTCCGGCCCTTTTGTTTCGGACATATATACATTTTTTGCGACCTCTTCCGGCAGCTCCGCTTTTTTGGAATTGCCGAAATAAACGGCTTTTACTCCCGGCTTCGCGAGCATCGCGTAATCATTCTGACTGTCCCCGCCTACAAGAATATTTTCGTACGCTATATCCTTTCCGGATTCCTCTTTGATGATCGCACGTAGTTTATCAAGCGCCTCGCCTTTATCCATCGGGGAAATATCTATGGCGGAATTCGACGCAGCTACCTTTAAACCCATTTTATCGAGCACATCCCGAAGATCCTCCACAATGTCTTTCATGCGCCCGCGTAATGTCTTATCCCAAAAACGCACAACGGCGGTACCGTATTTTTCAAGCCCGATCTCTATCGACTTCCCCGCTGGATATTCGGCAGGATCTGTATCTTTTTTAAATCTTGTCGATATCCCCGAAATATTTGCAAGGCCGTGTTTTTCCAAGGCCTTGTACACTTCACCGGCAATCCCGGTTTTAATTTCCGGCCTTAAAGACACGCTGTTCTTTTCGTCCAGATATAATTCGCCGTTTTCATCGTATCTGCCAACCTCGGTTCCGAGTTCTCCCATAAAAATAATTTGTTTTCTGTATTTTTTTCTGATTTCTTTCGGAATGTATTGCCCAAAATACTTGTGAAGAAAATATATGTTAACTCCTGTTATCACCGCGAATCTTCTGCCGGCTTCCAGCCTCTTAATAATCTCTGCCAGCATTTCATCCGACATTTTGCTTTTTGTTTTGGCGAGTGTTTCCTCATAATCAAAAGCGTATAGCTCGATATCTTTATCTATATCAAATTTAACCTCTTCTCTGGTTTCGTCTTTAACTCGCAAAAATATTGCGTACACTTCGCTCCACGTTGGATCGTTCTCGTATTCTTTTTTCCCTTCTTCTATAAGGCCATCTATTATGCCGCGCCCTTGATCAGAACAACGCGAATATTTCTGTTTCACTTCAAAATAAAACTCTTCCATCTTCCCTCGTCTATCTGCCTCATTAAACCTGACCATCAACATAAACGGGGTCAATACGGCTATCGCGTCGGCATTTTTAAGCTTTTCCGAATCTGTGATAAGTTCTTCCGTAACTAGCGGATTATCTTTATCCAAAGAATTTCCATTTATACCGGTCTCATGGTTCCGTATCAGGATGGACACTTTATCGGCTAGATTTTTTTCTATCCCCAAAAGATCAAGCAAAGGCCGGATCACCTCATCCGCCATTCGCGGGTGAAGTATCGGCTTAAGATATTCGGAATACAACGGGCTATCATACGGCGGCATATCTTTTAGATGAACAAAATATCCGTCAAAAGCCCTGTCGGCGTCATGGAACATCGAGGCTATCAAAAGTTCCGGCGACGCGTTATTGTCCGATTGTTTTGTTATATTCACGACATCGACTGCATGCATAGGCATACTTTTCTTGAACCACTCGTCCGAGCAATTCGCTATCTCCCATAATCTTCCGGAAAGCCAATCTGCTTCGCGAACTGCTTCCTGTCCGGTCACTATTTTATTTTGCCTTGACCCAACCCTTTCTTCTATCATCGCACGCAAAGCCTGAAGCCTCTCTTCAGAATCGGCTTTATTCGAAAGATCAATGACAACATCTTTCCGGCTAAAACGTCCTGGTTTTTCCTGCTCCTGATCGAGCGGTAAACAAACCATGAATTTTGTACCTTTCCCCACCTCGGATTCAATCTTTATCGTCCCGCCAAGACGGGTCTCAACAAGATCCTTCACGATATCCAGACCAAATCCATGTCCATCTTCTTTCGTCGTAAAACCCGCTTCGAATATTTTTCTTAAATTTTCAGGCGGGATGCCAATGCCGGTGTCTTCTATGGAAAAATAAACATATTTCCCGTCCCCACTGAGAGATGTCCCGACCGAAATATGATTTTCCCTATTCGCATCAGAAGCTTGTAAGGCATTCCTGTAAAGATTAGTTGCGACCTGATCGAGCGCGCATTCGTCCGTGAATATCTCAATGTCACCGGCGTTCAGATCGGTCGTGAGCTTTTGACCGCTTTTCCTTTTCGGATAACTCAATAAGATCTCATTCAATCTGACAAGACGTTTTCCCGTATCTAACCCGCTATAAAATCCGGCTATCCTTTTAACAGCCTTTATAAGCGTTATGAGGCTCTCAAAACTTTGCCTCAGTTCTTCTCTATCATTTGTAGAAATATTTTTGTCCGCTAGATACTTTCCTATGGATTCAGTCATGCTTCGCATTACTTCTTCATTCATCCCCCTGTAAATATTCTCCAAAGTTTTCTTGATGTCCAAATTCGGATCACGCAGTGTCAGGCATCCCTTTACAGACTTTTCCACACTTTCAAAGATCTCCGGATCTTTGGTTATTTCAGAACATATATATGTTTCCCCTTCTATCCCCTGTACTAAATTAGCGAAATCATGTAACAATCTGGCCCTTACTCTGGGGTCTTCTCCCAAAGGCAAGCGAACAGTGAACGTGGTACCTTCACCCCGTTCCGACAAGACATCGATCTTTCCCCCGTTCTTTTCAACAAGATATTTAGCGGCTCGCATACCGCGCCCGCCGCCTGTTGTGTGTGTCGTGAACGGTTTTCCTTCTCTGAACGCCTTTTCAGCGTCTTCCGGCAACCCCGGACCGTTATCCTTTATCTTAATCACGACTTCGCCGCTATCCACCACCGCGTCAATATTTATTACGGCCCTGTAAGCCGCGCGTTCCACGTCATCCCGTATATTAGCCGCTTTCTCCAACTGCGCGGCAAGCGCGTTCCTAAAAATATTTTCAAGTATACGGAACATTTCGCCTTCGTTAACATTCACGTTCCTGGCTTTGGCGTCCACATTTAAGACCACATCCACAAAACTTGACGGCATTTCAATCGTTTTAATCACATCCGTCAACTCTTTAATATCGGCGCTACGTGAATGATTTTCGCCCGCTAAGCCGCTATACAATATGCTGAGCGCACGGATCGACGCTTTCAAACGATCAGAGACCTTTTTCTCCATCCCCTGACACAATCCCTCCAGGGATTTATTCGTCATATTTTTGTTAAACTCGCTCAACTCGAGTTGAATATCCTGTTCCCACATTTCGTCATTTTTGTTCTCATTTTCCGCGGCCTTAAGTATATGACCGATCCCTGTAATTAAAAAATCTCTCATCTCTTTATATTTCTCGGCATTAATATTTTCGCCGCCGATATTTTCGTTTATCTCAATGAACTTTTTGATCATGCCACATCTGTACTCCAGATCACGCGAGATAGCTGTCCTTAAAGCTACGCCCGGCGCAAAATCAGGGACAAAGAACATATCCCGCTTGCCGACACGTACATCCGGAGAGTTCTTTTCTTCAAAAAATGTCTGGACCTCATCTATCGTCACTACATCCATGTAGACATTCTTCATTTCGCCTTTTTCAGTTTTTGTCTGACAGAACGGCGCGGCCTTCTTTTCTCCATTTAAATAAAATTTTAAATAGAATGCCAATTCTCTGTTTCTGTTTACCGGTACAAAATACTCTGAAATTTCTTCACCGCAATATTTTTCTTTGATACCGTCGATTTCATATCCTTCCAGGATAAGCTGATTTTCCGCGTTCCTGTTTTTGAAATGTTTTTTGATCAATTCTTTTACGGTACCGCTCGGGATATTCAGACCAAGCGCCTGCGCGACAACCATACCTATATCGCGTATGGCCCATTTTTCTCGGAACGCACTGGCGAACGGGGATTTTGCATCAAGATCATCTTCTGTCTTATTTTCCCAATATTCGATAACATCATTGTTCGTGGTTATATCAAAAGTACCGTCGTCGTTCTTTTCTACTTTGCATATCGGTTTTGTGGCAAGGCTTGGCGCGAGCGTATCCCGAATCGCGTCTTGCGCGAACGAGATATCGGACATGAGCATACTAAAAATCACAGCGATCGAAACCAGGCTGAAAAACGGTCTTCTTCGCTTCATATTATATTGTAATAACATGGTGCCGACATTATACCATATATAATATTATAATTAACTTTAAATTTTACTAACAATGCTCATGGCCGCCTGCTTTTAAGTCATTATAAACAATTAGCTTACGATTTTAGGAACAGCTTATCCCCTCCTGTGCATAAAATAAAATTTGGTTGGCATAACACATGCTGACAAAAACACAGAACGCATATGCCAAAATCTATGCGTAGGGGCGCGGTCTCCGCGCCCGACATGCGTGGAAATCAGGACATATTCGTCATTACATAAATTTATCGAGAAAAATCTCAGATTTCAGAGGGTTATTAATTATGTATTCCCGGACCTCATTTAATTCCGATTCATTACGAATTATATGTTCATAATAATTTCGCTGCCATAAGTGCATACCTGGTGTTTTTTTGTTAAAATTTATATCCCTCGTCGTTCCATATTTAAAATACGCGACAATATCTCCCAACGTAGGGGCGCGGTCTCCGCGCCCGACGTATTCAGGGCGGGGAAACCCCGCCCCTACGATCGAAATAATACCGTGGATATGATCCGGCATAATAACAAAAGAACCAATTTTGATATTTAAAAAATGTTTTTTAAGATCGTTCCAATAATCACGTACAATTATCCCATTCTCATTAAGAATAATTTTATCTCTTCTGATCTCACCAAAAATATTCTCGCGATCTTTGACGCAAATGGTCACATAATATGTCCCAATTGAAGAATAATCATACCCCTTCAATCGCAACGAGTACCTCCGTCGCAAGGCCGGATATATTGGTTCGCCCATATTAATTCCCCTTATATTTATAGACACATTTTGGGGACAAATTCGTTCAATTTTTATAATTTTATTTTGCGTTCCCGCGGACGGTGGCATCAAAAAAATACACAAACAATTTAAACATAGGGGCGCGGTCTCCGCGCCCGACGTATTCTGGGCGGGGAAACCCCGCCCTACGATCGAAATAATATCGTGGATATGATCCGGCATAATAATAAAAAATTCGTGAAATCACAAATAACAGAGATTTGACATAACATAAAATGCAATAATACATCGATGCGGGATTAGATCAAGCCTGCATCTCAAGGCGCTTGATCTGATTTTGATAGATCCTGGACGGCTCCTCGGTATCTATAGGCGCCGCGTGAGGAATAAAACGCACAATACGCCCGGAGATGGGCTCGATACCAATGAATTTATGCTTTTCTCTCATTTCATCTATTGAATATCTTTTAAACGCCAGATTTAGAGCCACTTCCAGCGTCTCAAGATAACGTATGTATTTATCTCCGCCCTTAATGTCCGACGGGTCCACGCACGCGAGAAAAGCGTTATTATCCCGATATGTTTTAAATGCGTCCGCCCCTTTTATCGTTCCTTCACTGCCGAACAACACAATGTTACCATATGACAGGTTCGGCATCTCTTTGACAGCTTTTTCCATCTCCCTTGCCAGCGTGTCTTTACTCCCATACACCACCCTGACATTGGTTATCATTTTCTCATTGCGCATTTTTTCCACAAACCTTTTAACAGCGACCGTTAAACCCTGCATATCGTTTAACTGCTCGAACGGTATCCATCCGGTGTTCGCGGCTTCGTTAATCTCTTCGGTCTCGATCGCGATCAGTATATCTGAACTCTGTTTGCGGTTTTCCGCCGGGATCTTTAAAACACGCTCATACTCCGAATCCGCACACATCTTCAATGTATATGCCAGATTCTGTGCTCGAGCTGTCTCTTCGACCTCATTTCTATCGTTTTGACCTCCAATGGATACGACACCCTTATCATCCAATACACCACGCACTGGTATCATCGCGTTCTCGTCCGGATCTCTTTCATATATCAACGAGGCGGGCTCACTATAAGACCCGACAAGCATCGCTATCCCTTTCTTCGCATCAACCGCTTCTTTTGAAAGTACTCTTTCCACATTTGAGAGCTCAATGAGTTCTGAAACATTTATCCCTGTTCCATACATCATGCTGTTAAATTTTGCGGTCACTTTACGGTTTATTTCGTCAAGCAGCCGCTTGACCCCATCGCATTCCCCTTTATTTTCAACTTCTACTATAAAATCCAGATCGGCCCCGGGGGTCATGTTATCAACCGCACCATTCCCTACATCACCAAAAAGCCATATCCTTGATACCGAAGGTTTCATTTTACATACTTTTTTGGCTATCCTTAACGCCAGAAAATATCTGAAAAGCGCGTGAGCGCTTTTATCAAAAGCCCTCATTTTTTCAACAACATCATTTTCTGAATCCATGTGGTTCTTACGCGTACATTCCACCAAAGCTCCGGTCCATAACGCGTCTATTTCAGCGTCCATCATCCCCTTTGAAGCGTTTGGCACTTCTTTCGCACCAGACCCCGCCGTTTCAGAAGCGTTAATCACTTCAGCGGATCCGTCTGGACTTACAATAAAATCCGCGAAACGCACGCTATGTATGCCGGTAAGTTCTATCGAATCCAAAAGCGCTTTCAGATTTACCGCGAACCTTTCATCCGGTTCTCCGTACGGCATGATAATATAGCGGACCTTTTCCCTGAGTGATCCTTCAACAACAACGGTTATCGGTTTTTCAGTAAGCGGCAATGGCGGTATAAGCCCGACCTTGTATCCTATAATATTTCTCACAGTGTCCTCTCCCTGCACAAACGTCATACGTTTTGCCCCGATAGCGGACATTAGTTTCTTTTTATCAAACTTGGCATCTATCGGAAGAACCAGTTGAAAATATCTTTTCTCGCCGTTCACCTCAGCTTCGATCAAAAGCGACTTCGGGATATTATTGTAATTAATCGCGCCTTCTCCAAAAGTTTGCCGGAGCTGCTCGCGTAATTTTTCCGGAGATATTCCTTCGTCAACTACCGCAGCAAACCCAAGGAACGCTTGCGCGTTATGCAACCAGGCAAGAACTCTTTTACGCATCGGGAGACTTTGATCCCTTACAAGCCTTAGATATTCTTCCTTATTTCTCGCCAAATCGGCCTCGTAAGCGACTTTTCCAGCCGCGGCAAGGGCTTTTTCGTCGAATATACCACTTTGTTCAAAAAGAGCGAAGATCTCTTTATCCAGTTTTCTTTTTTCGGGTTGAAGGGCATGATCTATCAAAAAATCTTCCATGTCATGATAAAGATCAGGCAAATACTTCGTAAAAATTTCCGGTGCGAGATCTAACCCCATCCCCCGCGCAACTGAATAGTCACGTTCCCGCATTATCTCAAAATATTTGTTCCGGAACGCTATCGTTTCCGGTTTATTCCGCATGATAATATTTGTAAATAGATTGTATCTAACTCCATATTGCGAACGTGAAAACGGTTTGTTCAGGCTCTCGCTGTCCATAACCAGAAAAGAAGATTCCGACGGAACATTATCTACCAAACCGGCAAGAACTTCCGAATAGACAAGATCCTGCCCTCTTTCCATCTCTTCGCATATACCCTCTCTCACTATACGTTGCGCCGAAAGCCCTTCTTCGTTACAAGCCTTCATAAAACCGACCCTATCCACAAAATATCCGGCTGTTATCATACCGTTTACTATATTTTTACTGATAGGAAGTCCTGACAACGCGAACAATTCGCTTATTCCCATGACTTTTTTAACCGATATTTTGGCCGGGGTTTTGTTAAGCATATAACGCATATCGCGATGAAATTTTGTAACTTTTTCTTCCGCATAAACTCTGTCTCTGAATACAAAACCTTCAACCTCTTCCTGATAAACAGGGTAGGGACTTTTCCTGATAAGAACAGCTTTTCTTACCATCCGTCCCTCTTTTTCCGTTTTTTCGCCGGACACAGATCGTATCTCATATAAAGGCGTCAATGAACGGTATTCTTCACCTTCCTTAACGGTAGGAACGCATATATACCGCGCGGCGGAACCGGCCGTTTTACGACTTCGCACGGTATTTACGGAAGATCCCTCTTTTTGGGGTCTATTGTCATTTTTAACCCGGAATGAGGCTGCATAATCCCGGATAACCCGCTCTAATATCTCTTTCTGCCCATCAAGGAAATTTATAAGCCCTTCGCGTTCAAGCACGGTATCCAGCGGGTTATCTATCGTAGTGATATTCCCTTCTCCGACAGCTCGTTTTGTGTTCATGTTCGGAGCTAACATCCTCACAAGCCCCTGCTCTTTGAAAAACTTCACGGCCATAAACGCCAGCAATTGATTCCCCACACCCAAAAATCTTCTCTCATCGCCATGTTTTTTCTGGTTCCACGGAGCTATCTCTATTTGTTGCATCCCAACGGTTGTGATTTTAATATATCCTTCCACTTCCATGTCATCCGTTACGGCAAAATATATGTTAGGGCCTATATATCTTTCGAGTTGATCCGCGATATTCTCTACCGCATCCGGCCAAGTTATGTCTTTTCTATACTCCAGCCATTTCCGGATATTGCCGGCGAGTTTCTGTCTGTCGGCCTGATCAAGTTTGGACGGCTGTATAACTTTTAACGGAACGACCTGTTTTTTATCCCGCGGGGCATTTCTAAGAACAACTATACTGTCTTTATACTGCGCACCCGTGACCTGGTAAGAAGTAACATCAAACTCCAGACCCGGATCTGTTTTCTGCAACCCGCCTTTATTCTTTAGCGGATCATTTGACCGGTCTTTTATTGTTATTCCTACGCCTGTTGCCGCTCCGGCAACAACGCGGGACCCGCTCAATACCTTATCTTTGGAGTTTTCAACTTTCTGTACGATATCAAGGATGTCCTTTCGCGACATTCCCGATAAATAATTTATAAGCCCGTCTAATCCTTCCGCGTCCACAGTCGAAAAAGACACATCCCCGGCCCTACCTTCAGAATGAAGGATCTTCAACATCCCATCGAAAATAGTCCTGGCCGCGAGATCATGCGGGATAAAAGGCAAATCTCCCGGGGTTATCATTCTGGCCAGGGTATATATCCCGTAATATTGCGCGTCTCCCTGTGTTACACCGGCGAGTAAACCGTATATCTCCTGAACGCTTCCGTTCTCATCCAGTTTCCCTCTATCAGGGATATGCGCCAACTCATGCAAAACCGTCGCGTTCAATATCTTTTCTTTTATTTCATTCCTCGTCACTCCAGCGAACTCACATTTAAGTATTTTGTCCAACGCCCTCTCAAGCGAAGATCTATTTTTTCTATCCTCGCCGCCTAGTTCTTCATATACCGCGTCCGCTTCTTTTTCCACCAAGTCAAGAAATACAGCAGAATACCCTAGTTTTTCGTCGTGAAAACCTTTTGTGTCCATAAGCGGGGTCGTGTCTATACCCTTCAAAAGATAAAACTTTTCATTTCCTATCTTCTCTTTCAAATACTCGGACGCTTCTTCCAGTCTGAAAGATTTAACATATATACCTGTCCTTCCTTGTCCGTCCGGAACCGGCTCTCTGACAAGCCCAATAAACGTGAATAAACCTATCTCGGACAATCTACCGTTAACCTCCACGGTCAGCGCTTTCACTTTTTCATTTAGTTTTTCGTCTTCTTCGGGACTTTCAGCGTTCAAAAGCGCGTTATATGTTTCCAATATATCGGCTATGCCGTTCAATATTTCCGCGTTCCCCTTTTCCGCGCCAGATCTGATCTTCTTTACAACGGCACGCAACACCCGATCATCACCGGGTTTTCTCAAAAGCGATACCGCACACTTCGATAAAGTATCAGTCAGGAACTTTTCAACGAGATCTTTTTCAGTGACTCCGGCCCCGGCGCGTTCAGCCATCATAAGGAACGGTAACATAATACCCATTTTCAATATATCTCGCCTTGACGGCCCTTTATCAGACTTATCAGCGTCCCCATTAATTTCCTCTTTATCTTTCCCTTTGGTCTGATCCAAAGTCTTATTTCTTTGCCTCAACCGCTCCAATCTTTCCTGTTCGAACTTCTTTTCCCCTTTATCTATTTTTCTGTCATGCCATTCAAAAAATATCCATGACAGCACCGGAGAGATAAAAAAGACCGCCCACCATATCGCCATCATCATATCCTCAGATACCATCGCCTTCCGCGGAAGACGGATATCAGATACCGACACTGCCCTGTATCCGGCTGAATAAGCCGCTTTATCATAGGCGTTATCAAAAATATCCCGGATCCTATCTTCGTACATTCCTTCCCGGGGAAAATGGTCAGAGGCGTACTTTAAAATATCGCTGATGAGTTTTTTCTTTTCTCCCAGAAATTCTTTTTTCGCGCCCACTACCAACTCGCCCCCGAAATCAATAAAATAGGCCTTCGGAACCCCTGAAGTCTCGTCAATATATACGCTTTCCCTCTCCTCCTTATTTCCCCCGGATATTTCAATATTCCCGTGCAGTATTCCATTTCTATGCATCTGTCCAAGAGCGCATCCTATAGCCTCAACGGATCTTATAAGATCCGCCGGACTTTGTGCATATCCGCTGAACATAACCCCTTTAACAGGTTCCTGTAGTACAACAAGCTTCCCGCCTAATATCACCATATCCGTTTGAGGGGCAAACCCAAGACCGAAAGCCATTCTCGTCTTATCGACCGACACCGCGACAGCGTCAACGATGTCCGTTATGTTCGCTCCCTTGCCATGATCAAACGAATATTCCTTTGTGTCAAACACATATTTCACACCGTTTGTCATAACTATTTCGTTCCTATATTCGTTCATTTCAACAAATTGCCTCAGCGGCTGATGTTTAAGAATCGTCCTTACAAAAGACAGTATCCCCGACCTGTCGCTTCGTTGTGTGGCAAAATAAAGCACTTCCTCCGCCGATCCGCCGAAAATCTCCTTAAATATCCTTCCCGGCTCTTGCTCGGGCTGATCCATTCTTTTTTCACCGCGCTCCGCGTTATACGCGGCGACTGTTTTCGCCCGTTCAAGCATCTCACGATCGGCTACAGATCTACGTTCTAACAACTTATCAAATTCATCCGGCTTGTCTGAGAGAGTATAATAATCCCTAAGCACGCGAAGACGCTCTTCCGGCCTAGAGTCTATCTCTCCTACAACCGGCCCGCCTGTTTCGAGATCAACCGTTATTTCCGATCCTTCCTGTTTCACTAGAAGAAAATTAAACATCGCATTTAATAGGAATTCCCGTCCGGTTAATGGATCGTAAATCTTGCCTACTTCTCCACCCCCAAGATCGTTCTTGTATATCAGGTTACAAAACGGTATTTCACGCGCCAGATCCGACGGAATGATCACTATTCCAGTACCTCTAAATGCGTCGGCTACAATACTGATAGCGTTATCTCGCATTTTTTCGAACTGCGCCGCAGCTCCATCCAGCACAAATCTTATCCCGGCCACATCGGCTTCGGCTACCTTGTGAATACCATACCATACGGTCCGCACAGCTATACCCTTTGATCGCAACGTATCATAGATATCATCTGCCGCTTTATGACAAAAATATGGATACCCTTCTTCAGATTTACTGTACGAATTTATAAATCCCATAAGATCCCTATCAAAAACCGCTACAACAAACCGGTCGATCTGTTTTATTTCGTCATTATTGAGAGCCCTCCCTTTAGCATGCTCTACATAGGAAATCAACACATCCTTGGCCGTAAACGGATTCATATCCATCCAACGGCTGTACATGTCTGAGAAAAACTCGTAATCATTCGCGGCGACCTTTATCAGCTTTCCGGAGTTGTCGTAATATCTGGCTTCGGAAAGAAGTCTATCCGGACCATACACTCTGACTGAATATAAATATCTTTTTTCCGAAGTAGCGGCTAGCGGCATATAATCATAAACTTCTTCTCGGATCATTCTGCCGGTTACAGGATCTCTGGTCACTTGTATGTCATAAAGTGGGAATGATATTTTTTCTACCGTCTTATTTCCGGATACAAGATCTTTTAGGTCAAAATAATAATCTCCGGAACCCTCATATGTTTCCTTAAAACCTATTGCCGTATAAAACGCATTCTCAGGTTCATTGGCGCTATCCACCCAGTTCACAAAAAACTTCTCGAAGCCATCTGCCTTAGCGATATACATCGCTAATTTGAACAATATGGCCCCAATATTCCTCCTTTTAAGATCCTCTCTTACAACAATCGCGTTATCATACATTCCCTCAAAACCCTCTTCTACAACATTCTTCCCTACGTCCAGCTTGGCAACCCTTTCTCTTTTATTATTTATAACCGATATTGTATATGCGCCTTCGGCCATATCTTCGCGACTTTGTAGCAGGAATAAATATTCTTCGCCGTCATCGCCCTTCAACGTTAACTCGCTTTTGTCGACAAATTCTTTTGCACGCTGCTCCGTGATCACTCCGCTGTCTATTTTTTTCCCGCCGGCCGTTGTTCCATGATCAATGCCTCCGGGACCTTTGCCCCTAGCCCCATACTGCGCGTTATGTTCAAACGTGCTTGCCTTGCGCGGCAATCTGTCGGACGGGATCTGCATCTTTTTCCCGTCAACTTTGTTTTTGACAGAACCGGTTATGGTATTAATCATGTCCGCGGTTAGATCAGAGATCTTTTCGCTCAAATATTTTTTGAATTTGAGGCTGGAAAGATCCGGCAGCAGGATACGTGCGACTTTTTCCAGACGCAAATAGCCTTTTGAATGAATGAAATCTATGATAGCTTCGCGGTGTTTATACAACGCGGTGTAAATTAAAAGTCCGGCATACAACGCAAGAGGGGTCCAGCAATTCGCCTGACCAAGCCCGAATGCAAAAACAGCATGTGTGCCCGCCATTTCCCTATGTTTTGTTGCAACAATCCTTTCCCCAGATTTTAAGTGCTCAAGTATATTTGACCACTCTATTTTTGGCGATTCGCCTTCATCCAGCTTATCAAACACTTCGGCCGTAATGTAATCTGATAAATCCTTGCATCCAAGAGTTTCATATTCATCACTCAATCTTGCCCATACATATCTATTATTTGGGTTTACTTCTAAAGCTCTCCTAAAAGCATCCGCACTTTTTTCATAATTTTTCAACCTAGAATATGCATCCCCTATTTTCGAATATGTCTGACCCTTATCACAGTATATTTTCACCGCCTTTTCATAAGCTTTTATCGCCTTTTTATCATCCATATTAAGCCGATATGAATCTCCCATAATCGTCCATATATACCAATCTGACAAATATTTTCTTACAAGTCTCTTGCATATCTTAATGACCTCATCACTTTCATTCAACATTGCCAAACAATACACATATTGCCTCTGCATATCGATGTCATTAGGGTCAATTTTGATTGCTTGTTCTGCAAAATATTTTGCCTGATTATAATCTTTCCTCATCAGGGAAACTTTAGCTAAAATATCGAAATTTATTGCACTATTATCTTTTCGGCGCTCATTCATGCCAAGCAAATAGCATGCAATCTCTCCTGCAATTTGCAGATAGGATTCTTCTACTGCCGTCCATGCAAGGTTATTCATCATAAATGGATCCGCAATCACATTGAACGATTCCCCCTCTTTATCCTGTGGTATTTTCGACAATCTTTCACGGTATGCTATAGCATTTTGTGCCATATAACGCGCTACTGGAATAACCGCGCCGCCTTTTTGTTCAATCGGAAGGAGCTTTTCTATAGTAGATATCCCTCCAACTGAGCCGGCATTGGCTTCGATCACTTTCCATTTTCCGTCCCGCCCCAACATAATATCCCACCCAATAAGGCCGGATACTTTACTAATATATTCTCTTTTTCCTTTTTTATTCTCCGCGACACGTTCAATCGCCATTGAAGCACCGGTAATAAATTCTTTTACCCCCTGAAGAAATTGTTCCCTTTGTTTTTTTGAATAACCTTGTATATCAAAAAATTTATTCAATGTAATTACTTCGGCGCCTTTTGACTTATTAACCGGTCCGTCGCTAAATTTCTGGTATCTGACTTCTATCAAATCCGGGCTTATAACTATATTACCGTTGTCCCATGTTGCAAGCACACGTAAATTCCAATCGATATGGCCCTGGCTGCTATCAATCCATATTTCATTAACAATACGCCCCTCCACAACAACTTTGTTCCCCTTTTTTAGCAGTTTTTTACAATGACCGGCCGCTTTGTCTATTTCATCATTCCGGAACATCAACACATCCTGCCCTCCCGAAGCGGCAAATGGCTTAACTACAATTCCATCTTTTCTTTTTAAGTTTTTAATGAAATCCGTCATCCGGCTTTTGATGTTTCTCGTATCATCAATATCGATCGCCAACTGTTCCGGGACAGAGATACCGTTATTTTTTAAGAAAGTATTGAATAACTCTTTATCCTGTGCCATTTCTATAATAATCGGCAAATTAATAACCGGAAAATCTTTTGACATTATCTCATTCATTGTCGCCGGGTTACTATAAATCCCGGCATAGGCAAGACCGTGAATCGGAAGCAGATCTTTAAACTCTACCTTTACAATATGATTTTCCCGATTGATAAAAATTGCTCGTTTCGCATAGAGTTTATCGGGATTATTTTCCCCAAAACAAAGACCGTTTACCGGAGGAACAATCAGCATGTTTACTTCCCCAAACCTGCCTTCTTTTGCCCAGTATAACGCCGTTACAAATCCAAGCAATGATCCCGGAAAAATCGCCACATTAGTTCCGTTTGGATATAACAGTTCTTCTCTTCCCTCTTTTTCCACCAGTTCTATCGTTCCATTCTTAAAAAAGGCATCATATCCGCAGCTTATCAATGCATCTCGAACATCTTTCTGACACAACTCTTCAAACGCTTTTCCGGACATAGCCTGAATTACATATCTTTCAGCCTCTTGAGGTTCTTTTTCTTTATATGTAATTATGCTTTTAGCTATCGCAAGCATAGGATCAAAATACAACACCGCCGGAGTAACTGTTACCTTTTGTCCGTTGGTGTTGTATTTTCCCAACAAAGAGTTGTCCTGACTCCATACAGGCTGAAACACTGATTTTATCCTTTCTTCAGGGGGCGTGTTTATCCATGCGGTCAACAACCCGGCTGCTTCTTCAACAGACAATTCGGATGACGAAATACCTGCGGTTTTATTTTTGATCCGTTTGATCGTTAATCCTATCGATGCGTTAAGTAAACTTTCATGTAACGCCCTTGTAATGCGGTATTTGGAAAAGTCGGGCAGGATGATACGTACGCCTTTTTCCAAACGCAAATAGCCTTTTGAATGAATGAAATCTATGATAGCTTCGCGGTGTTTATACAGCGCGGTGTAAATTAAAAGTCCGGCATAAAGACAGAGAGGCGCCCATGAATCTGCCTGAGCAAACCCAAAAGGCATAACAGCATGTGCGCGGATCGCACTGCCATCTAATCCAATTCTTTTCAAAAAGCCTTCTCCTTTTACAATAGCCTGTTCTAATCTTTCCGTGCCCTTTGCATCTCCTTTTCTTACAGACTTTTTCCTTTTTTCTTCCAAAATCCTTCCCAACCGTATAACTTCGTCCGGGTTTTTAGCATCGATCACTTCCATCAATTCATCGATCCGCTTATCTTTGCTCCCTTTATTTTTTTCAAAAGCTATTTCTTTTTTCGTTTTCCGTCCGGATTTGCTCGGGGTGTTTGCACTTTTCACAGGCAAACCCACCTCATCCCTCTTTTTCGGAGTTTCAGTCGCAACAACCGTCACAGGTAATTCTTCCTGACTAGGCACCACCACTTGGGACGCTTCTACTTGCGTCTTTGACACCTTTTGTTGACTTTCCACGGATTCAGCGTCCTGGTCAGCCCTTCGTCGTTCTCCCCGGCGCATTTTTTCTCGCTGCAACTTCTCCCACTCTTCACCTATCCTTAGTAAAAACAGAATATATATTTCTTCCTTTCGTTCTTTCTCAATCTTATTTATCTCACCTATATCACTCGCTTCCTTAATTTTTTTGATCAGAACGCGCATAATTGTCATTTGTCTTGCCAACTCTGCTAGATATTCGTTCCCTCTTTTCCTCAAATCATCTATATAGTTCTCCCTATTAAGCTCTGTATTTTTCCCAAAACACAGGCATATATACGCAAGAACGGCTGATGCGAAAACATCGTTTTTCCTTATCTCTTTTAACCGTTCCATAACGTCATTGATCTTTTCGGGATCGTCTTTCACACTATCAACTACTTCGACATACTGCGTCATTATTTCCCTGCTCACATCTGGTTCAGCCATATCTAGTCCGAACAATCTTCTTTCCCTGTCGATCATCACAAACGCGTCTTCCGGTTTATTACCTTTCAAATATATGTTGAACAGCCTGCGACAATTGGCTATTTGATATTTCTTTTGGTTGCTGATTTCTATACTATCCTCGTATCTGGCAAATATTTCAAACGCCAGCGTGCCAGCTTCCTCGGCATGTTTGATCCCGTCTTCAGTATTTTTATCCAGCAACAATTTGCATAGCCTTGTATAAGAGATCATATATTTCCATGCAAGGGACTCGGCTTTCTTCGTATCAAAAAATACTTCGCAATATCCCGTAAATAGTTTATATCGTTCGTTCAAATGGCTAAGAAACATTTTTAGATGTTCTTCTTCGGTTTCTTCCTGTAAAGTGGAACCGTCCGGCACCCTGCAACGCTCCCAAATTTGGAGGCGCACAAAATTAGCGGTCTTATCATCCGGATTTCGCTTAGAATACTCGTCCAAAAATTTCGCGGCTTCATCAAGTATTTTCATCCGGTCATTAATGCTGTACTGAGCCAAGTCAAGGCATGCGATCATTTGCGCGGATTCCCCGGATATCAGATATAACAGTGACAACGCGCCTGACGCTACCGCATCCATTTTATTCTTTTCTGTTCGCCCGCCGAATTCACTTATCAACCTCTTTACATTTTTCATATTATCGCACGAAATGATAATACACTTTTGATATTGCCGAATAACTTTACATAACATCTCCATCGAATCGTATCCAGACCTGTTGTCCATTGCCAGTTTTTCGGCTGCGGCTGTCGCTTTCATCGCCTCTTCGGCCTTATTGTCAGATTTTGAGTAGATATATGCGTCAGAAATATCACACAGATCGTTTACATAATCCTGTGCACTTATCGGCAACCCTCCACCCGCCTTATACATGTCAAATATTTCTATGGATTTTTCTATCGCTTTTGCGCTTGTATCAATACTCGTGCTTTCTTTTGAAGAATATTGTAAAAATGATCTGCCAAGTTTTCTCCATCGCCCCATCAACCGAATCAATACATTGTCTATGTCTTTCAATTCTCTGTATGCAGCGTATTTCGCATCCACCAGCATTTCATGCTCAGCATTAAAAGCACGGAAAGCTTTTGATAGGTCTTGCATCGATTTGTCTTGTCCTGCCATAACTCCGCCAAGTTTAATATATCCAATACAAATTGTTTGAAACTTTGTTTTCAGATAATGAGCATCCGGGTATTCCTCAATGATCTCATCAAGTGCCTCTTTAGCTTTGCCAAGCAGGCCTTCAGCCTTATCAGTTTCATTATGAGAAACTGCATCATAAAATCCTTTCATGCACTCATCAATCTGCCTATACAATTCTATTAACGCGCGCCTCGGCAAATCATTTCGTTTTTCGCCTTCTTGAACCGAAACACTATTTAACACTGTTTTTGCCCCATCCCCGGG
The DNA here is from genome assembly GCA_035403965.1 of Candidatus Omnitrophota bacterium. Taxonomy (GTDB): domain Bacteria; phylum Omnitrophota; class Gorgyraeia; order Tantalellales; family Tantalellaceae; genus DAONGE01. Next base: position 37,920 of record DAONGE010000001.1, on the reverse strand, counting down.
TACAGTCAATACATGCTCCTGTTTATTTAAAGCAACATATTCTGATCCGCCAAGCTGCGCATTTCTCTTATCCCATTCGCTAATACATCTATCCTTCAAATTCCCCGGAGAAAGCTCTTCTTCTATTCTTATCCTCAGATCGATCAGTTCCGCCGCATCCTGGACTTTTCCGATCATCTCTATCATATTCCCTGTGCGAACGATTTGATTGCCGATATCCAATAATACATTGTCACTATTGGTTATCCCGTCCATAGCATAAGCCACAGCGTTACTTGTATTGCCGGAGATCAGCATCATATACGCAAATATCATTTCTGTTACCGGATCCGACGGATCTGACTTCAACCTATCCCTAAATTCATTCATGAGTTTTTTTAATTTATCCTCATTCCCGCACATTTCATCAAGACCGGACATATACAAACGCACAACTTCCCGCATCAAACCCCTCACACCTTTTTCCTTCTCATTATTCTTTAACGCCCTCGCGGCTTTGTCGACCATTGACAATGCATCGTCGTATTTTTCGGATTTACTGTATGCTTCGGACACTTTACAAAAGGCCTTTACGCAAGTCGCCGCTCTCTTTTTTACCTTCTGAATATTCCTGTTTTCCGTAAATATTTCCTGTGCCCTCTCTGCCATTGCGCATGCTCGCGCTATCTGTGCTCCTGAGCTTAAATCCAAAAATGATCCGCAAAGTTTTGCGATACCCACCATCGCATGTACAACCAGTTTGTTACGATCTTCCTCCTGAACAGCTTTTAAAGACAATATCCTGTACTGGGCATTATACGCACGAAACGCCATTTCCAATGATTCCCTTGAATCTCCGACACTAATGGCATTTTCCGCAAGGCTTCCATATGCGGAAATAAATTGCAGGACGATGTATCTGATATTTGCGTCATCGGGATATAATCCTACATATTTGAACAATATAGATTGTGCCCGTTTCAAAGCTTTCTCCGCGCTGTCCAGCTCATTACTGCCGATATATGCATCAACTTCACTAAGCCTGGCTCTTATTTCTAGATCGTATTTGTTGGATTCATCAGTCTCTTTGATCGTTCCCCCTATTGACATATTCATCAAACTTTTGTGGAACATCCTTGTAACGCGGTATTTGGAAAGATCCGGCAGCAGGATACGTACGCCTTTTTCCAGGCGCAAATAGCCTTTTGAATGGATGAAGTCTATGATAGCTTTCCGGTGCTTATACAATTCACTGTAGATCAAAAGGCCGGCATACAACGCAAGCGGGGTCCAACAATTCGCCTGTGAAAATCCCAAAACAACGGCCCCATTTACTGCTGTTACGGTTCCCTCATTTTTCTCGTTATCCGCCGCGACAATATTTTCTCCATCTGCCTCGCCAGTCTGCACTGTACCCTGCGTGCCATGATTTGCGCTCCTCACAATACGCGCTTCACCGCCAGAGGCTTCAATTAGCCTCTCTTCATCATGTATAGCTTCTACCGAATTCGCCATGATTTTATGCACTAGCATACGATCTGCGACTTTTTCTTTAAATTTCCCTAAAGCCATTTTTATCTTGGCGACAAGACTTGGCCTGTATTTTTCCCCCACGGAAACATTGCCCTTTATGTAGGCCTTGGTAAATACATCCGCGATTTCATTTTCCGCCCGATTTTCACTGCCTATCTTTCCGAACACATATTTTTCAAGCTTATTGAGCAGGTCATCTTCTTCGCCAAATATTTTAACCTTGCCTCTTCTCCAAAAAGAAAAAGGCCTTTCATAAAAATCTATAAAATTCGCCGTGACCCCATCGTTCTCTTCATGAATGAAAATATGATTATGTTCCGGGCTTCCTTTTCTCTCTATTTCCAGATCACCGTGTTCTATTCCTAAGCCATGTAAACGCCCAAGCGCATAACCTATCGATTCGGCGGCCAATAGCGCGGTTTCCTCGTCTTTTATAAATTCTTTTACCGGTATCCCCTGGGCCTCGTCCTGTACGAATAGGCATCTTCCACGATCGATAAACAGTCGAGCATACGGCGCCACCATTCCTGCCGCCGCGGCTTTTTCAACCCTATCGGTCATGCGTCGTATAGGCCCTGTTATCCAATCAAGCTCGCCTATCTGGGATTCCCCGTCAGTCGATCTGTATTCCCTAACATAGAACACATGGTTGTGACCGCCTTTCAATACCAGCTCGATCCGGTATACATTCCGCGAAACATTTTCGGCCGTTTCAAAATGTTTTACGTTCTTTATAGAAAACCCGGATATCTCGGAACAATTTCGTTCCTCGGTTATAAATTCAAGAACTTCCTCGGAATGCCCTCCAAACATCTCTATGAATTTCGCTTCTTCGCTTTGGCCTCTTTCAGGTATTCTTTGCTCAAGATCCCACATGCCCTGATCTATCGCGACCGGTTTGATCGTTAATCCTATGGATATATTCTGAAGACTTTCATGCAACCATTCAGTCACGCGGTATTTGGATAAGTCCGGTATTAACAAACGTACGGCTTTTTCCAGGCGCAAATAACCTTTTGAATGGATAAAATCAATAATCTCCTTACGATGTTTGTAAATGCTCCCGTATGCCAGAAAAACGATGAACATCTCGAAAGGTATCGGTCCCATCGCGCGCAGACGCTTATGTTTCTCCACATCTAACTTCGTTTGCGCTATTTTTAACGCTTTGTCGGACAATTCCACTGCTTTCTGTCGATCGCCTTTCACTTCAAAAGCCTGGCTGAGACGCATATGATCGTCTATCATGAACTTTTTTTGCCTCTGTACGCTGTACTCTCCGATAAAATTTAAAAATACTTTATATGCTCTATTTAGAAATTTTTCGGCCGTTTCAAGATCCCCGGCCTCTCTGTATGCCCCTGCCAGGTTCGCGAAACTACTCACAACAAACTCGGCTTGATCTCTCACGCTTTGCTGATCCGGATACGACCGCAATATACGCTCGACCCTCTCCAAAACATCTCCACATAAACCATATTCTCCAACCGTTTTATATGAATAGGACAGATTCGTATACGCGCTTACCAAATATTCCACCTGCGCTTTTACGCTTGGCGTGTCGTATTTCCTTAGCACTTGCGCGGATATCCATAAAATACGCTTAGCGTCGTTCAAGTTATTTAGATACTCCTGTTTGTTCTCAAGAACATCTCTTCGCAAAATATTAGATACTGCATTGGCAAGAACCATCAAACCAACGATATCACGATTTTCTTTATATTCATCGGTCCCGTAACGCCAGGTAAGGACCCCGGATCTCCTTATGGCATGTACCGCGGCCGCATATTGTTTCTTCTCTGAAAACTTCCTGGCAGTTAACGTATAACCATTTATAATCGAACTTGATAATGCCCTATTCCCTGTACTATGCCCTTTTTGGGCGCTGTTATATTCTCCAAACTCTATGCGGATAGACTCTGCCTTCATCAGCATCGCCATTGAAAAAACAATATCCCGAAAACGATCCCTGTATATAGCTGCCAAATTAACATAAAAAATACCAACATCGTAAAACACATTTTCCACACCGGGCGCGTCTCTATATTTGGCCAACAGATCCCTGGCTTTTTCAGCTATTCTCAAAGCATTGGCAAAGTCATCCTGCCACTTCATCTTACCGGCCAATTTCATATACCCGGTTATAATGAACTCCGCTTGTTTTGTTATAGGCGGAATGACCTCTCTCGCCCCTTCTGTGGTAATATCCCCATATCGGTCTGCGGCACCCTGATCCAATATTTCCTTAGCCGTATCCAATAGTCTTTCGATCTTATAAAAATCCTCATTCCCATATTGTCCCGCAAGGTTCGTGTACGCGCTGATAATGTACGCACCACACCCGAGGATCTTCCCTTCTCGCTTAAATTTTTCATACAGGCTGGTTGTGTTTTTCAGTAACTTTTCGCAACTCTCGATCATGTCTGTTTTTATTTTCTGATCGTTTTCATTCTTCATGGCCCGACAATAGCTATTCACTAAACTCAGATAATTCCCTATTACATACCGGGCCTGATCAACAGCCTCTTTATCCCACGCAGCCGCATTCTTAAGCACCCATCGCTGTTTTTCAATAAAAACTTCAGCCTGACTATACCGCTGTCCATGTATGTTCTCTCTGGCCGCTATGTCATATCCCTTAAGTTTGCCGATCAGCTGAGTGGTCAGCTCTCCGTTTTCGCCGAATTTTAACGGTTCGTTGCCGGAATTCAGGCCATAAATGTATTCCGTTATATCAGGGTCTACGTTACCCTCTGTGCCGAAAAGCACTATGACATCGGCGTTTTTCATAATCTCATTACCTTTATTTTCGATCAGGGCCTCAAGCGTAGCGGCTGTCGTTCCTCCGACAGCAAGAGGTTTCGCGCGTTCCATGTAATAACTTTCAAGGTCTGAATATAAAAGCGGCGCGGCCCTGTTAAGTCCTTTCTTATCGCTTGTCACAAATTTCTCGTCAACAAAATCACGTGCAACGTCTACGGCGCTTTTTTCGGATTTATCAACCGCAATCCCGTCAGGATATATGATAGGCTTACCTTTTATAAACGCCGTGGGAGAAGGATTCGCTTTGTTCCATTCCACCTTGCTGGAATCTATGCTTCGAATGATCGCGTCATACTCCTTAGTCCCGACCGCGATAAAGGTCACATTCCGTCCATTAAGTTTTACACCCGCACCTATCCCTATAGGACCGCCGGCACCGACAGGCACTATCACAACTACGTTTTTGTCTTTCCCTATCCCGAATTCCTCGGTAAGCTGCTCGTCTATTTCTATCCCGGCCGTCGCGTGTCCGGCCATTATGGCAAGACCGCCGTGTTCCATATACACCGCGTCTTCAGAATGCTCTCGTAAAAATTCCTCTCTGGCAGTCAGCGCTTTGTTGTAATTTTCGTAATAATTCCTGATTGTTTCGCTTTCTGTTTTTCCGCTGGTTTTTCTGTATATCTCCACCGCTTCGGTCATCAATTTAAACTTTATCTCCGGAAGATTTTTTATAGTAAATATGACCGGCTCGAAATTAGTTATCGCTTCCTTATACTCCGGATATTTCTCGGAATATATTTTTATCGCCACGTTAACAGCGTTTATAAGCGCGATACCGTGATTACCGGTGGTTTGCGTAACTATATAGAACGGTCTCTCTTTTAATGGTGTTTTCCCAGAAGCTTTTATTTCCTGAAGATGCGGTTCCTCCGCTATAATGGCTTCTATCCTTGACCTGATCGCATCGTCAACCTCGACTGATACCCCGCGGGCTTTAAACGAGCCTCCGGTTTGCCAGGCCTCGTCTTTTAAGAACACTTTTCTTTCTTTTCTATTGAAACTCATCATCCCGCTTATTTTATCAAGCGGTATCAACGGTGTTTTTATGACACCATAATCGGCCAATCCTCTTGCGGAAACTTCCTTGATTTTATTAATTAATTTCTGGCCGGGAGTTAGTTCATCCTGATCTTCACGCTCCGGGATATTTGCATCATTCACATCTTCCGGATGCAAAAATCCGGATCGCTTGAGCAGCGACTGGCCGTCGGCAAATATATGCACAAAATAATTCGCCGCGGCGACATCTATTATAACGCTTGGAAAACCGTACGAATGCAGCACTATGGCCGGTATGATAGCGGCGCTGAAAAGCAACAAACTCGCTATCGGCCCGGCCCTGATCTCCGCCTCTTTCCCGAATGGCCTGCCGATCAGATGCCCTATTTCATGTATAAGCCAGCCCGGCAGCAAGGTCAGCACCGAAATAGCCGCCGCCACAGGGATACCCGTGATACCGAATTGCCCGTAAAGAAGTCCCGCGCCGACCAAAGTTCCGAGAATAACGCCCATATCACGGTATAGCGGAGCAAGTTCCGGTTTTTTATTTTTCTTATTCTCTTCCGACGTCATTGTTTCTGTTTTATCACGAGTAATTTCTTCCGATAATCTCGGCCAAAGATTACACATAGCTTCGATTTCCAATACCTCGTTACGCATACCGGGAAGCCGTATCTTGTTCATCTCGTTTTCTTCCCGTGTATAATGGATTATCTGAAAACCCTTTTCCAGATCGATGTACCCTCTAAGAATAAAGGCTGTCGGTTCATAGTTATCCGTGAATCTGACGATCTCAATACCGTTGCGGATACGCCCGGCATATTCAAACTGCGTGAACCTTACCATGTGAGGAACCCCGGAATTCATTGTAAGCCCAACAAGCCCGAGATTTCTTTCCAGAAAATAAAAAGGCTTACCATCTATATCCATCATCACGGTTATCGGGAATATATCTAGTAAGTTCACTACTGGTGAAAAGAAGATAACAGGCGCCGGATGTTCGACATAAAGATTTTCCGGATCATTGAAACGATAATATCGTTTCGTTATTTCCATCTGCGCGGTATTCACTACTGTCGCTTCATCCATAGTTCTGGGCTGAAGGGCAAGGTCATACATCAGATCTTCCCACTCCGGAATATCCGCGATATCATTAAGTCCCTCTATCCTGGAAATATCGTGCCTCACGGTAAATAGAAATTCCTTAAGATCTGTCCTGTCAAAAACCATACTATACTCATGGATTATGGTCATATCTGAACGTGTTGCACGCATTGTGAAGCCGCGGGTCCAAGCCGCCGCTTCGTTGTTCCCGTACCTCAAAACCGGTGTTATCTTGATCTCCACCTTTCTTCCTGTCTTTTGCCTGACCGCCGCGGCGGTGAAAACCCTATTCAGCCGTTTCTCCAACACGTTAGTAAATCGAAGCGCCTTTCTGTCTATACCATTATTTTGAGCGTTTATTTCTCCTACATCTCGTTTTTCATCTTTGGACATTCTAATACGCTTATGTACACTGTTTTGTATTTTAGGTTCGCTGGTTTCTTTTTCTTTTATGCTCGCGATCCCATCCATGCCCGGCATATTGCATTCAAAGACCAACAACCCTTTTTCGCTGACATCGGCAACTTTGATCTGACCCTGGGCAAGATCGCCCTTTACGAAATAATAATTTAGCGTCAACAACGGCTTGTCATTGTCAACATAATCAAGACTATACCTTCCCTCTTTAAGTCCTATTTTTTTGTAATTGAATCCCGTTGCATCTATGTCTGGAACCTTCTCGATGATGATCCGTTGGATATCATCCATGGGCAACTTTAACTGTTCTTTTTTCGCTATGGCTTTTCCGATCTCTCCGGCGACATATAAAAAGCGGCTTTGCGCTCTGAAATCCTCAGATATATTATCCTTTTCATCTATCCCGGTTGTATTCAAGGCTTTTTCTTCTTTGTTCACATCGATCGATTTCATTCTAAGTGTGGGGGAAAGCGTGCTGGAATCATTCTGTTTGTTGAATATGCCAGAATCAGCGGCCAATGCGATGTTGGGATCCGCTACAAAGGTCACGATTATTACTATTGATATAATCTTTTTTAAATAATTAGGCATAGTGGTTTCAAAATTATCTAAATATTCTTTTCGCTAACTAGCAATTTCTCGATTATATCACATCAGACCGCTTTTTGTAATCTTAAAATATCTTAATGTTTTATATTCTAACATTATTGGATGTTCTTCCTTTCCAACCCCTCGCACGCAAAGCTAACCCCGGTTTGCTCACAAAGCTAAACCCGGGAAACCGCATCCACCCAAACTTTCTCGTTCCGCCCATTCAACCGAACGGAAGCCCATATACAAAGCTACGTTGGACATGAACCCGTTCTTCCTAACCGTATACACGCCCTTTACAAAACCCGGCACAAGTGCTAAAATCACATTAGATCTCATATGGACATACCTCAGATAGTCACAAGTAGATTTTGTTTCGAATGTAAAGGATGCTGTAAATTCTTTGAGAATAACTCCGCGTGGGTACCCCACCTTTCTTCGGACGAGATAAAAGCACTTAAAGCCAAAGGCGCTCCCGAGGATTTTTTTGACGGAAAAACCATAAAACCGGCGTATCTCAGGGAAGCCGAGATCTTTCTTTGCCGGTTCCTTAATTTTGAGACTTCAAAATGCAAAATGTACGATATTCGTCCGTTTGAATGCCGGCTGTACCCATACCTCTTGAATCTGGACGGAAAAAAAATATTCCTGGCCGCGGATCCATATTGTCCGTATGTTAAAAAGAATGCGAGGTCTAAGGCGTTCAAAAAATTTACGGAAAGGATCATTGCCTTTCTTAACGAACCAGCCACTGTGAAATTCATCAAAAAAAACATGCATCTTGCGAATTCCTATAATAACGTCATCAACCTTGTTCAAATACCGCTAAAATGAGAGAGCTTAAACCGTTATCGATCTCGGATAAATATCTTTTTGACAGTTTTCTGTGTGTCGAAAACCATTCTCTATCGGCATATTCTTTCAGTAATCTTTATATCTGGAAAGATCTTTTCGACATAAATTTTCTCCTGTCCGGGAAAACCCTGTATGTGTTCTTCACCGACACAAGTGGCATGTTCCTCCAACTGCCTCCGCTCGGCTCTAAACCGGATGCGCCGGAACTGAACGATATCTGGGAAATGATGCTTGAAACAAACGCGGCAAAAGATTCTCCTTACGCCACCAGAATAGCAAACATCGAAGAGCAGGACATTCCCTTTTACCGTGATCTCGGTTTCAAATGCGCACCGATGTCTTCGGATTATGTTTCTCTCAGAGAAAGCCTTTCCTCACTTTCGGGGAATAAATTCAAGGCAAAACGCGCATTAGTAAACCATTTTGAAAAAAACAATACTTATGAATATTCTGCTTTCCGCCCCGAACACAAGGACGAATGTCTAGCCCTTTATGACTTTTGGATGCGCGAAAAGAATGACCAGAAACATTCAAAGATCTTTTTCGGCATGATGCAGGATAACTTTATAGCGTTGAACCGCCTTTTGGAAAACGCAACCGATCTGGGCAGTATCGGCCGGTTAGTCCGTATCGACGGAAAACTTAAGGCATTCACATTCGGGACGATGTTGAACACGGACACTTTTTGCGTTCAGTACGAAATTGCAGACCTCGGTGTGAAGGGGCTGTCACAATTTATTTTCAATTCACTTTGCCGCGAACTTAACTGCAAATACGTCAACGTAATGGACGACTCCGGAATAATCGAGATCAAAAAAGTAAAATTATCTTACCACCCAGAGCACATATTTTCTGCTTACTCCGCGTTCAAAAAATAATTCCTTCAAGATCAAAGGTTTGCTGGCTTGTTTTTCGCAATATATGCTTTTATATCGAATTTTGATCGCGCCCCGTTATAACTCATATATCTGATCTTCCCGAACACCGGCATTTCAGCCCATGCCCGGTCATGAACACCGCCTATCGACCACGCTATTCCGGTATATCCGTTCGGATCCCGCCCGTCCAATTCATATTTATCGTTCAGGTATATCGCTAAGCGTTGGGCATCTTCCGGCGTTTTTGTCCATTCAAATATTTTTTTACACCAATACATACGCATATATCCATGCATTTTCCCGGTTTTCACCATCTCGAGTTCAGCCGCGTTCCAAAGTTCATCGTGCGTCAGTCCCTCTTCAAATTCTTTTAACGAATAAAGGTACGTACGTCGGTCTTTCCGATGTTCGGATAATGTTTTACGCGCCCACTTCGGGAATCCGGCTGAATTATCATAATCCTCACAATAATTACAATAATTATCCGATAATTCACGCCTTATTATGAGCTGCTCCAGAAAAACGTCTTTAGCTACGCCATTGGCTTCGCTTTTCAAAACCTCCAGCGCTATTCGCTGTGCCGATATCTGTCCAAAATGGAGATATGGGGAAAGCCCGGATTGTACGTCATTATCCGGAAAGTTGCGATTTGTCCCATATTCCGTCAGATTATTTTTTAGAAAATCTTTTAAAACCTTTCTCGCGGCTCTCTCTCCCGGAAGTATCCACTTCACGGTATTCACGGACATATCTTCTCTGACAGTTCCCCGTATCTTTTTCCAATCAACAGGCCCCGCCACCTTCCCTCCGAACGGATGTTTCTTCACCGCTGGAAATTCTTCAAGAAATTCGGGTAGCATTTTTTTAATTTTTGGGCGGATGGTTCGCGCGGAAAACTCACATTTTTGCGAAACGAAAAGACATGGAACAATATTATGCGCATCAACCTCGTAAAAAGGAATGCTTATATTGCTGGATACTTTTTCTTTCCAGTGTTTTTTAATTTTAAGCGGGTCAAAATCCGTTACGAGTATCGCGGCGTGTGTTTTTTCGCAAAAACGCGGGATCTCTCCGATCGGATCACCTGTAAGCACATAAAAAGCAATATTCTTTTCCCTAAAAGATCTTTCGAGTTCTTCTAGCCCTTTCAGCATGAAACCATATTGCCGTATTGTGGCACCCAGAAAATTTTTTACAAGACAAAACACAACAACGAGGGGAACTTTTCTCTTTATCGCGAGTTCTTGCGCATGAACAAGTGCCCAATTATCCTTGAGCCTCTGGTCACGGCTCATCCAGTAGACAACAGGGCCTGTACCCGCAAAGCCTTCCTTTAGTATATGTATTCTGGCGGGATTCATAAAATAATTTTATCATAATATTTGATGCTTCGAAAAATAAATGTCTAAGATTAAGTTTTGCCCCGGAGAAAATTACACAGGACGGAATTGTTGTTTTATCAGGGGACAGGTCTGAGATTGATTCTGGAACACCTCTAAGATCGGAAATGGGACAGCTCTAGGATTGGATCGGGGACGATTCTAAGATCATTTTTAGAAACGTCCCCGATTTGCCATTATTTTTTAGGATGATAGTCCTGCAACGCGCGAACTTCGATTTTCCCGCTCTTCATGCATTCTATCGCTTCAATGCTTGCCCGTGCCGCGGCCATTGTGGTGATATATGGCACTTTATGCTGTATAGCCATGATGCGAATATAGCTGTCATCGAATTTACTATTTCTCCCGACCGGAGTATTTATGATAAGATTTATCTCTTTGTTTTTTATTGCGTCAGTTATGTTCGGCCGGCCTTCGTGGATCTTATTAATGAACGTTCCAGGGATCCCGTTATCTTTAAGGAATTTCAGCGTGTTCTCGGTAGCTAAAATATTGAATCCTAGCGACTGAAGTTTTTTCGCGACCGGCAATAATTCTTTTTTATAAGGATCGCTTATTGTAAGAAGCGCGTTTCCGCTCAGAGGCAGGCGCATCCCCGTCGATTCCTGCGCTTTATAGAACGCTTCGCCAAATGTCGACGCGAGCCCCATAACCTCTCCCGTAGCCTTCATCTCCGGACCAAGCACCGGGTCCACTTCGGGGAACATATTGAACGGGAACATGGCCTCTTTCACTCCCATATATGGAAGTTTATCGATCTCTTTCAAATACGGAAAGTCTTTGAATTTTTTTCCTACCATAAGCTGCGTCGCTATCGCCGCGATGGAATATCCCGTGATCTTCGCCACTATCGGTACCGTTCTCGACGCTCTGGGATTAGCCTCAAGGATATAAACCTTGTTATCACAGATCGCGTATTGAATGTTCATAAGCCCAATGACCTTCAGTTCTTTAGCGATAGCTCTGGTATATTTTTTTATCATCTCGATGTGTTCCGGTTTTATCGTTCTTGACGGAAGCACACACGCCGAATCTCCGGAATGTATCCCGGCGTATTCGATATGCTCCATTATTGCGGCGATATACGCATTCTCGCCGTCACTCAGTGCGTCGACTTCGGTTTCCAGCGCGTTCTCAAGAAAACGGTCTATCAACATCGGGTATTCGGGGCGCACATTGATCGCCTCAACCGCGTATTTTTTAAGTCTCTCTTCCTCGTAAATGATCTCCATCCCGCGTCCGCCTAGAACGAACGAAGGTCTCACCATAAGAGGATATCCTATCTTTTTTGCTATATTCACGGCTTCGTCAAGAGACCGCGCCGTACCGCTTTCCGGCTGCGGGATATTCAGTTCTATCATTTTCTGTCTAAATAGTTCTCTGTCCTCCGCGAAGGCTATGCTTTCCGGCGTCGTTCCCAAAATTTTCACGCCGTTATCTTTAAGTTCCTGCGCTATGTTCAAAGGCGTCTGACCGCCAAACTGAACGATGACCCCTTCCGGTTTTTCTTTTTCGTATATAGCAAGAACGTCTTCTACCGTAAGCGGCTCGAAATATAATTTGTTAGACGTATCGTAATCCGTCGACACCGTCTCGGGATTACAGTTTATCATTATCGATTCATACCCTTCCTTGCGCAGGGCAAAAGCCGCGTGAACACAGGTATAATCGAATTCTATCCCCTGACCGATACGGTTCGGCCCGCCGCCAAGAACCAGTACTTTTTTATTTTTAGACACCGGCACTTCGTCTTTACCGGAACTATACGTCGAAAAATAATACGCAGCGTTCTCTACGCCGCTGACTGGAACGGCCTCATATCTGGCTATTTTCCCGAGCGAAACACGTTTTTGCCTGACCTCTTTTTCGGTGACTTTTAAAAGCCCGGCGAGATACCTGTCCGAAAAACCCCACTCTTTGGCTTTGATAAGTTTTTCGTCCGGCAGTTTATTCCACTGGTATTTTTTTATCTCTTCTTCAAAACCCACCAGTTCATTCATCTCTTTAATGAACCACACGCCGATATGCGTCATTTTATGCAATTCTTCCGGAGACATGCCTTTACGAAGCGCTTCGTACATAAGGAATATCCGCTCGCTGGATGGAGCGGCAAGACGCATCTTTAATTCGTCTAGCAAAAGTGTCCCGAAATTCTTAGCTCCGCCGACACCGTATCTTCCGGTTTCAAGTGAGCGTATGGATTTCTGAAAAGCTTCTTTGAAATTTTTCCCTATACTCATTACCTCTCCAACGGCTTTCATTTGAGTACCAAGCGTATCTTTCGCTTTAGGGAATTTCTCAAAAGCCCACCGTGCGAATTTTATAACAACATAATCACCCCACGGTTCATACTTCTCAAGCGTCCCTTTTCTCCAGTACGGGATCTCATCCATCGTTATGCCGCTGGCAAGGCGGGTAGAGACCATCGCTATCGGAAAACCGGTTGCCTTCGACGCAAGCGCCGAAGACCGCGATGTCCTGGGGTTTATCTCTATCACGACGATACGCCCGTCCTGTTTATTATGCGCGAATTGCACATTGGTCCCACCGATAACACCGATAGCGTCGACTATTTTATATGAATATTCCTGCAGTTTTTTCTGAAGATCCTTAGATACGGTCAGCATAGGCGCCACGCAAAAACTGTCTCCGGTATGAACTCCCATCGCGTCGATATTCTCTATGAAGCATACCGTGATCTTCTGTCCCTTGGCGTCACGAACGACCTCAAGCTCCAGTTCTTCCCAGCCGATAACGGCTTCTTCAACCAATACTTGATGCACAAGACTTAGCGCCAGACCTCTTGTAGCTACCGTCCTCAATTCCTCGACGTTATAAACTATCCCGCCACCTGTGCCGCCCATTGTGTACGCGGGACGTATGACCACAGGGTATTTTAATTTACTCGCTATTGCCTCGGCATCCTCGACGGAATGAGCTATCTCCGACGCCGGAACCGGTATACCGAGCTGTTTCATGGTCGCCTTAAAAACCTCTCTGTCTTCTCCCCGTTCTATCGCGTCTAGTTTAACCCCTATCACTTCCACGTTGTATTTTTTCAGAACACCGGCTTTGTTAAGCGCCGAAGCGAGATTAAGCCCGGTCTGTCCGCCGAGATTCGGCAAAAGCGCGTCCGGTTTTTCTTTCGCAATTATCCTTTCGAGGCTTTCCACTGTAAGCGGCTCGATATACGTCCGATCGGCCATTTCAGGATCTGTCATAATAGTCGCGGGATTAGAATTGACGAGAACTATCTGATATCCCTCTTTACGCAGGGCTTTACAGGCCTGAGTCCCTGAATAATCGAATTCACACGCCTGTCCTATTATTATTGGACCTGATCCGATGATAATTATTTTGTGGATATCTTCACGCCTGGGCATAGCTCCTCCTTGGATAGGAATTGTAGAATAAAAACGGTTTCACTCTGAAGACCTGATAAACTCAGACTTTTGGGGTACTGTATTTCTATGGTATTGCATATATGCGGTTCCATTATCGCCGATCTATTTGCCGAATTATAGCAAATATTCTGCCTAATTTCAATGCAAATAGGTCTGCAAAACAAGGCTGAAAATGATATTTGAACCGTTAACTTTTTATTTCTCCCAGGGCCTTTAATATCGCTTCGGGAGTAATAGGCTTGGCACAATAGGCATTGCATCCTTCAAAAAAGGATTTCGTTACTTCCTTTATCTCTTTTTTGACGGTGATCATGATTACCTTTACCTTAGCCGGATCCTGTATACCGTTCTTTTCTTCCCAGGCCCTTAAAAGATGCACCAGTTCCTGACCGTTCATCCCTTCCATTTCAATATCGACGGTAATAAGATCGTACGGCATTTTTTCTTTATGTGCTTTCGCGAAAAGCTGAAGAGCGATATCCCCGTCCGGGGCACTGTCACAGTCACCGTGCGCGCTCAGCACACCTTTAAGTTTCGTCCGGGAAATGTAGTCATCGTCAACAATCAATATACGCATATTCTTCATTGTTCCCCCTTTTATTTCACGATACACACATGAATTATTATATCATTTCTCCCAGTTTACGCGTAATAAATCCCTTCAGCATATCGACCTCTTGCTGAAACGCTGGAAGACAGCCATTCACTTCCTCCAGCTTGCCGTTTTTCGCGGAGTCTTCCATTTTCTCAGCCACTCCGGCCATTCTCATCGCCGTCAGGTTGGCCGCGCCCCCGCGCATTTTATGCATCATGCGGGCTATCTTTTCAAGATCTTTTTTGTCTATCGATTCTTTAAGTCCAGCCATCTCATCTTCAACATTCCTTATAAAACTGTGCATAGCGCTCTTCAAAAGATGCCCGTTCCCGGCAAATTCCACAAGAGCTTTCTGATAATCCATCGGATCGCCCGCGCCGGACGTCAGAGGAACGCTGTCAGTTTTATTCTTATCTTCCTGTACTTTTTCTGGGGCAATGCCAGCAGAATCCGTCCCAACAGGTTTAGCTTCCTCCTCAGGCCTGGTAATTTCCATCCATTGATCCACGACCCCTATGAATTTATCCCGAAATATCGGTTTTGTTATAACATCATTCATCCCGGCCCGCATACACTGTTCATGCGACTCAGCGTCCGCGCTGGCGGTCATCGCCAATATAGGAACATTTGAACAGGACATTTCGCTTTTTCTTATTTCTCTGGTAACCTCGAAGCCGTCCTTATCCGGAAGCTGTATATCCATGAGAATCAGGTCGATCTTCTGCTTTCTGCATATTTCAAGCGCGCTTGCCCCGTCCTGCGCTATCAAGACGTCGTATCCGGCCTGGGTCAAATGTTCCTTGGCGATTATCTGATTTATAGGGTAGTCCTCGACCAAAAGAATATTTCTTTTCCCTGTAAAGGGTTTGCTCTGCTTTCTCGGCTGGGCATGGGCCATCAGATCTTCGTTCCCTATCCCGGAAATAAACGGTATGTTTATATAGAAAGTCGTCCCCGGTCCGTCGGTATTGTCCTCAAAATATATCTCCCCTCCCATGAGATCCACTATCTGCCGGGAAATACTTACACCAAGTCCGGCACCGCCGTATTTTCTGGCGTTACTTGTATCTATCTGCCCGAATTTTTCGAAAACAACGGATCGTTTTTCCTTCGGGATACCTATGCCAGTATCTTTTATCATAAAAGTTACATATGATTTTTTATCATTAAGCTTCTTTCCTGTTACATGTATTGTTATCCTTCCCTTATCGGTGAATTTTATGGCGTTCCCGACGATATTATATATAACCTGCCTTATCCTTAACTCGTCGCCGATAATATTATTCGGCACGTTCTGATCTATTTTCACTTCTAACGCGAGTCCTTTTTTATAGGTAGAAACTTCCGCCATATTCTTTATAAGATCCAGCATTTTAACAAGAGAGAACGGTTTCTGGTCCAGAACTAATCTACCGGCCGCCAGTCTGACATTATCCAGCAGAGCGTTCACAAGACCTAAAAGATGTTGGGATTGCTCAAGTATCGTGTGCGCGGATGCCTTGGCCGTTTCCATGGATGTGGCGCTAAGTATGATCTCTGAAAAACCAATGATTCCATGCAGCGGTGTACGAACTTCATGGCTCATATTCGCTAAAAATTCACCTTTGGCTTTGTTAGCTAACTCCGCGGCGTTCTTGGCACGGATAAGCTCCTCTTCGGCTTTTTTGATATGCGTAACGTCACGTACACTTTCGATCGCACCCACTATTTTTCCGCTGGAATCATATAACGGCTGGGCTTTCCCCCATACGTAAGCGCCGACACCGCCGTCCATAGCCGGACTGAAACTCTCTCCGTATAAAGCCGATCCGTCGTTTTTTACAAAAGAATATTTTTTCTTGACTACGTCAATATTCTCAAAAACAAGATCTATAAGTATCGGACGCCGTTCGTTATAAAACGGCAACGAATACTCATAATTCCCTTTACCGAGAACTTCTTTTTCTTTTACACCGACCATTTTTTCCATTGCCCTGTTCCACGCGATGACTTTTCCCTCAAGATCGATAACAAACGTGGCATCAGGTAAAAAGTTGATGATATCACGTAAACGCTGTATAGACTCCCTCATTCCTTCTTCCGCTTTTCGCCTTGCCGTAATATCCCTGAGGACATGCACCCCGCCGGCCACTTTGCCTTTCTCGTCGAATATCGGATCAACTAGGATCTGCGCCCACATGTTCTTTTCCGGAATAAAAAGTTCGGTCGATTCACGTTTTGAGCTCAGCATCATTTTTTCATACGGACATCCGTCAAACGCCTTGCTTAATTTATGCATCAGAAAATGACACTTTTGCCCGATAATTTCGCCGATTTTCATACCAAGGAATTTTTCGCAGGCATTGTTGGCTTTATTGATCGTAAAATCCTTGTCCAGAACAAACATAAGATCGCTTACGGCGTTGAACGTCGCCCGCCACTCTTCCAACGTGTTCCTGAGTTTCCTTTCAGCTTTCTTTCTGTCTGTGATATCGTTAAATAGGGCTATACCGGCGATAATTACACCCTCGTTATTTCGTATTGGCGCCGCGCTGACAGACAACCACCGCTCTTCTTTGGTTTTATGCTTAATCACGATTTCTATATCTTCGGAAATTATCCCTTTGTCTACCGCAAGCACCAGAGGCAATTCTTCTTTCAAATATTTCGTCTCTCCGTCAGGATGATACGCGCTCCATTCTTTTGTCCTTGTCTCGTCCTCAAAAGATAGCCCGACATCCATTCTTATCTGTTCGGCCGCCACATTTGAAAAACTGACTTTCTTCTTCGCATCCACAACGACTATCCCGAACGAAGACTGTGTTATCGCCGCCTTCAAAAGTATCTGGGCTTCTTCCAGCCGTTCTTCGACCTTTTTCCTTTCAGTCACATCCATAAGAATACCGTCCCAGACAACTTCTCCATTCGCATCTTTATTCGGGACAGCCTTTCCGTACAGCCATTTTATTTCTCCTTTGTCCGCTACAATCCGGAATTCTAATTCCCATAACGACATTTCCGACGCGGATATCTTGCTTGTTTCTATCACGCGGACCAGATCATCCGGATATATTTTTCCAAATGCCTTATCCGCATCTTCTACGAGGTCTTTCGCGGCTATTCCAAACTTGGAAAATGCGTCGCTGGCGTAAAGAAATTTAAATTTTCCATACATATCCATCTTAATCTTATACACAATACCGGGAACATTGGTCACAAGGGTCGTATAATCCTGGAGGGCTTTGTTAAGCGCTTCCTGCGCGTTCTTAATATCCGTAACATCTTCTATTATCCCGACCACTTTTCTATTGGTGAAATCGTTGCCTATTTTAGAAGTGCTGATCCTGCATATTATCCCGCATCCGTCTTTTCTCACGCACTGCATTTCCTCCACATGTTTATTTTTTGTCGCCAAAGGTCTATATATTTTATCCTCGACGCTTTCATAGATCTCATCGGAAGCATATAATATCTGTGCGCTTTTACCTATCACTTCGTCCGGTTCCCACCCAAAAACATTTTTAAAACCGTTATTTGCATACTTTATTATCCGGTTCTCCACTATTATTACCGCATGCCCTATGGAATCCAGTATCGAGGCCTTCAACGCCTCGGATTGAGCCAAAGCTTCCGCCGCCATTTTCTGACCTGTGATATCCAGCATTACACCGTCAAGATATTCTATTGTCCCGCTTGTCCCCTTTATGCCGATACCTCTTTCATATATCCACCTAATAGTCCCGTCCCGGTGAATGATGCGGTACTCCAGTGCGAAATTACGGTCATCTTCCCTAACCAGTTTATTTACCATTTCCTCATCTTCAGGATAAATAAGATCGGCATAACTTCTGACAGAATTACCTATAAAATCCGAAACAGGATATCCCGTCAGGTCTTCGATAGTTTTACTTAAGAACGACATTGTCCACTTGCCATCATTAGCACACCTATAGACGGCTCCTGGAAGATTTGAAACAAGCGACCGGAATCTTTCCTCGCTTTTGGCAAGAATATCCTTTGAAATACTAAGAAGTTCTTTACTTTCTTCCTCCATTTGTCGGTATACGAAAAAAGAAAGAAGGAGAATGAGTGCAAGTGCCGTTATGAACATCCTCATCCCGCGCTCCTGAAAAACTATTTTGTGCCATCGGGTCGCGTCAACGTCCACACCGAAAACCGCTATAACTTTTCCCTCGTAGTGTATTGGTATCAAGGCGCTTACGAACACGCCCCATCTATCTGCCATCGGGCCCTCTATGATACCACTCCCCGTCTTAAAGATATCCTTAAGCGCCTGACTTGCCTCCAGATAAACCTGTCCGGGCTGTGAAAAATCCGATGATGTAAGACTTTCCGAATCCGCCAAAAATATGATATCGTTCTCTTTTTCCCCGAATATATACGCGAACCTGCAACGCGGAAGTTCCGTACAAATCCTTTTAAGCTGATGCCTTATTTTATGATATCCTCCCCACTGCATGTCACGGAGCGTGCCGGTCAATCGGAGAATATCTTCGGCTGGAAACGCTTTGGCCGCCAGCAAGGCATGTGAATATAATTGTTCTTTTTCTTCGTTATCTGTCAATTCGCCTTTTTGCTGGGCCAAATACCAACCGGCAATAATTATCACGGCTATACTACCGACCATCACCCTTATTTCTCTGTTTATATTTTTCCAGCAACCCG
This sequence comes from Candidatus Omnitrophota bacterium, assembly GCA_035403965.1. Lineage (GTDB taxonomy): Bacteria > Omnitrophota > Gorgyraeia > Tantalellales > Tantalellaceae > DAONGE01. The sequence continues at coordinate 18,674 of DAONGE010000001.1, read as the reverse complement.
GCAATTTTTCTTTTCGGATAACGTAATAATATTTCCACAATAAGACCATCGCGGCTGAAGAGAACAATATCTCTATCGCGAGCACGCTGAAAACCACATTCAAAGGATCCAGCGCGTCTGCGGTAGAATTACGCGGTAAAAAATATAGCTTTGTCGCCACTACCCATTCGATTAAAGCCAATATTACAAATATCACCGCTATGGGCTGAAGCACACGACGTTTCTTCTCGTCTTTGCCAAGAGAAAACCGCCACAACGTCCATCCGGAAAAAAAGGCACCCGCTATTTTCAGTATCTGTGTGCCTCCGGTCCAAAGATCTATTATCCGGAAATTTTCCGCTATTATTAATATCGGAAATATCACCAGGTATATCCACGGAACACTGTTCACCTTGTTCTTTTTGCAGTACGAGACCCTCGCAAACTCTATAAGGAAAAAATACGAAATGAGATTCAACATCTGTCTGAGAAAAGCACACCAAGGGGGTTCATTAACGCTGATCATTACAACCCCGGCAAAAAGCAATACCGCATGCATGCCCGTATACACCGAGAACCAATTCCACCCTATTTCTCTTTTCTCATAGTTATACAGAAGACATGTCACTACGGAAATCAAAAGAAAAAAGAATCCCTCGGCAAACATGATGTAATCTTTTTGCCATATAACAACGTCCATAATATTTTGGATATTCATAGGTCAGTTTAAGTGGTCACTTGATCGTCTTTTCCATATTATATTACCAATAATGATATTATACACTGTACTTCAAAAATATGGAACAAGGCACTGGTTAGTAACCCGATCTTGTGGGATATTAGACAGATTCACGCGCTTACGAACGGCATCTCGGAACCAAAAGTATTATTTCCCTCCTAGATCCCGTCCTCTTACCTCTGATTTTACGCAAGATATTCCTGAAAAAGCCATGTCGAAAGATATCGTTCGCCGGTATCACAAATTATAGCGACTATGCTTTTCCCTTTTGACTCTTCACGTTTTGCGACTTCGAGCGCAGCCCAGATATTAGCCCCGCTTGAGATCCCGGACAGGATCCCTTCTTCACGCGCAAGACGCCGCGCGATATCACCTGCATCCTCGTGTTTTACCCTGATGATCTCATCATAAACTTCCCGGTTAAGCACTTTAGGAACGAACCCCGCGCCTATCCCCTGGATTTTGTGCGCACCGGGTTTCCCCCCCGAAAGCACCGGCGAATCCGCAGGTTCAACCGCTATGACCTTTACCGACGGATTTTTTTTCTTTAAAACTTCGCCGACCCCGGTAAGCGTGCCGCCCGTTCCGACCGCCGCTATAAAAACATCCACTTTACCGTCGGTATCTTTCCATATTTCCTCGGCCGTTGTTTTCCTGTGTATTTCGGGATTTACCGGGTTACTGAACTGTTGCGGGATAAAACTTTTTGGTATATTCTTACCCAATTCTTCCGCCTTTTCTACCGCCCCGGACATCCCTTTTGATCCTTCGGTAAGAATAATTTCGGCTCCTAATATTTTTAAAAGCTGCCGTCTCTCGATGCTCATTGTTTCGGGCATAGTAAGAATAAGTCTGTATCCTCTGGCCGCCGCCACAAAAGCCAGTGCAATACCGGTATTACCGCTGGTAGGTTCTATTATAACGGATCCTTTTTTCAGATCGCCGGACTTTTCGGCGGCTTCGATCATCGCGACACCTATCCTGTCCTTTATGCTGGACAAGGGATTAAAATATTCAAGTTTGGCCAATACATTGGCCCCGGACTCTTTTGCTAATTTATTTATCCGAACCAATGGAGTGTTCCCAACAGTTTTAGTTATGTCTTCGAATATTCTGGCCATGGCTGCCTCCTTTGTACCTTTTTTATGTATCAAGTATCATGTGTCATGATACAAAAGGGTTCCTTTTCGGCCGCCCTGACACATGACACATGATACTTTTGATCATGCTTTCTCAAGCGCCTGATCTATATCCGCTATAATGTCCTCTACATTCTCTATCCCTATAGACAACCTGATAAAATCTTTTGTAACTCCGCTAGCTATCTGCTCCTCATCCGAAAGCTGCTGATGCGTGGTCGTAGCCGGATGTATCGCCAACGTTTTAGCGTCGCCTATATTGGCCAGATGCGAGATCAGTTCCAGTGAATCAATGAATTTTTTCCCCGCCTTAAGCCCGCCTTTTATCCCAAAACCTATTATCGCGCCGGCTCCTTTTTTAAGATACTTATCCGATTTCTTTTTTTCCGGACTCGAATCAAGCCCCGGATAATTCACCCAGGCCACCTTAGGATGTTTTTCCAGGTGTTTCGCGACCGCCAGCGCGTTTTCGGCATGCCTCGGCATACGGAGATGCAAAGTCTCGAGCCCCTGCAAAAACAGAAAAGAATGGAACGGCGAAAGGGTCGCTCCGAGATCCCTCAATACTGTAACACGAGCTTTCGTAATGTATGCTATGTTCCCCTGTGATTTAAGTGCTTTTACAAAATCGATACCGTGATAACTTTGATCCGGCCCCGATATCAACGGAAATTTACCATTAGTCCAGTCAAATTTTCCGGAATCGACTATCACACCGCCGAGCGATGTCCCGTGCCCGCCGATGAACTTCGTAGCGGAGTAAACCACTATATCCACTCCATACTCGATCGGACGGAGCAAATACGGCGAAACCGTGTTATCAAGAATCAGCGGAATACCGTTTTTATGCGCTATCTTCGCGAGCGCTGCAATATCCGTCACATCAAGCTTCGGGTTCCCTATGGATTCCGCATATATCGCTTTTGTTTTCGGCGTTATTGCTTTTTCAATCGCGGCGAGATCCGTGGATTTAACAAATCTTACTTTTATCCCCATTTTCGCAAACGTATAGCGAAACAGCGTATATGTTCCTCCGTATAAATTATCCGCGGAAACTATCTCGTCCCCAGACTGCGCCAGGGTTAATATTGATATACTTATCGCAGACTGTCCGCTCGCCACGGCAAGAGCGCCTATCCCGCCTTCGAGAAGAGCCATCCTTTTTTCAAAAACATCCGTTGTGGGATTCATTAACCGTACATAAATATTTCCCGGTTCGGTCAGATTAAAAAGTCTCGCGGCGTGATCCGTATTTTTGAATTGATAAGCCGCAGTCTGATATATAGGAACGGCACGAGAACCCGTGGTAGGATCCGCCTCCTGCCCTCCGTGTAACAATATACTTTCCGTTTTCAGTTTTTTATCTATCTTACTCATTTTTTCCTCCATTTTTTATTAGAAATATCTTTACTCTGCATATCATTGATATGCTTCATCACATTCGATCTATACAAATTATACCTATCATTGTTCTCTCTCCTATATAGAGTATGAATATATTTCTTCCGCAGGTTTTACCTTGTACACCAGCTCTTCAAACGTGACATTATCCACTATTTCGGAAGTCGCCCGAAAGACCTTTCGCCATACTTCCCTAAACGCGCATTTATACATATCCTTACATCCGCCGTAATTATCTTTCACACAGGCAATAGGTTCGATCGGTCCCTCTATGAATTTTATCACATCGCCGACCGTTATTTTCAGAGGCGCTTTCGCTAAATAGTATCCGCCAATCTTCCCGCGTTTACTATCTACAAATCCCCCTTTTTTCAGTTCAAGCAATACCTGCTCTAAAAATTTGATGGGCACATCTATTCGCTTCGCCATGTCATTTATGGTCACAACGCCCTTCCCATAATTCACTGAAAGATCAAGAACCGCCTTCAGCGCGTAATCACCTTTATATGTTATCTTCATCTTCGCCTCCTATTCACTATAATCCCTATCAACATAGTAGAGTATATCGCGCCTTTTCTCTTTTGTCAACACCTTTCCGGAATCCGCCTCTCATATTCCTATTATCCGGACGCTCCCCAGTTTATAAGGAATGATAATTTGCGCTCGTTTTGTTAATTGGCGGAATGGGGAGTACGGCTCCTAAACGATTTCCGTTTTCGGAGAAGTTTGTGTTCTTTCTACCGTGGACGCTCGAAATCCCCTGCGAGGATTTCTTCGCTCAGCGCTCGGCCTCGCTCTCCGGCGTCGCCAAAAATGTCATCCCCGCGCGCTTTCGCGTCCGCCGTAGCTATATAAGTTTTTGATATAAAAGCGGAGGTGGAAGGCGGGGATCCATGAAATAAATATGTCGCTCCGCCGGATCCGTGCCCGCTCGGCCTCACGATGCCACGTACGAAAGCACACAAACTTCTCCGTTAAAAAGGTATTCACACCATACCGTCTCATTTCACTAATTCAACTGAAGGTGTACTCGCATATGTTTTTCGCATCTGTCACTATACAAAAAGCATGAATAGCTACGGTGGGCATGTCCGATTTGCCGTTATCCGATTAAAAATAATTTACGCATCAGCGCGAGTCAAACGCCGGGAGATCAAAAATGAAAAAGCGAATCGGACATGCCCACCGTAGCTATTTGTTTTGCCTTTAAAAGATAAAAGCCGGAGACCGAATTAGTCGCTTGCGATTTGATTCCACACGAGTTATGTGGTACTTATTTAATATTCAACAAAAAGGAGACCGCCATGAAATTATTTCGTTACTTGTCCCTTCTTTTCTTTTTACTGTTCACGTCCGGATTTGTTTTCGCCGAAAGTGAAAGCATTGATGACAGCGGCGATATCGTTTCCGGGAATAACGATGATGACCCGATGGAAAGTTCCTATGGTTCATCCTCTTCTGGAAGCAGCTCGTCGTTAAGTTCGCAGGACGCATATAATGAGGAATACGATATTCCTCCCGACCCTCAACAATCCGATTCTCCGGAAAACGACGACCAGGCTCCCCCATCCGGCGGAATTTGATCTAAAGCAATTTAAGGATGTACGCCGATATTGTAAAATAGACCGATATCGTCTGTATGTCGCATATCGCCAGTACGATCGGCCCGGCCGCGAAAGCCGGGTCAATTTTAAATTTTTTGAAAACGAACGGTAAAAATACTCCGATAATAGAAGATATCAACATTGTGATGAACATCGACACCGCTATCGCGATCCCTATCGCGAAAAGTTTATGCAACATCCACGCAAAAGCGCCGACAATGGTTCCGCATATTATGCTTATGAACATCGCCGCTAAAAATTCTCTCACAAAAAGTGCCCCTGTTTTTTTGAAGGTTATGATCCCGGCCGTAATATTCCTTACAACGATTATAGCGCTCTGCACGCCGGCGCTTTCCGAAAGACCGAGAACTATCGGGACAAAAAGGAACAACACCGCGATATCGGCAATACTGTTCCTGAATAATCCCGATATCAACGCGCACATAAGTCCGCTTAGAACGCTGATCAACAGCCATGGCAAGCGCATACGTATTACTTTTTTAACAGAATGTGTTTTTATTTCTTCGGAACTCGTACCAACAATCTTTGCAATATCGTCTTCTGCTTCCTCTTCGACAGCCTGAAGGACATTATCGGCACTTATCACGCCGACTATCCTCTGTTCGGCATCCACAACCGGAAGTCCCAGGTATCTGTGCCGTTTCAGAAGCCGCGCGATATCAAGCTGCGACATCATCGTTTCAACCTGAACGACGGGGCTTATAAGTATCTCGCGTATAGGTTTATCCGGTGAATGAAATATCAGATCCCTTATCTGGATCACTCCTTCAAGTCTGCGGTTGCGATCAACTACATAAATATACGAAACTTTACCTTTCTTCCCGCCGGACAGTGTCTGCAGATATTTTGTCGCTTCTTTAATAGTGGCTTCTACCGGAATGGCCAAAAATTCCTTTGCCATGATGGCCCCGGCCGTTCCTTCCGGATATGAAAGCAACTCCCTGATATCCGACGCTTTTTCAGATTCTATTTTGGCTAAAACAGTCTGCCGTATTTCGTCCGACATGTTGCGAAGCATCGCTGTCGCGGCATCCGTAGCCACACGTCCCACTATTTCGGAGATATAGTTCATCCCCAATGTGTCTACTACACGGCTGGCTTCCTCCTGAGACAGTTGCGCGAATTCCGACGCGGCTTGTGTCACGTCATAACGCGATATTTCTTCCCACTTAACCACATAATCCGTTTCTTCCATGTCATCTTCCCATCGTAAAAACCACTACACCATGCACGTCGTGTTTATCCATGTAAAGAAGATCTACCGAACTGAAACCGGCTTCTTTCCCGATGCTCTGATAGAACGAAAGCGGTTCGGGCAGATCAGTAGCCTCAATATGCCCGTAAAATTCTGCTTTCTGCCGGGTCGTAAGTTCGTCCCATTCTTTGTCACACAGGTTTTTGAGTCTCTTAAGATACGTCTTCATGCTCTCCCGTTCCCTGCGCAACGGTTCGTGTATAAGCAGCGTCCCTTTTTCCTTGGAGAATATCTGCCCGCATTTTTTTATGAATTTCTTTTTATATTCCAACGGCAGATGATGGATAGAAAGCCCTGTCCATACTATATCAGCACGCGTTCCTTTACCTATACAATCCATAAGATCGGCCTGTTTGAATTCTTTGGAACATTTTATGCCGGCCATGTTTTTCTTGGCCATCTTGATCACTACAGGAGAAAGGTCTATCCCTTTATATCCTTTGATCGTGGTCTCTTTAAGGACCTCTGACATGAATTCAGCGTCACCACATCCGAAATCAATAATACTGAAAGGTCGTGCTTTGTAGTGGCTATTCACGTATTTTTTGAGGGTGTCATACGCGCCACGATGTCCTATATAATCCAGGTCCATCGCTTTCTTATACGTTTTCCATTTGTCAAAAAATTCTTTTACTTCCTCGTTTTTCAAACTTTCCGTATCGCGGTACATAACCTCCTCCTTTGTTCCCTTCCAAAAGAAAAGCTTACACCCGTTATATCTGTAAGACAATATTTACAAAAACATTATCACTGTAAAAGCTAAAACTTATACATCCTCTCCCATTTCCCGTTTTGCTTTTTCCAGCGCGGCGATCGCCCGATCCAGTTCTTCGTACAAATGGTCCACCTGGACCTTGATCGCGTTATATTTTTTTGAAAGCACAGCTATTTCGGATGCGTCCTGCTGTTCGGAACTTTTTATAAGCGATTCCGCCAGGGTCGTATGTTCTTTTTCGGCGTCCGCGATCATATTTTCAAGATTTTTTACTTTTGTTTCAAGCGGACCTATCTTGACCTGCCTGGCGGCTCTTATTTCAGCGCGTATCTTTCTTTCTTCTTTTCTATTCGCTGCGCTTTGGAATTTTTCCTCTTTTTTCTGCTTTTCCGCGTATGGTTCCTTCTGCATCGGAGAACTGTCATTCCATCCCATTTGTGCCAAAAATTCCGAATAATTACCCGGGAAAACGATTATCCTGTCATCTCTGAATATAATAAGTTTTGTCGCAACCTGATGCAGAAAGAATTCATCGTGCGTTACGACTATGGTCGCCCCGTCATATTCTTTAACGGCCTGAAAAAGCGCGGAACAAGACTCAACATCAAGGTGATGCGTCGGTTCATCCAGTATCAGCAAATTCGACGGGGAGAGAATGGTTTTTCCCAGAAGCACCCTGCTTCTTTCTCCTCCTGACAACACGGATATCTTCTTCAGCGCGTTATCTCCAGAAAACATCATCGCACCACAGATGTTCCGAACCTCGGTCTTCTGAAGCTCAGGAGACGCCGACAGGATCTCGTCCTCGATCGTCATTGTCGGATCCAGCTTGGCGGTGTTCCCCTGTTCATAGTACGCCATTATCATCTGTGGGCTGTATTTTATCTCCCCTTCAAGCGGCTTAATAACACCGGACAGTATTTTGGCCAAAGTGGTCTTACCTTTTCCGTTCGCACCGGCGATACATACTTTTTCACCGCGTTCGACAACAAGATTGAAATTATTTATCAGATATGGTCGGCCGCCCGCATAAGAAAAGGATATTCCCTTGGCCTCCATCACAACCGGAGCCTTGAACGGCGCGGACACAAAAGAAAAAGAAAGCGTTTTTATATTATCGAGCTTCTGTATCTTTTCCATCTTATCAAGCATTTTAATGCTGGACTGTACGGATTTTGCCCGCCGGGCTTTCGCCCTAAAAGTCGTTACATAATCTTCGATCTGTTTGCGTTTTTTCTCCTCGTTAAGACGATGTTTTTCATGAATAACTTCGGCGTCTTCTATGTATGAATAATATTTTTCGGTTCGTCCTTCGACTTTATTTATTTTTGTCCTGTTTATTCCCACTACGTGTGTAACAATGCTGTCCATGAAATTCCTGTCGTGGCTGATGATAATCAGCTCGCCCTTCCATCCTTTTAGAAATTTTTCGAGCCACCGTATCGAGACAATATCCAGAAAGTTCGTCGGCTCGTCGAGCAAAAGCATGTCTGGCTCTGAAACAAGAACCTTCGCAAGTTCTATCCTCATCTGATAACCACCCGAAAAAACCTTAGGTGATCTTTCGAGATCAGTTTCCTGGAAACCAAGGCCCATTAATATTTTTTTTGCCCGCCATACTTCGTCTTCAAGATTCGCCTGAAGTCCTTTGGCGGTTTCTCCAAGAACGGTATTTTCCGTAAAATTAAGGATCTGCCGCAAATGCCCTATTCGGTAATTCTTAGGAAGAGAGATTTTACCCTCGTCCGGAGTTTCCTCGCCGATAATGATCCTGAACAAAGTCGATTTTCCGTGACCGTTACGTCCGACAAGTCCGATTCTCTCGCCCGGAAGTATCGTAAAAGTCGCTTTTTCAAAAAGAAGCTGATTGGCGTAGCTTTTACTAAGATCGCTTATTTCTATCATTTCCAGATCCCTTTCCTGACTTAAAATTTAAATTGTGTTACTTTCCCTCTAATATGCATACGTTCCTGCTGGGATTTTTATCGTTTTTTCAGATAAAAAGGCCGTTCTCTAAGCTTATTTTCTTTATCGCTTTAATAGAACGGCCTTTTATTTCCTGCCTTCAATGCCGGCGAAAACCAGGTTTCTTGCTGTGAAACGACGTAGGCCTTGATGATTGCCCGGGCCGTTTTTTGAATTGCCAGAACTTAGCCGGTTTCGAGGCGATCGCCTGATCGAATTTACTCCCGGGTATTTCCGGATGCTCGGATACCGGAAGATTAGTCCTTATGGTCTTCTCTATCTTTCTTACCTCGTCTCCCTGATCCGGGGTCGCGAAAGAAACGGCGTGTCCCTCGTGACCGGCTCTTCCAGTGCGACCTATACGGTGCACATAATTTTCGGCATCCTCCGGGAGATCATAATTAACAACAAGCTCTATCCCGGTAACATCGATCCCGCGCGCAGCTATATCAGTCGCTACAAGTATTCTGAACCTTCCCGACCTAAATCCGTCCAGTGCCTGCTTTCTCTGCCCCTGCGTCCTGTCGGAATGTATTTCCGCGGCGCTATGCCCCATATCGGCTATCATTCGCTTTATCTTTCCGGCACCTCTTTTCGTCCTTGAAAAGATAAGAACGGCACCGGGATACTGTTCGAGCATTTTTGAAAGTAATTTTCTTTTTTCCTCGCTTTTAACTATAAAAAGTTCCTGACTCACCTTCGAGGCTATTGTCCCGGACGGAGAGATCTCTATGCTTATCGGCAACTTCATGTATCTGGAAGCAAGGCTCATGATCTCTTGCGGAATAGTGGCCGAAAACAACATCGTCTGTCTTTCTTTGGGAACGAACTTAAGGACTTCTTCGATCTGCGGCTTGAATCCCATATCCAGCATACGGTCCGCCTCATCAAGGACGATAATCCCGACACTCGCCAGATTTACAGTGCGCCTGTCTAAATGATCTATCAAACGTCCCGGAGTCGCGATAATAACCCTCGCGTTGCTTTTTAAGGCCCTGATCTGATCCCCCATCGAGGCCCCGCCTATAACGATCGCTATTTTTATATCCGGCAAATGTACGACTTTTCTAAAAGTCTCATCCACCTGCGCCGCAAGTTCCCTGGTGGGGACAAGAATAAGCGCCTTATGTTGTTTATTCTGCGCTAGTTTCTGTAATATCGGGATAGCGAAAGCGAGTGTCTTCCCCGTGCCTGTTTCGGCAACACCGATAATGTCTTTTCCCTGTATCCCTTCCGGAATAGCTTTCGCCTGTATGGGCGTCGGCTTTGTGATCTTCATCTTTGCCAATTTCTCAAGTATTGCCGGAGCTATACCATACGCGTAAAAACCTTGACTCTCATGTCCCTGCATCTTCTACCTCATTTTGTGAATTGTGATGGGCTTAGCACAATAACCTACCGTGCTTTTATACATTAACCCTGAGCTATTATACCTCATTTCACTCGCTGAAGATAGCGATTAATCATAGCCGCAGAGGATTGTCCTGTCCCCATATATCCATTATATTCCAACATCATTATCCCCACTAAAAACAAACACCCCGGAAATTCTCCGGGGTGTTGTGAAAAAACATCTTTTTCCTTACTTCTTCGCGGCTGGATCCGTCGTGGCAGCGGCTGTAGCTGCGGTTTCCGCAGCCGTGGTCGCCACGCCCGTGGCTGTCGCGCCCGTAGCTGTCGCTGCAGCGGCTGGAGCAGTGGCGGCTGTTGTCGCCGCGCCTTTTTTACCTTTCATTCTGTTCTTTCTGAGTTTATATTTCCCTTTTGTCTTCGCGCCTGTTGTCGCGCCTGTAGTAGCCCTTTTGAATTTCGCTTTTGTGTTCGCCTTTTCCACAGCCTTCGCGTTCGGATCCGGCGTAGTCTTGGTTTCCGCCGCTGTTGCGGTTTTCGCGGTGTCAGCGGTCTTCTCAGCCGCAAACGCCGGTGATATCAAAGCCACAGAAACCGCTAAAACCATCGTCATCAAACTCATCAGCTTCTTCATAAATTTCATCCCTTTCGTTTTATGTTACCTGCACTATTTATTTCCCAAAAGCCTTATCAAACTGTTTATTCATTTCTTTTCCTGTTTTGTTCATTTCCTTTTCGGCCTCTTTTGCCGCTCTAGCAGCCTTACGCTGCGTAAGTATCATGTTTTTTTCCATGTCGCTCTTACCGCGTGTTGCCCACCAATCCCCTATTTTATCAAATACATTTTCAGCATAAACCGGTGCCGCTACGAGTGAAAGGCTCAAAAAAATCCCCGCAATAACTATCACGAAAAATTTCTTCATCATACCCTCCTTTTTTTGCGACCGTATTCCTAACAACTTGTATATTTTACCATATTGTACCGCTTTGTCACATTTATTCATCTTTTTTCACTGATCAATTCCATCTTCCCTTTTCTAGAGTACCGTTTTATCTCCGCTTCACGCTTTAAAGCCGCTGATCTTGTCTTGCGCTTCTCGCTATACACCAAAAATACCGGCAAATGACTCCTGGTGTACGCGCTTCCTTGTCCGGTATTGTGTTTTTTTATCCTTTTTTCGATATCGTTCGTCATTCCGGTATATAACGCGCCATTCGAACATTTTAACATATACACATACCACATATATGCGCGCGCTCTGCCCGATTTAGCTGCTCTTTTACCTTCCACTGTCTTCCCGCATAAGATCAACATTCTTTTTATTAAATATCATTTTTAGAAACTCAAACCAAACCACGCTAAGCACTCCTGCCGTAAAACAGATAATAATATCAAGCCGGTGCAATGTCGCGAAATGGAACAATTTCTGAAATACCGGTACGTATAACACAATCGCTAAAAAAACGATCGCTCCAGAAACAACACCTATAAGCGCGTTATTCAGAACGGCGAACGAAGCGAGTATGCTCCTTGACCATGATCTGTTCGTAAGTATAAGACAGATATTCGAGATAATAAGCGTTGTAAAGGCCAGTGTCCTCGCCCCGGCTTCGCCCTGATCAGCCGCCAGCGATATCTGAAAAACGGCCATCACGACAAACAACGAAAATATGCCCTGTAAAAAACTGAGTATGATCATTTTTTTTCCGAAAAGGGATTCTCCGGGATCGCGCGGTTTTCTTTCCATAATATTTTTTTCCGCGGGTTCGGCCTCAAAAACCACCGAGCATGCCGGATCAATTATTAGTTCCAGAAATACTATATGCACAGGGTACAGCATTATAGGCCATCCTAAAAGTATAGGGATCAGGGAACTCCCGGCGATCGGGACATGCACGCTTATGATATACGCCATGGCTTTTTTCAGGTTATCGAATATGCGTCTTCCCATCCTGACGGCTTCAACTATAGATGAAAAATCGTCTTTCAAAAGAACTATATCGGAAGATTCACGCGCGACATCCGTTCCGCGTTCACCCATCGCGACGCCGATATTGGCCGATTTAAGCGCCGGCGCGTCATTTACGCCATCCCCGGTCATGGCCACTACTTCACCTGTCGCTTTTAACGCGTTAACTATCTGCAATTTCTGTTCCGGGACCACCCTCGAAAAAATATTGATGCCGCGGATCTTTTCGCCAAGCTCTTCAGCGGACATTTTTTCAATTTCCGGGCCTGTTATGGTCCTATCCGGATTTTCGAGGCCGATCTCCTTCGCTATGCGCTGAGCCGTTACCGGATAATCCCCGGTTATCATGATCACTCTTATCCCGGCGCCGTAACATTCCTTAACAGCCGCGGGAACGCTTTCCCGCACGGGATCGGCAAGGCCTATAAGTCCCAAAAATTTGAAATTGAAATCGTGCTGATTGGGCGGCAGTTCTTTTTTCGCGACGAAAGAACTAGCAACTCCGAGAACGCGCAATCCTTCACTCGCCATGGAAAAAATATTTTTTGAAAGCGCGGATCTTTCGGCCTCGCTAAGGTGACAAAGGTCGGCGATCGCCTCGGGCGCGCCCTTGGCCGCGACCAGATATCGTTTTCTGTCTCCCGTTTCCCATACATGGGATAACGCCAGCATTTCTTTTGAAAGCGGATATTCCTCCACAAGCGGCCAATCATGATGAATATGCTCGGTCTCATGCAAAGTTATGCGTCCCAATTCTTCGAGGGCCTTTTCCATCGGATCGAACGGATCTTTTTTGCTGGCAAGAATACCGTATTCGATAAGTTCGTGAAAATTTTCAGACAACAGTTCTTCGTGTTTAGGATCTATGTCGTAATATTCTTTCCCGTTGAATATTCTTTTGATGGACATTTTATTCTGCGTTAAAGTCCCCGTCTTATCAACACACAACACAGTGGACGAGCCCAGTATCTCAACCGCGGCGACTTTTCTTGTCAGAACATTTTTTTTGGACATCCTCCAGGCGCCAAGCGCTAGAAAAATAGTAAGAACCACCGGCAGTTCTTCGGGCAGCATCGCCATCGCTAAAGTTATCCCGGACAAAAACCCTTTTAACCAGTCCCCGCGTGTAAGACCATACGCGATCACGACTATAGAACAAAGAACAACGGCGACCGCAAAAACATATTTAACCAGTTTTCCGGTTTCTTTCTGCAAATATGTTTCTTCACTTTCGATCTCCCGCAGGACTTTACCGATCTTACCCATTGCGGTATTCCCGCCTGTTTCCGTTACTTCCGCTATTCCCTGGCCCTGGACCACAAGCGTACCGGAAAAAATGAACGGCGAATCGTCTCCGCCGGGTCTTTTGTTCTCGCTCGTAACGTGATCCGAAACGCTCTTTCTTACTGGAACAGACTCGCCCGTTAAAAGAGATTCGTCCACGGTCATGTTTATATCCCAGATAAGACGCGCATCCGCGGGGACCCTGTCGCCTTCCCGGAGAATAATAATATCACCTACGACAACTTCTCGGCCCGGTATCCTTTTCTGGACACCGTTCCTTATAACAAGAGCTCGCGGACTTGAGAGATCGCGAAGCGCTTCTATGGCCTTTTCCGTTTTCCCTTCCTGGTATACTGTGATCCCCATCACTACGAAGACGAACCCGAGAAGCATCAAAGCCTCACCCATATCCCCCAAAAGAAGATAAAGCGTTCCGCATGCCACAAGAAGAATGAACATCGGTTCTTTGAACACACCAAAGAGGATATTCAATACGCCGCGGCGGCGGGATGACGGCAATTCGTTATATCCGTCTTTTTTAAAACGGGCCATAACCTCGTCTTCGGAAAGCCCTTTGATCTCCTGTACAGCCTGATCTGATAAGGACATTTGTTCCTCCGGATAGAATTCTCTATCTGTTATTTAGGATTTTTTCGATCTCGTATGCTTCCAGTATTCTATCACGGCGGGAAGCACCGAAATAACTATGATGGCAAGGACCACTAAATGGAAATGTTTCTTCACTACCGGCGTATTCCCGAAAAAGAATCCTCCGCAAACAAAAGCGGTGATCCATAAAATGCCACCGCAGACATTGTACGCAAAAAACTTCAGATAGCTCATTTTTCCTATACCGGCCACGAACGGAGCGAATGTCCTGATTATCGGAATAAACCTGGCGAGGATTATAGTTTTTCCGCCGTATTTTTCGTAAAAATTATGCGTTTCCACTAAATATTCTTTTTTGAATATTTTCGATCTCTCGTTCCGGAATAATTTTTCGCCAAATATCTTTCCAATAGCATAATTGACGCTGTCGCCCGCTATCGCCGCGAAAGCGAGTACCGCGCATAGCCAAAAAATATCGAAAGAGCCCAAAGCCGCGAACGCGCCGACGACAAAAAGAAGCGAGTCTCCCGGCAAGAACGGCGTTACGACAAGCCCGGTTTCACAGAAAATTATAACGAACAACATGAGATACGACCAGTTGCCCAGGTTCTGTATTATAACGCTCAGATGTTTGTCAAAGTGAATGACAATATCCACTAACTGCGAAATTAACTCCATTTACGCTCCTTAAAATTTAGATTCGTTCCGTGATCACTTTATTTTTTTCGCGAGATTTTGGTATTCATCCCACATTTCCTGCGGCGTATGCGTCCCGAACTGACCTAGGAATTTCTCTATATCGGCCAATTCGTCGCTCCACTCGTTCTTGTCAACGCTCAGCAGCTTGTTCATTTTGTCGGCCGGAATATTAAGCCCAGTCATATCCAGATCCTTAGCCTCGGGAACAAAACCGATCGGTGTTTCTTTCGCGGACGCATCCCCGTGCGCCCTGTCGATTATCCATTTCAGAACGCGTATATTGTCGCCGAACCCCGGCCAGATGAACTTGCCCTGATCGTCTGTCCTAAACCAGTTGACCGAATATATTTTCGGCGGGTTCGTCATTCGTTTTCCGACATTCATCCAATGTTTAAAATAATCACCCATGTTATATCCGCAAAACGGCAGCATAGCCATCGGATCTCTTCTCAGAACGCCTTCTTTATGCGTCGCCGCAGCCGTCGTTTCCGATCCGGTCCTTGCGCCCATAAATACACCGTGTTGCCAGTTGAACGCCTCGGTAACGAGCGGTATCAACCTTGATCTTCTGCCACCGAGAAGAATAGCCGATATAGGCACGCCCTTCGGGTTATCCACTTCTTTTGAAAGTGTCGGACAGTTATATATCGAAACCGTGAACCTGGAATTAGGATGCGCAGCCTTCGTTCCTTTTTCTTTGTTCCATTTTTCGCCCTGCCAGTCTATCAGATTTTTCGGAGTTTCCCCGTCAAGCCCTTCCCACCAAGGTTCGTTGGTATCTGGATTTACGGCCGTATTTGTGAAGATTGCCGGATAGAATTTACCGGCCTTAAGTGTTTTCATCATGTTCGGGTTAGTTTTCATCGAAGTTCCCGGGGCCACGCCGAAAAATCCGGCTTCCGGATTTATTGCATAAAGCCTGCCGTCCGGGCCCACGTTCATCCATGCGATATCGTCCCCGAGCGTCCATATCTTGTATCCCGGAAGGGCCGACTCAAGCATGGCCAGATTAGTTTTTCCGCAAGCCGAAGGCATAGCGGCCGTGATATAAGTCGTTCTCCCTTTCGGATCCTGAACGCCGAGTATCACCATGTGTTCAGCGAGCCATCCCTCCTTAAGCCCCGACCACGACGCTATCCGTAGCGAAAAACATTTCTTACCTAAAAGCGCGTTCCCGCCATAACCGGAACCTATGCTCCACACAAAATGTTCGTCCGGAAAATGCATGATATATCTTTTGTTCGGATCGAAATCTCCGACCGAATGAAGACCTTTCACGAAATTATCGCTTGACCCGATCTTATTTATAATCTGTTTACTCATGCGCGTCATTATGCGCATACTTACGGCGACATAACTGACATCGGTAAGCTGTACACATGCTTTCGCATAAGGAGAATCCGCATGCCCCATCATGTATGGCAGAACATACATGGTCTTGCCCTTCATACAGCCGTCGGACAGTTTTGTCATAAGCTTCTTCGCTTCGTCGGGATGCATCCAGTTGTTATTTGGTCCGGCTGTTTCTTTGTCTGGATGACATACGAACGTCAGGTGTTCCGTGCGGGCAACATCCGTTGGATGGCTTTTATGATAATACGCCTCAGGCCAGTTTTTATGGTTTAGTTCTTGAAATATCGGCGTTGTCCCTATCTTTTCTTCTTTCATGCCGATCTCTATAAGACGCCGGGCTTCTTCTTCGGACCCGTCGCACCAATATATCCTATCCGGTTTTGTAAGTTTCGCCTGTTCCTCAACCCATTTTTCTAAAGGCGTAGCCATGATTAACTCCCTGATTTTTCGTTTTAATGTCCTATCCTCCGTTTTACCATTTTTCACGGGATGGACATTCCTGACATTATACATAAATTATGGCATGTGTTACAAATATTTTCTCTTATGATATACTATGCTTCATGTTCAGGAAACAGACCGTTAAAAAGATCCTCTTCGTCATTCTTATTCTGCCGGTTATCTTCATTATCGGGGCCTGGTTACACGATCTTTTCATGATAAAGATCGATACCGGCCTTGTGGATGAATACTACGATATACTGTCGAACGTCAGATATGAAGGAGAGGGGCTCGCTCTCGACCTTGGCTGTCCCGAAGGCACTCGTCCGGAGATCATACTGGAACGCGTAAAAGACGTGATCGGCCTTCCATACGGCGTAATAGCCGGATACCACGGTGCCGATAAACCTCCGGCGTATATCCAAAACAACAACGGCCTTTTAACCGTCTACTATTCCGAATCGCTTACAAAAATCAAAGAGATCGTGAATGTCACGGTGCATGAGATGGGCCATATCTATATGTGGAACGTCAAAAAACGTTTCCCGTCCGGATTCAACGAGGAAAAAGCCGTAGATGTTTCTGGGATATATCTGGGCCTGGGGATACAAACCCTGAATGGTCTGACCGAAGGATTTTTTATGACACCGGGCGGATCATATCACGCGGAACAAAAACTTTTCGGGTATCTTTCTCCGGAGGAATTCGGATATCTTCTGGCAAGATATTGCCGCGAACGGAATATTGACCCGGAAAATGTTTTCCCTTTTCTGAATCAGACCGGAAAAGAATATTTTGGGATAGGCATTTCTTATCTGGAACGATGCGGAAAAATATACGCGACCGGGCCTACGGTATCGGGAATATACTGGTGTAAAGAATGTGGCGCAAAAACATCGGTTTCTCTGGACGGCCGATTATCCTCGATCAAATGCTCTTCCTGCGGAAAAATAAAACATCTCAACACGTTCTCAAGACACTTCCGTCTTTTTATGAATAAGATCAATACCGCGATGCGCCTTATGTTCATAAAAACGGATCTGGCTATTCGCCGCGCGTGGGCAACGATACAAAATAAAGCTCTCCGGGGTAAAACCAAGAATATGTGATCTTCCGTCATCGCCACCGGGAAATCGTGTTCACTCCACACCTTAATCGTTTCGCTAATTCAACTGGATGTAAAACCACATACATGGCCATGAAAAAGCCCTTGGTTTTATTCAAGACCAAACCGTTCGCGATAACCGCATTTCCTGCACAGGGCCTCTACGGCTTTGCGTTCCGAAAAACCTTTATAGATCTCTTTAGCGCGTGGGCCTTCTATGATCTCCGAGAAAGGCTTCTTGTTTATATTCCCAAGCGCCATAGCCCCTTCACTGTCCAGACAACACGGCACAACGGTTCCGTCTACAAGTATCGCCGCCTGATCACGAAGCCCCAGACAAAAACCTTTATCGCTGAGATCATTTATATTTATGTCCGGCCAATCGAAACATGTGGCCTGATTCACATACACATTTTCCGCTATTTTTATTCCGTTGCTGTCGGTGGGATTTTCTTCTATATCGGCCTCGAGTTTGAACTGTCTCTTTATCACGTTCAGAACATATTCGTTCCGCGCGGCCTTTCTCTTTTCCTTCTGTTCTATATTCCACAGCCTTAAGCACACGATCGTTCCTGTACCTTTTACGTCATCAATAAAAGCGAATACGTTTTTCAAATATTCGTCGGCTTCTTTTTCTTCCTTTTCGTCAAGAATGTGGAGCGAGAAATTCACAAGCCTTAACGCCGGCTTGCCGAGGATCTTTCCCTTCGCCTCTTCAATAACCGTGCCGTTAGTCGTGATATTGACCTTAAACCCGTATTTATCGCTTATATCAAGGAATTTGTCTATCTCGGGATGCAATAGAGGCTCGCCCATTACATGGAAAAATAGAAATCTTGAGAAAGGTTTCACATCGTTCAAGATCTTTTCGAACATGGCAAGATCCATAAACCCGGCCTTGCGTGAAGTCCCGGGACAAAATGCGCAATCAAGATTGCACACATTTGTTATCTCAATATATATCCGTTTAAATTTTCTCATTTTCCTCACGGGACGTTTCTAAATTTGTTCGTAGAGCTGTTGTACTAGCTCAATAATTCGGTAA